>JAFVXA010000037.1 GCA_017501355.1 Oscillospiraceae bacterium
GCCGCCGAGCTAAATACGGCGTGGATACACTACTGGCTGGAGGGAGGGCATCAACTGTGACTTTACTGGATTGGTCAACTGTGTGGTCATTGATCCACGTATTTGTGCTGAACGCACTTTTATATGAGCCCCGCCTGCCAAAGAAAAAGGCTCTGATCCTTACCATTGCTCTGATGGGGCCGCTGGCCGCTTACAACGCATGGTTTTTCGTGCACTTCGGCAACGAACTGGCGGGACAGTTGGTACTGTTTAACTGCACCATCCCCAGCCTCATTTTCTTTATGCTTATGGCAAAGCACCGCAACGGACGGCTGCTGTTCACCTTCTGCCTGTCGGACACGATCTCTCTGGAGATCATCTGCATCACCCGCCTGATCGACGATGCCATTGGACTGCCCGATTTCTGGGTGCTGTTTATTCTGCGGCTAATCGTCTGGCCGGTGCTGGAGTTCGTAGTTATCAAATGGCTTCGTAAGCCCTATCTCGTCCTTCAGAATGCAGTGCAGAAAGGCTGGGGCGGGTTCGCCGCCATCACACTGCTGTTTTATGTGATCCTGGTGGTCATGTCCAGCTATCCCACTGTCATTCAGAACCGTTTGGAGGAGTTGCCTGCTCTGCTGCTGGTCATGGCTCTGATGCCGCTGATCTACTGGAATATCCTGACAACATTGTTCCGGCAGCAGGAACTCCACGAAACAAAGCAGAAGGAACAGCTTTTACAGGTGCAAACTGCAATGCTGAAGCAGCGTATTGAACAAACCTTGGAAGCGGAAAATCAAATCTCCATCCATCGCCATGACCTGCACCATCAGTTGCAAGTCATCAAGACGATGCTGGAGAGCGGCGAGATCCATGAGGCGCAGGATTATATTGAGGCATCGCAGGAAACGCTGAACGGTACGAAAAGCAGACATTGGTGCCTGCATCCGGTATTGGATGCCGTATTTTCCGCCTATTTCCAGCGGGCAGAGGCGAAAGGGATCAAAGTCGAAGCAGACATTGATATTCCTGCTGATATTCCGGTCAATGCTGTTGAACTGTCCACGGTCTTTGCCAATGCGTTGGAAAATGCGATCCATGCGGTCAGCAATCTCCCGCAGGAGCACCGGGTGATTCGCTGCCGGTGCATCTGCCAGCCGCAGCTGATGTTCTATGTTTCCAATCCCTATTCCGGCGAAGCGCGCTTCGATGAAAATAATCGCCCTGTTGCAGACAGTGCCATGCACGGCATTGGCACTCGCTCCATCGCCGCCTACTGTGAGAAGTACGGTGCGACCTGCGAGTACAGTGCGAAAGACGGCGTGTTTGTTATTCGGATCGCGCAGACGATATGGACGAACTAAAGGAAATATGCTTTTTGACGGCGCACCATTTCGGTGCGCCGTTTTGTCATTTTGTGCTCAATTGCCGTTCAATGTAGAAACCACCTCTTTTTGATACGATTTCGGTGCAGGGGGGAACCCCCACGGCAGATCCATCAAAGGAGACTGATTTTTATGGGAATGGAGGTGAGCACATGCCCTGCCTTTTGCGCAGAGACAGCCGAATTTCACCCTATATGGCATATCCGAGATTTTTGCTGACGATGGATATCAGCGAAACAGCGAAGCTGATCTATGTACTGCTGCTGGATCGGGCGAGGCTGTCAATGAAAAATGATGGCTGGGAAGATGAAACGGGTTATGTGTTCATCTACTACACGATCAAATCACTGGCGGCGGTCAGCGGCAAAAGCGAGATGACGGTGAAAAATGCACTGGCGGTGTTGGAACAAAAGGAAATCATCTGCCGACAGCGGCAGGGAGCAGGACTGCCCAGCAAAATCTATGTAAAGGTGCAGACAGAAAACTGTCCCGCCGAATGGACGAGCTTTGAGCCGCAGACAGACAAGAAACGATCTGCAAGTAATAAGCAAAGAAAAATGAGTGAGAAACCTATGAGAAATTATGACTATGAGGAGGGGGACAGTTTGTGAAATCGATCTCCGTGAGCTTGGAGAATTTTCTCCGACCGGTACAGCTCCGGGAGGATGAATATTTGGACGAAGAGACAAAGCTGATCTACTGCAGTCGATGCAGGACAGCGCGGCAGAAACGGTTTGAGCTGCCGGATAGACTCTTTGAACCTAGGTGTATGTGTGCCTGTGAAGCGGAGGCGTATGAGCAGCGGGAGAAGGAACGGAAGCAACGGGAGTTCCTGAGCAGAGTGGCAAAAAACCGAAGCGTGGGTTTGCCTGACCCAGAGCTGCGAAAGCATACCTTTGAAAATGACTTGGGGTACAACCCCAAACAGATGAACATGGCAAAGCGCTTCGTAGAGAACTGGAGTGAGTTCCAAAAGAACTCCATGGGTCTGCTCCTGTGGGGAGATGTGGGAACAGGCAAAAGCTTTCTTGCCGGGTGCATCGCCAATGCGCTGCTTGACAAAGGGGTGCCGGTGATGATGACAAACTTCGCAAGACTGCTGAACAGGCTGACGGATATGTATTCCGGGGACCGAAACGCGTATGTGGATAGCTTCCATTCCTTTCCGCTGCTGATCATCGATGATCTGGGTGTGGAGCGAAACTCGGAGTTTGCGAGAGAGCAGGTCTTCCACATCATCGACAGTCGGTACCGCAGTCAGCTTCCCATGATCGTGACCACAAACTTGACGATGGAAGAACTGAAGAACCCGGCTGATCTTGCGAGGGCAAGAATCTATGATCGGGTGCTGGAACGATGCACACCGATCCGGGTAAACGATCAAAATATTCGGAACTTAAACACGAACGCAAACATGGCAAGAGCGAAGCAACTGTTGGGGAGGTGAGAACATGACGGAGCAGACAAAGAAATTGCAGCAGGCAAAACACCGTATGGAAGAAGCCAGGGCACGAAACCGAAAGAAGGAACGCAGTGCCAGAACCCGAAGGCTCATTCAGGAAGGGGCGATTTTGGAAAGCGTATTTCCCCAAGCGAAATTTATGGAGCTGGAAGCGTTGAAGACGATTTTGGAACAGCGGTTGAGGGTGGAGAACACGAATAACGGAGGCTGAGGAAGGACGAAGTCCCTCCCGAAGGGCGCACTTACTCACCACCTCGTCGTCGCAAAGTCCACTTTGTTCCGTTTCCTCCTTGCGGCGAAAACTGCACGCGCTCCCTTGCTCCTCCTCTCCCCACAAAGTTTGCAACTTTGCGGGGACCCCAGCTCGGCGGTGATATTGCCTGCGGCAACCGTGCGTTTATTTCCGCAAACAAATCTATCACAGGCAGCTTTGTTTGCGGAATGACCCTCAGTGAGACTGAGCGTCACTTTCTCTTTGAAAAGAGAAACAGAAACTTTGCGAAGGACGGTGAGAGCGAATGGCGATTTATCATTTGGAAGCGAAGGTGATCAGTCGGGGTACAGGGCGATCAGCCGTAGCTGCGGCGGCATACATGAGTTGCTCCCAAATCCTGAATGACTACGATGGAGTGAAGCACGACTACACCAGAAAACGAGGACTTGTCTGGCAGCGGATCTTCCTCCCGGAATATGCGCCAGCCGAGTGGTCGGACCGTGGTACACTTTGGAATGCCGTAGAGGAAGCCGAGAAAACCAAGGACAGTCGATTGGCACGAGAGTTCGTCGTGGCGTTGCCTATTGAGATGGGGAAAACGGAATGGGAGAGTCTACTGACGAAATTTGTCAAAGATCAGCTTGTCTCAGATGGGATGTGTGCCGATGTGTGTATCCACGATACAGATGGGTATAACCCTCATGCTCATATCATGGTGACGGTACGGCCGCTGGCTGAAAACGGACAGTGGCAATACAAGACAGAAAAAGAATATCTATGCATCCGTGATGGTGTGGAAATGGGCTTCACCGGAGCGGAGTTCAAGCAAGCTCAAAAAGAAGGCTGGGAGAAACAGTACCAATACAAGGTGGGAAGGAAAAAGGAATATATGACACCCTCTGCGGCGGAAGCGGCGGGATATGAACGGGCATCCAAGACACCAAAGAGTACCCGCTTTGGACGGCAGAATCCCATTGCCGCCCGGTGGAACAGCGACGAGCAGTTGGTGCTGTGGCGTTCGGCCTGGGCAGATGTGACCAATCGCTATTTGGAGCGATACGGACATGATGAGCGCATCGACCACTGCAGCCATGCAGCGCGTGGTATTTTGGAGCAACCCACCATTCATGAGGGCGTGACCGCGAGGGCTATGGAGGAGCAAGGCTTCATAGCAGATCGCTGCGAACTGAACCGACAGATCAAGGCAGATAACAAGCTGCTGCGGGAACTGCGAAGTATCCATGAAAAAATCGCAGAGGCGCTTAGGAATACGGTGTTTGCCCTTGCGGAAGCAATGGAAACGGTGCGTCGAAATATGCTGATTTTCCGGTATCAAATCCTGTACGCGCGATTTGGTCGGAGCAGTATGAGAGAAAAACTGGCAGGTGTAAAGCCGGTGCTCCGGCAGTATTCTGACATTGTGGGTCAAATCAAAACTTTAAGCCGGGAGCGGAAGGGACTGCTGGATGAAAAGAAAGCAACCTCTGTACTGAATATTCTGAAGCAGCGGGAACTGGCAAAGCGGATTGCTCAGCTATCCGAGGATATTGAGGAACTGCGCAGCGAAAAAGCTATGATTCTCAGCCGCTTCGACAAGACGAATGATGACGGCATGAAGGAGGTAAAACAGTGGGTGACATCCATGGAAAGCTCCCTGCAGCGCTTGGAGCAGGCAGAAACAAAATACCAAGCAGAACTGGACGGGGCGCTGCGTCAGTTCCACGACCTGACGCAGGAAGCGGAAACTGTGGATAAGTCCGAGCTTCAGAATCAGCGACAGCTTCTGCGAAAGTCAAACACTCAGGATGCCAAATCCAAAATTCAGCAGGTTTATGGAAAGCAGTACCGTGCAATGACCATGATGGATGCGGAGCGGGATGTGGAAAGCCTACTCAGGGATGACGAAAAACGGTTGAAACCTTTGGTGGAAAAAACATCTGTCAGACAAGAGGTGAAGCCCCGAAAAGAGCAGTCTGACCGGAGACATGAAAGGTAAAAGATAATGCGTCCCACCATGGGACGCATTAAATCATATACGGATTAATCATTTTCCAAAAGCTTTGAGGGAGGAATCCCAAGAACGTCTGCGATTTTGAACAGCGTTTCCAGTGAAACACCTCTGACCGTTCCGGTGCCTTCAACTTGGCTCAAGAAGTTTACGCTTTTGCCAATCTTCTCTGCGAAAACTTCCTGTGTGAATCCAGCCTTCTTGCGATAGTAGGCGATCTTCAAACCCATGGTAACATATCTTTCGGGGTACTCAGTACGCATTGTCCCACCTCCCGCTAATATGCTACCAAGTAATTAACAAAAGTATAACTTACTAAAAGTGTTGAAATATTTACTTTGAGTAAATGTTTATATATAATAAGGCAAAGGTTGGGTGCATTTGCGGGGGACGAAAGATGAACACTTATACGGTCAGCTTCTTTGGGCATCGCGTGGTTGGAAACTCGATAGATATTGCAAACAAAGTGGAACAGCTGGTACGGACTTTGCTGCGAGAACAGGAATATGTTGAGTTTTTGGTTGGCAGAGACGGAGATTTTGATCAGATCGTTTCTTCGACCATACGGCGGTGTAAGCATACTGTACGAGATGATAACAGTGCCCTTGTGTGGGTGTTGCCCTATCTCACCGCTGAGTTCCGGGACAATGAAGAATCCTTCCGGGACTATTACGATGAAATCGAAGTGTGCGAAGCTGCTGCGGGGTGCCACTACAAAAATGCCCACCAGACCCGAAACCGGGCAATGGTGGACAGATCGGATTTGGTGGTATTCTGCATCCAGCATGCAAGCGGTGGCGCATGGCAAACTATGAAATACGTAAGGAAGCAAGGTGTCCCCTGTATCAATATTGGGGATGGGGGACAGGATAGAGGTCTGATTGATAACGAGTATGATTTATGAAAACCTCCGATTCTCATTATAGGAATCGGAGGTTTTGTCAAGCTTGCTGTAGATTTTGCCCTACCGTTTACATGATAGTTACCATGTGATATAATAGAGTAAACAATATCACATATCGAAGAAAGGAGAAACGGATGAAAAGAAATGAAGACATGATCGCAATCTATTCCCGTAAATCCAAGTTCACCGGTAAGGGTGAGAGTATCGGCAATCAGGTGGAACTTTGCAAAGAGTATGTCCGAAATATGTTTGGCGAGGAATATGTGGATCGCTGCGTGGTGTTTGAGGATGAGGGATTCTCCGGCGGCAATCTGAAACGACCCGATTTTCAGCGGATGATGGCAGATGTGCGAAAGCGGAAGTTCAAGGCTATTGTAGTCTATCGTTTGGACAGAATCAGTCGAAATATCAGTGACTTCACCGGATTGATCGACGAATTGACGAAGTTGGACGTATCCTTTGTGTCCATCCGTGAACAGTTCGATACGAGCACCCCGATGGGCAGAGCCATGATGTACATCATCTCTGTGTTCTCTCAACTGGAGCGTGAAACCATCGCTGAGCGTATTCGGGATAACATGCATGAGCTGGCAAAGACGGGGCGCTGGCTGGGAGGCACTGCCCCTACGGGATTCAAGTCAGAAGCTGTCAGTAAGGTGACGGTGGATGGCAAAACCAGAAAGTCCTTTAAGCTCGTTCCGATCCCGGAGGAAGCGGAGATCCCCAAGCTGATTTTTGATCTCTACACCGAAACGGATTCTTTGACCGCTGTGGAAGCGGAGCTGCTTCGCCGCAGAATAAAGACCAAGCAGGGGAAGGACTTTACCCGCTTTGCCATCAAAGGAATTTTGCAGAACCCGGTTTATATGGCGGCAGACGAGGATGCTTACCGGTACTTCATGGAGAGGGAAGCGGACGTGTGTTTCCCAAAAGAAGCCTTTGACGGAACCTGTGGCATGATGGTGTATAACCGCACCGATCAGGAGAAGGGAAGAACGACCATCCTGCTTCCTGTGAGTGACTGGATCATTGCCATTGGTCAGCATCCGGGCTTGGTTCCTTCTAAACAGTGGATCAAGGTACAGGAATCGCTGGAGAGAAACAAGTCCAAGGCATACCGCAAGCCCCGAAACAACGAAGCCCTGCTGACCGGGCTCCTGTTCTGTTCCTGCGGCGAAAGAATGTACCCCAAGCTGTCCCAGCGCAAGACCGCTGACGGAGAACCGATCTACACCTATGTATGTAAGATGAAGGAACGCAGTAAGCGGGAACGGTGCAATCGACGCAATGCCAACGGCAATATTTTGGATGCATCGATCATTGAGCAGATTAAGTCCTTGTTGGAGCACGACAGCAGCTTCATTACCCAGTTGGAAAAGAGCAGACAATTCTATACCGGCAATCGGGAACAGTATAAAACCCAGATGGATGAACTCAGAGCAGAATATGCAGAGAATACAAAAAAGATCAATGGCTTGATCGATTCTTTGAGTATGGTGGGTGACTCCATTGCAAGACCTCATGTTCTCGGTCGCATTGAGGAACTGACGCAGATCAACCGGGATGTGGAGAACCGCATCCATGAGCTGGAAGGGCTGATCAATGTCGATGCGCTCAATGATGCAGAGTTTGATTTGCTGCGGCAGATGCTTTCCATGTTCCGCGCCAGCATCGATGATATGTCCATTGAAGAAAAACGGGCAGCCATCAGGACCGTCGTTCGCAAGGTGATTTGGGACGGAGTGAATGCCCGTGTGGTGTTGTTTGGTGCAGATGAGGGCGAGATCGAGTTCCCTGATATGGTGGATCGCATTGGTCACATGGATGACGAAGAGAGCGAAGAAGGCCCCCTTGAAGCCTTTTTAGACGTGGATTATGAGGAGTTTGAGGACGAAAACTCTCTTGCGGAGCCTAAAACGCATTGGGGAGAGGATAGCAAATGAACTGCTGATGCATTTTCGTGCCCAGAAGAAGCTGCAGGGGGAGGTGTCCCTGTCCGAGTCCATTGATACGGATAAGGACGGCAACTCCCTGATGCTGATGGATATTGTAGGTGTGGAGGACACCATGCTGGAGGATCTGCAGGAGAAGGAGGATTGCCTGAAGCTGCGCAAACTGGTAAAAACCTGCCTCACTGAACAGGAAGCCTACATCATTCGCGAGCGCTACGGGCTGGACGGCGCAGCGCCGAAGATCCAGCGGGATATCGCAAAAGCCTGCGGAATTTCCAGAAGCTATATCTCCCGTATCGAGAAACGGGCACTGCAAAAATTGCAGCAGGCATTGGAGGGGAGCGCGGATTGACCCACAAGGTCTTGTTGTTTTTGTGCGAATGTGACATAAAATGCTGTATGCACTGGTGATATTTATTCAAAATGCAGATGCATAGACAGTTGACTTTTTGCCAAAAGAATCCTACAATAAGTTCAACATTTGATAACGCTTTAATGCGACAAAGAATTGGGAGAAAGGAGTCTCTACCATGATGATGCAGTATCGTAACAGTGCGTATAATAACACCGCATCTGCCACTTTCGCAGAGGCTTCTTCCGCATGCGCTTGCGCCGCTATGCCTTCCAATAACGCCATTATGCTGATTATGGGCGCCATTATGATGGCGTCCATTATTATTTTCAGCAGCATGATGATTCGCAGCATGATCGCTCTGCTGGTACTGGGCTTGCTGGGCATTATTGTACTGCTGGGGATCAGTGAACAATCGAATCAGCCAAAGGGCTGGGCATAATCGTTTACCTTTGTTACAGTAAGCGGCTCCGCTCGATGGCGGGGTCGCTTTTGTATATTTTTTCGGTTTACCGAAAACTCCACCTGTGGAGCGGGAGAACCCGATAACAGGGAACAAACTCGTTATCATTTTTATAGAAGGAGATTGTGAAAATGAAAAAGAAGGTATTTGCACTCGTAATGGCTATGGTTATGGTAGTCGGCTGTCTCGCAGGCTGCGGTGGCGGCAATGACGATGGCGGCGCATCCGAAGGCGGCGAGTCCTCCGGCGCAGCTGTTGTGAAGATCGGTGGTATCGGTCCTCTGACCGGCGCTGCTGCTACTTACGGCATTGCAACCAAGAACGGCGCACAGATCGCTGTTGACGAGATCAACGCACTCGGCGGCGTTCAGTTCGAGCTGAACTTCCAGGATGACGAAGCTGACGGCGAGAAGGGCGTCAATGCTTACAACAACCTGAAGGACTGGGGCATGCACGTCCTCTATGGCTGCACCACCACCGGTTCCTGCGTGGCTGTTTCCGGTGAGACCTATGCTGACCGTTACTTCCAGCTGACCCCCTCCGCTTCCTCCACCGACGTCACTGCCGGCAAGGACAACGTGTTCCAGGTTTGCTTCACTGACCCCAACCAGGGCGTGACCGCAGCTGACTTCGTTAAGGATCTGGGCAACGTCTCCAAGGTTGGCGTTCTGTACAACAACGGTGACGCTTACTCCGCAGGTATCGCAGTGGCATTCGTTGCTCACGCTAAGGAAATCGGTCTGGAAATCGTGGCAGAGACCACCTTCCCCGATGACTCCAACACTGACTTCTCCGCACAGCTGAACGAATGCAAGGCAAACGGCGCTGAGATGGTCTTCATGCCCATCTACTACACCCCCGCATCCCTCGTTCTCGCACAGGCTAAGTCCATGGGTTATGCTCCCGTGTTCTTCGGCGGTGACGGTATGGACGGTATCCTCGGCATGGAAGGCTTCGATGCTACCCTCGCTGAAGGTCTGATGCTGATGACCCCCTTCAACGCTTCCGCTACCGATGAGCGCACCCAGAAGTTCGTTGAGACCTACACCAACAAGTACGGCACCGAAACCCTGAACCAGTTCGCAGCTGACGGTTATGACTGCATCTATGCGATCTACGAGGCATGGCAGGCAGCCGGCTGCTCCACCGATATGTCCGCACAGGATATCTGCGAGGCTATGGTGGCTCAGTTCACTTCCTCCTCTTTCAGCGTTGACGGTCTGACCGGTTCCGGCATGACTTGGGGCACCAATGGTGAAGTTTCCAAGGCTCCCATGGTCGTGAGAGTTGAAAGCGGCGCATATGTTACTGTTGAATAATCAGTAAATACATATTATAATTAAAGTCTCTTGTACTCAGCGGAAGGGATGGCTGTCATTTGGCAGCCATCCCCGCCCTGTATGAGGGCGAGAAGGATCTGATTCGTTGGAGTCATACCCTTCTTGCTCTCAATTCAATTGTGATGTAAGAAAAAGAAAGAAAGCAGGTGTCATTTTCTATGATATCGATCCTGACCAATCTCATCAACGGCATCAGCCTTGGCAGTGTGTACGCCATCATTGCACTGGGCTATACCATGGTGTACGGCATCGCCAAGATGCTGAACTTCGCCCATGGTGACGTCATCATGGTGGGCGGCTATATCTGTTTTGTCTCCATGATGAATCTGGGACTGGGTGCGATTCCCGCCCTCATTCTCGCAGTTATCGTCTGTACGCTGCTGGGCATGACCATTGAGACTCTCGCCTACAAGCCTTTGCGGCAGGCACCCAAGCTGGCAGTGCTGATCACCGCCATCGGCGTCAGCTACTTCCTGCAGAATGCGGCACTGCTCATTTGGGGCAGTGATGCCAAGGTGTTCCCCGAAGTGATCGCTCTGCCCTCCTTCACCATTCTGAACGGTCAGATCACTGTCAGCGGCACTTCTGTCATCACGGTGCTGACCTGCATTGTCACTATGATCGCGCTGACCATCTTCACCAACAAGACCAAGATGGGTAAGGCAATGCGTGCAGTGAGTGAGGACAAGGGGGCGGCGCAGCTCATGGGTATCAACGTCAACCGTACCATCTCCATGACCTTCGCCATCGGTTCCGCTCTTGCGGCTGTGGCAGGTGTGCTGCTTTGCTCTACTTATAAGGTGCTGATGCCCACCACCGGCTCCATGCCCGGTATCAAGGCATTTACCGCAGCCGTCTTTGGCGGTATCGGTTCCATCCCCGGTGCCATGGTGGGTGGTCTGCTGCTGGGTATTATCGAGATTTTCTGCAACGCCTACATTTCCACCGAGCTTTCCAACGCCATCGTCTTTGCGGTGCTGATCGTGGTGCTGCTGGTGAAGCCCACGGGTCTGCTGGGCAAAGTCATTCAGGAGAAGGTGTAAGCTATGAGTGAGAAAATGAAGATCAAACTGAAGACCAAGTCTCTTGGTCATAATGTCGTGACCTACGGCATTGTCATCCTCTTCTACGTGGCGATGACCTTTATGAAGTCTGCGGGGATGCTTTCCAACTCCATGCAGGGCTTCCTCGTTCCCATCTGCGCGTATGTTGTCATGGCAGTTTCGCTGAACCTGACCGTCGGTATCATGGGCGAGCTGAGCCTCGGTCATGCGGGCTTTATGAGCGTTGGCGCATACACCGGCGTTGTGATCGCCGCGCTGCTGCAAAACGGCGTGGAAAGCGGTCCTATCCGCCTTGCCATTTCCATGCTCATCGGCGGTATCATGGCAGGTCTTGTGAGCCTCATCGTCGTGGTGCCGGTTCTCCGTCTCCGCGGTGACTATCTTGCTATCGTCACCCTCGCCTTCGGTGAGATCATCCGCAATATCATTCAGTGTCTCTATGTGGGCGTGGATGAAAATGGTGTCCATGTCAGTATGAGAAGCGAAGCAGCTCTGGCTCTCGAAGAGGGCGGCAGAGTTGTGGTGCGTGGTCCCATGGGCGCCGTCGGTATTCAGAAGCTGTCCAGTCTCACTGCAGGCTTCATCCTCATTATGATCACCCTGCTGGTGGTGCTGAACCTCGTCAACAGCCGCCATGGTCGTTCCATCATGGCGATGCGTGACAACCGCATCGCTGCGGAGTCCATCGGTATTTCTCCCGTTCGTTACAAGATCATGGCTTTCGTGACCTCTGCTGTCCTCGCCGGTATGGCAGGTGCGCTCTATGCCATGAACTTCTCCTCCATCCTCGCCAAGAAGTTCGACTTCAACGCCTCCATTCTGGTGCTGGTGTTCGTGGTGCTGGGCGGCATGGGCAATATCCGTGGCTCTATCATTGCAGCCGCCGCACTGACCATTTTGCCGGAGCTGCTGCGTGAATACGCCGACTATCGTATGCTGGTGTACGCAGTGGTGCTGATCCTGGTGATGCTCGTCACCAACAATCCTAAGCTGAAGACCATGGTGGACGAACTCAAGGAAAAGTTCACCCTGTCCGGTAAAAAATCCAAGAAAGGAGATCTGCAGGGATGAATATTAAGCCCAATCGTGTGAAGCTGGTGCCGGTTCCTTCCAACGCACTGGTGCCGGATCGTGATGTTGGCAAGATGCCCGTTCTCGACTGCCGTAACCTCGGTATCACCTTCGGTGGTCTGAAGGCAGTGGAAAATTTTAACCTGACCATCGGTCCCACTGAGATCGCAGGTCTCATCGGTCCCAACGGCGCAGGCAAGACCACCGTCTTTAACCTGCTGACCAAGGTGTATCAGCCCACCACCGGTACGATTCTGCTGAATGGTCGCGACACCCACAGCATGAACACCGTGCAGGTCAACCGTGCGGGTATCGCCCGTACCTTCCAGAATATCCGTCTGTTCAATAACCTGTCCGTGGCAGATAACGTCAAGGCAGGTATGGAGCATACCCTGCATTACGGCATGGCAAGCGGCATCCTGCGCCTGCCCTCCTACTGGAAAGAGGAGAGAGCCGCACACTCCCGCGCACTGGAGCTGTTGGAGCTGTTCGATATGCAGGACATGGCAAACGCACAGGCAGGCAGCCTGCCTTACGGTGCCCAGCGCCGTCTGGAGATCGTCCGTGCCCTCGCGACCGGTCCGTCTCTGCTGCTGCTGGATGAGCCTGCAGCCGGCATGAACCCCTCTGAGACTGCGGAGCTGATGGAGACCATCCGTAAGATCCGCGATACCTTCCACATCGCCATCATGCTGATTGAGCATGACATGAACCTCGTCATGAACGTCTGCGAGGGTATCTGCGTGCTGAACTTCGGTCGTGTCATCGCCAAGGGCGGTCCCGAGGACATCCAGCATGACCCCGCCGTGATCGAGGCTTACCTTGGTAAGCAGAAGGAGGCGTAAGGAATGTCTACGATTCTGAAAGTTGATGATATCAACGTTTATTATGGCAGCATCCATGCCATCAAGGGTGTGTCCTTCTCCGTGGAGGAGGGTGAGATCGTGACTCTGATCGGTGCCAACGGCGCCGGCAAGTCCACCACGCTGAATACCATTTCCGGCTTGCTGCATAGCCGCACCGGCTCTGTGTCCTTCCTCGGCGAGAATATCCACAAGGTTCCTCCCCACAAGATGGTGGAGAAGGGTCTCGCCCTTGTGCCCGAGGGACGCCGTGTGTTCCTGCAGATGACTGTGCAGGAAAATCTGGAGATGGGCGCTTATACCCAGCCTAAGAGCGGCATTGCCGCCGACCTCGAAATGGTCTTTGAGCTCTTCCCTCGTCTGGAGGAGCGCCGCCGTCAGGTGGCAGGTACTCTCTCCGGTGGTGAGCAGCAGATGCTGGCAATGGGTCGCGCACTGATGAGCCACCCCAAGCTCCTCATGCTGGATGAGCCCTCCATGGGTCTCGCTCCCATTCTGGTGGAGCAGATCTTCGAGATCATCAAGAACCTCCATAAGGCAGGTTCCACCATCCTGCTGGTGGAGCAGAACGCACAGGCGGCGCTCTCCATCGCAGACCGCGGCTACGTGCTGGAAACCGGTAAGATCGTCACCACCGGCACCGGCGCTGAGCTGCTCTCCAGCCCTGCCATCAAGAAGGCTTACCTCGGCGGCTAAGAACAAACAGAAACAGAGCCTGCGTCTCTTTCGAGATGCAGGCTCTGTGTTTTTTATTCGTTGGGCTGGCAAAGCTCCTCCGCAAGCGTCATGAGCTGCCGGGTGCTCTCCTCATTCAAGGCGGAGTGAATGGTTACTTCGTTTTGGAGATAGTGAAGATCCCTGCACTTTTCCAGCTGCATCTTCATATGGCGGATGGCAACAGGCGCCCAGCTGCCGTTTCCGATGAAACCGACTGTCCGATTCGTGAAGCCGCGCTCCTCCAAATGGTGGAGGAAGCTGTGCATGGCGGGGAAGATGCTGCCGCAGTAGGTGGTAGTCGCAAGGACGAGCTTACTGAAGCGGAAGGCATCCGCGACTGCGGCAAACACATCGCAGCGGGCAAGGTCGTAGACGACCACGGTCTCCGTCTCGCTCAGCTTTTCCGCCAGCTGCAGCGCGGCCTTCTTCGTGTTTCCGTAGACCGAGGTATAGGCGATCATGATGCCCTCCTCTTCGGGGGCGAAGCTGGACCAGGTGTGATAGAGGGAAATATACTGCTTCGTATCGTCGGAAAGAACAGGACCGTGAAGGGGACAGATCGTCTGTATGTCAAACCCTTCCAGTTTTTTGAGCACAGCCTGTACGGCTGCGCCGAATTTTCCCACAATGCCGATATAATAGCGGCGTGCCTCCGTCACCCAGTCCTGTGCCTCCACGTCCAGCGCACCGAAGGTGCCGAAGGCATCTGCGGAGAAGAGCGCCTTTTCCGTACTGTCGTAGGTCATGATGACTTCGGGCCAGTGGACCATGGTTGCCGTCACAAAGTGGAGCTCATGGCTGCCGAGGAAAAGGGTGTCGCCGTCTGTCACGACGATCTTCCGCTCGCCAAAGTTCACGCCAAAAAAGTTCCGAAGCATGTCAAAGGCGCGGGCAGAGGCAACGATCTTCGTCTCGGGATAGGTTCTCATAAAATGCAGAATACTGCCGGAGTGATCCGGCTCCATGTGCTGCACAATGATATAATCGGGGCTGCGGTTTTCCAAAGCCTCAGCGATATGGTTCAGCCATTCCTCGGCGAATTCCGCGTCCACAGAATCCATGACAGCGATTTTTTCGTCAAGGATGACGTAAGAATTATAGGACATCCCGTTTGGCACGGGATACTGACCTTCAAACAGATCAAGTTGATGGTCGTTCACACCAACATAACGAATATGGTTCAGAGACATGTGATCCCTCCTTTCTGAGGTATTCCCATTTTAGCATGAAAATAAACAGAAAAAAGTGATTTATGCAACCATTCCGATGAACTGGTGCAGCAAAAAACGAGCTATTCCACATGGTTGAACAGCGATAAGGAACTAATTCGCTTATCAACTGTTAGCTGACGGTGCTAGATGCACGCAGACAACTCCCAACTGATTTCTAACAGAAGTCGGTTGGGAGTTTTTTGTGTAAGCTACGAAAAACATACATTGAACACCTCGCTGTCTTAAAAACACGCCGAATAAGACAGCTTCCAATTAGATGCCATCAAGAAGGTGAACGGCAATCCAAAAGAATTGTTCGTTCGCCTTTCTTTTTGCGTTTTTGGAGAGAGAAATATGAACAAAGTGTAAACTTTTCATAATTTTTTGTGAATTCTCAAAAAGTGTTGCACGTTTTCGTGCACCAAAAGCCGTTTGGGAGCCTAAGGGTGAAGGGATATATTTCCCTAAATCCAATTCAATCCGAAAAGGAGGTACTCATGCAAAAACTCTTTAGCTCCGGCACAAACAAGAAGGTCACCGGAAAGGCTGCGGACAGTGGCTATAACGCAACGAAAACCACAACTCCAAAGCCGCAAGTGCAACTACCCAATTTGCAAAACCTGTTCCAATCAAACACATCCGGGACAGGCAGACAAGTCACAGGCAAAGCAGCGGATGCCCGCCCGCAGGTGGGGGTGCAAAGCACATCATCTTTGCCTCGTGTGCAGATGCCTTCTCTGCAAACCACCTCGCAGAATCTTGGTGCAATTGGAACAACCAAGCAAGTCACAGGTAAAGCTGCCGACAGCGGCTACACCCCGGCGAAGAAGCAGGCATCTCAGGCGGCAAATCGACAAACGGTGCAGAACGCGCTCCAGCCCATTACATTCGGGGCAGCCAATCAGAACACAGGAAAGGCCGCGGACAGTGGAATCACAACAGAGCTTCGCCGTGCACAACAACAGGCGAATCGACAAACAGTGGGCAATCTGTTTCAAGGAACACAAAGCGACTATTCCCTTGCAAAAGGCACAGCGGGTGCGCTGCAAAAAGGCTTGCAGCAAATAGCCGAAGCAGGCGGCAATACATTTGCTTTTGCAGAGGATGCCGTACTGGCTCCGCTTGAACTGGCGTTCGGTCGGGATTTGGGTGAATTCTCGGACAATGCGCCGCTCAACCGATGGGCGCAGAAGATTCGTGAAGAGGGCGATGCTGTTAACGCGTATTACGCCGACAACATAAAGGCAGGCGGCAAAGCGGCAGAACTCTATGACTACTTCGGTTCTTCGCTGATTGCGGCAATACCGATGGCTGCAGCGGCATTTTACAGCGCTGGCACACCTGCAGTGGCAACACCTGCAAGCTTGCAGGCACAGGCTGCAGGTGCACTCTCTCCCGGACTTACCCAAACAGTCCGAGATGTTGCAAGAGGAGTGACAAAAGATCCTCAGTATTGGCTGTCACTCTTTCAGATGGTTGGCAATAACTATGAAAACGCCATCTCCGACATGGAGCAGCAGAACGCTATTGCGCAGCAGAGTGGCGGGAAAACTATGGACAGCAACAGCATCCGCACAAAAGCTGCTCTGCAAGCCATGGGAAGCGGGCTGATGGACGCAGGTATTGAAGTGGGCGGTGGTTTGCAAACCCTGCCGAAAGAGCTGCGCCAAGGCGGAAATGTTTGGAAAGCATTGGCGAACAGCGGAATCGGAGAGGGTAAGGAAGAGGTTTTCCAAGGCATCGTTGACCGCGCATCGCAGAACTTGGTTTATGACAAAGGAAATCCTCTGATCTCTTTGACTGATCCGAATGCGGTATTCAGCTTGCCTGCTGCTGCCAATGAATTTACAGAAGGCTTTACTGTTGGCAGCATACTGGGTGGTGGACAAGCAGGGGTGCTCTCTGCTGCGCAGGCAATACAGAGCAGCCCTATTACCTCTTATGCCGATGCATTCCGTAGACTCATAGGCATGAAAACGGAAAGCACTGCGGCTTCGGAGACTACCCGCTATCAAGAACTGGAACGAAAATACCTTGATGGCTCCATCTCACCGGATGAAGCAGACGAACTGTGGAGATTGGAGCGCCTTCGGAGTCAGACTGAAATACGCAGAAAGAGCGCAGAGCGTACCGATATTTCAACGTATGAGCGCTATCGGGAACAGGAGCGTAAGTTCCTCGACGGCAGCATCAGTGAACAAGATGGAGACGAACTGCGGAAACTGGACAACTTTTTGGATCAAGAGCTTGGCAGACAAAAAAATCTCAAGGAAAAAGGGCTGAAAAGGTTTACTGGCGGTGATATAATGTTGGCAGGTGGAGTTCTTGATAACTTCGACAGAAAGTCAGCATTAACGGGATCTGATGAAGATCTTGCGTTAGTTAATCCGAGCTATTTTACGAAGGAATTTGAATGGCAAAATAACTGCCAGCGCTGCGTTTCTGCTTACGAAATGCGACGAAGGGGGTTTGATGTTACGGCTAAACCTTTGCCTACTAAAAACCTTGCAGATGATCCTTTGGCAAAAAATGCGGAGCATGCGTGGAAAAATGCGGTTCGGCGTTGGTGCTTGAAGGAAAATGGGAGAGCACAGGTAGAAGAATTTATGAAGAATTGGGGTGACGGCGCTAGAGCGATTGTGGGTGTTGGGTTTAGCGGGAGATTTGGTCACGTATTTATAGCTGAACAAAGAAATGGAAGAACAATTTATATTGATCCGCAGAATGGGTCTGTTGACTGTTCTTCTTATTTTGAATATGCAGTAAAGGGACAGACTTACATTGCAAGAATTGATACCCTAACCCCGACAGATGCTATTTTAGACTGTTGTAAAAATAGGAGATGATTTTATGATTGATTTCAAAAAGGCTTGTGAGATTGCGAAGAGAATTCGAAATATTGATTTCCCCAGTTTGAAATATATTTATATTACGGAACTGGAGGATCGCTGGGCATTTACACTAAGTGTGTTTTCGCCTGAAGACAAAGAATACATGACACCTGCGCCTATGTTCTTCGTTTTTGAAGAGGACGGGCGTGTTGAATGGTTCACAGTTCCTCCTATCGAAAATCTGAAATTGCTTCAAAACGGCAAGGAAATAGGCTATCTTTGCTAAATAAACACTGTGATCCATTTACAATGGACTGTATCTGTCAGAGAGAAGAATATAATAAATGGATGCGAAAAATATCGGTCATTTTGATGATTACGGAGCTTTGGGACGAGGATGCAGTATTGGAAATGTTAGAGTTTTGCAGAAACAATCCAAACGCAAGCCAAGCGCAGCTTTAAAAAGCGTCCTCCACAATCTCTTCTCGATACGAGCAGAAAGAGTAAAGTAATTGGTTGGATACTAATGGCGCACTTCTATACGGGTTCCCCCGTATGTGCGCTCCGTGAGACAATGACAGCGCCCAAACCTCGACGGTTTGGGCGCTGTTGCATCACTGCGCTTAGAACAAGAACCTGCAGTTCTTGCGCCTGTGGCTATCTTGGCAAGAAAAGAAGAGGGCGGAGTGACCGACCGGTCACTCCACCCTCTGATGCAATTAGTTCCTTATCACTGTTCAACCATGGAAAAGCTCGTTTTTGTTCGTTATTTTTCTTCCTTCAGGCGCACATAGGCGATCTGAGAGTTGGGGCTCTTGGGATCGGGGTCTTTGCGCACCTCGAACAAGCCCATGGACTTGAGGAAAGGCACCATCTTCTTGAAGCTGTAATTGCGCACGTCAAAGTCGGCATAGCGCTTGGAGAGAATGCTGCCCACATCGCTCACAAGCATATAGCCATCCTCGTCGGAATTGTCCTGAATGATGGAAACGATGGTGCTGCGGATGGTGCTGAAGGCGGTCTGGGAGGTAGAGGGCTCTTTGTGTGCTGCCTTCTTCTTTTCCTTTGCCTTCTGGGCGGCTTCCGCCTTGGCAGCAGCCCGTTCCGCAGCAGCGGCAAGCTCCGCTTCCTTCAGCAGCTTATCCACAAATTTGAACTCATTGCAGGCGGCGACAAAGGGGCGGGGGGTCTTTTCCTCGCCCATGCCCACCACTTCCATGCCGGATTCCCGCAGACGGGAGGCGAGCTTGGTGAAGTCACTGTCGGAGGTGGCAAGGCAGAAGCCGTCCACCTTGCCGCTGTAGAGAATGTCCATGGCATCGATGATCATGGCGGAGTCGGATGCATTCTTGCCCGTGGTGTAGCTGTATTGCTGCATGGGGGTGATGGAATAGCCGAGAAGGATGTCCTTCCACTTGGCGAGACCGGGCTTCGTCCAGTCGCCGTAAATGCGTTTGTAGGTGGCGATGCCCTTGGTGGAGATCTCATCGAGGATAATCTTGATGTAGCCGGAGGAGATGTTTTCGCCGTCGATGAGAATGGCAAAGCGTTTTTCTTCGTTCATAGGGTTCCTTTCCTTAGGCGTTTGCGAATATTTGGTGTCTTATTCGCCCGATACATCGTCCAGATCGAAGTCGGTGGAGATCAGCAGGGACAAATCCGACTGAGGCTCCACCGCGAGACGGCGGGACTGGTTCAAAATGGCTTCCTCCACTTTGTTGCGGGCGAGACGACCGTTGCCTGCGGTGGCGGGGCGGAGAGCCTGTACGGCGTTGAAATAGGCGAGAAGGGCGCTGTCGCAGCCCTCGTCAATGGTGTAGCCCTTGCCCTTGGCGATACTCTTGGTGATCTTCAGCAGCTCCTCGCCGCTGTAATCGGGGAAGTGGATGAGGTTGGGGAAGCGGCTCTTGAGACCGGAGTTTGAACCGAGGAAATCCTCCATCTCCCGGGAGTAGCCCGCAAGGATGACGATGAGATCATCACGGTTGTCCTCAATGCCTTTCACAAGGGTGTCAATGGCTTCGAGACCGAAGCTGTCATCCTTGCCGCGATAGAGACTGTACGCCTCGTCAATGAACAACACACCGCCGAGAGCAGACTGAATGACGCGGTTGGTGAGGGGAGCGGTGTGACCCACATAGCGTCCCACCAGATCCGCGCGGGAGACCTCCACCAGTTGACCGCCGCTGAGTACGCCAATGGCTTTGAGATAGCGGCTGACGATGCGGGCGATGGTGGTCTTGCCTGTGCCGGGGTTGCCGGTGAAGATCATGTGCTTGCTGACTTCGTCTGCCCGCAAGCCCTGACGGCGGCGCAGCTGCTGCACCGCATAGTATTCCTCCAGCTGCAGAACGTAGTCCTTGACGCTGCCAAGTCCCACGATCTCGCTGAGCTCCTGCTTGATGGCGGCGAGGTCGCCGCAGTAACGTTCACCCAGCATGGACAGGCAGCTCACCGCCCCTGCGCCGAAATCGGCGCAGACCTTGCCCTCACTGATGGAGAGGATGACGGGGTGTTCCTTGGGGAGCTCCTGCTCCAGTCGCGCCTGTGCCAGTGCGCGGAGCAGGGAATCGTAAAAGTCCAGCAGGGCGGTGAGACCGCTGAGGTGATCCACCTGCTGCACCGCCAGCTCTGCAAGACCTTCCGGCAGGGTGAGAAGGAAGGAAAGCTGCTTTTTCGCCAGCTCCTTCAGTTCCTCCTGTTCGCGGCGGGCGATCTGCAGCATGGCATCCTCAGACAAAGGTGCCGTCTCGCATACATCGCCGAGGGCGTTGATAAAGGGGGCACCGAAGCTGCCTGCCAGCTTTTCGAGAGACTTTTCGCTGAGGAAAATGAGATATTTCCCCTCTGCGCTCAGCGAACCCACTGTGTCCGTCGCAAGGGCGTTGCTGACGCTGATGAGCTGTCCGTTTTGCAGAGTGTAGCGGCTGGAGAGAGGGCATTTGCCCGCCGTCACCAGCTGAGAGAGCATATTGAGATAGGCGGGGTGGCACTGCTCAAAGTGCTCAAAGCAGAGCACGTCGCTTTCGCTTTCGAGAGCCGCATAGAGGTCCTGCAAAAACAGCTTTTCCTCCCCCGTGCTGGGGTAGAGGGAGAGGTCCACATAGCGGATATTGGAACTGTGAAGAACCTTTCGCTGCTGCAGATCCTCCGCAAGGGCGTTGAGAGCGCTGTGCCGTCCTGTGTTATCCTTGCCGCAGACGTACACGGCGTTTTTGGGGAAACCGGGGGCAGGGGGCATGACCAGAGGGCGCTTGAAGGCGATGATGAGCTTCTTGAGGAAGCTCTCCTGCCCGTACACCTCTTCCGCAAGCTCCTCTGCAAGTCCGTCAAAGGCTTCCGTGCCGACAGTGATGGGATCTTCTGCCTTGACAGCGGCAGCGGGGGAAGCGAGCTCCCGCTCCAGTGCGTCCATCTGTTCCTCGGCTTCACGGCAGAGTGCCTGCAAATCGTCGGCAGTGGTGGTCTGTGCGGGCTTTGCTGCGGCACTTTGCGGGGCAGGCTTTGCTGCCTGCTTTTTCTGCGGCAGGTAATCGTTGATATCGGGGAGAGTACGCCCCGTCATCTCCTCCAGCGTCTGCAGCAGATTGCCGCCGCTGCGGCGCTTTTTCCGCTGTGCGGCACGGATCTCGTCCATGGTATAGTTGCTGCGCTTGCCAAGCAGACCTCCCAGCAGATCGTCATAGGAATTGGGCATGAATCACGCCACCTTTCGGAAATGGTATCATAATACTTTATTTTACACCGTTTTGCCCGGTCTTGGCAAGAAAAAAAGAGCACCTTCCCAAACGGGAAGGTGCTCTTTGCGAAACAAAGCTTATTCGTAGATGGGATACTTCTTGGTGATGGCAACGACAGCTTCCTGTGCCTTCTCCTTGTTGCCCTCGAAGTCGCGGGCGATCATGCCCATGACCTTTGCGAGCTCATACATGTCCTCTTCCACGAGACCGCGGGTGGTGACTGCGGGAGTACCCACGCGGATACCGGAGGTGACAAAGGGCTTCTCGGGGTCGTTGGGGATGGAGTTCTTGTTGACGGTGATGTAGCACTCGTCCAGACGATGCTCCATCTCCTTGCCGGTGATGCCGAAGTTGCGGACATCGACCAGCATCAGGTGGTTGTCGGTGCCGCCGGAAACGAGGCGGAAGCCTTCCTTTACGAGACCGTCAGCAAGAGCTGCAGCGTTCTTCACGATCTGCTCGCCGTAAGCCTTGAACTCGGGCTTGAGAGCCTCGCCGAAGCAGACAGCCTTAGCAGCGATGATGTGCTCCAGAGGACCGCCCTGAGTGCCGGGGAACACAGCGGAGTCGATCTTCTTAGCCAGGGGGAAGACTTCCTCTTCACCGGTCTCAGCGTTCTTTCTCACGACTTCCTTCTTGCAGAGGATCAGACCGCCGCGGGGACCACGCAGGGTCTTGTGGGTGGTGGAGGTGACCACGTCGGCATAGGGCACGGGATTCTCGTGCACGCCTGCTGCGATCAGACCTGCGATGTGAGCCATGTCCACCATGAGGAATGCGCCGACCTCGTCTGCGATCTCACGGAACTTCTTGAAGTCAATCTTGCGGGGGTAAGCGGAACCGCCGGCAAGGATCATCTTGGGCTGGCACTCCTTGGCGACCTTGAGGATCTCGTCATAATCCAGCTCCTCGGTCTCGTCGTTGAGGGAGTAAGCCACGGGCTTGAAGTACTGACCGGAGATGTTCACGGGGCTGCCGTGAGACAGGTGACCGCCGTGAGCCAGGTTCAGACCCATGTAGGTGTCGCCGGGCTGCATCAGAGCCTTGAACACTGCGAGGTTAGCGGAAGCGCCGGAGTGGGGCTGAACGTTTGCGTGCTCAGCGCCGAACAGCTCGCAAGCGCGCTGACGAGCGATCTCCTCGGTCTCATCCACGCAATAGCAGCCGCCGTAGTAACGCTTGCCGGGATAACCCTCAGCGTACTTGTTGGTCAGGCAGGTACCCATTGCCATCATCACAGCGGGGGAGACGATGTTCTCGGATGCGATCAGCTCGATGTTGCGCTGCTGACGCTCATATTCGTTAACGATAGTCTTACCAATTTCGGGGTCATACTTGGAGATAAACTCCATGGATTCCTTAATCATGGGACTGTTCCTCCTTGAATTTATTTGTTGAGCTTTGCGAGAAGATCTTCCAGTGCATCGGTCAGACCTTCCTCAAAGGTGGGATGGGGGCGCAGCACCTTGAGCATCTGCTCCACGGTGAGGTGGTTCACGATGGCGGTGCTGAGCTCGGAGATCATGTCGGTGGAATGCTCGCACATGAGCTGTGCGCCAACGATCTCATGGGTCTCGGTATCAGCGACGACCTTCATGAAGGCGCGGTCGCCTTCCTTGATGACGGTCTTGCCGTTGGAGAACATGACGTACTTGCCGGCAGCAACGCTGCGACCTGCAGCCTTCGCCTCGTCAGCGGTGAGACCCACGCAGGCGATCTCGGGCACGCAGTAGATGCAGCTGGGGATGGTGTTGATGTCCACCTTGCCGCCTTCCTTGCCGCAGATCAGATCCACGCAGTCCACGCCCTGTGCGGAAGCCACGTGTGCGAGAGGCACCTTGGCGCTCACGTCACCGATGGCATACACGCCGGGGATGGAGGTCTCGTAGCGGTCATTGACCACGAGACGGGCGCGGTCAAACTCGGGAGCAAGACCCTCGGCGAAGAGACCACCGGTATAGGGCTTACGACCGATGGCGCAGAGGACGCATTCGCCCTCAACGGACAGTTCCTGATCCTTGCACTTGAAGTTGACACGCAGACCCTTCTCGCCCTGCTCCACATTGGAGACGAGGGAGTTGGTGTGGACAGCGACACCCTTCTTCTTCAGGATCATGCCGAGGTTCTGACCGATCTCACGGTCGAGAGTGGGCATCAGACGATCCATGCCCTCAATGAGGGTCACGTTGCAGCCGAGATCATGGTAGAAGGTAGCGAACTCCACGCCGATGACACCACCACCAATGATGATGATGGACTCATACAGGTGGTCGCAGCCCTCCAGCAGCTCGTCAGAGGTGACGACGCCGGGCAGATCCAGACCGGGGATGGGGGGACGTGCGGGCACGGAGCCGGTGGCTGCCATGATGTGGTCAGCGGTCAGTTCCTTTTCGCCGTCCTCGCCCTTGAACAGAACCTTGCCGGTGCCGAGAATGGTTCCGGTACCGCGCAGCAGGTCGATCTTGGCAGCCTTGAACATACCCTCAATGCCGCCGCGGAGCTTGGCGCTGACATCGCGCTTGCGCTGGAAGATGGCGTTCATGTCGAAGTGGATGCCCTCTGC
The DNA here is from genome assembly GCA_017501355.1 of Oscillospiraceae bacterium. Lineage (GTDB taxonomy): Bacteria > Bacillota > Clostridia > Oscillospirales > Oscillospiraceae > RGIG5472. The sequence continues at coordinate 24,120 of JAFVXA010000037.1, forward strand.
GCCCACGCCGAAGGGAGCGCCGTTCTTGATGCCTGCGATGATCTCAGAGGAGTGCAGCAGGGTCTTGGTGGGGATGCAGCCGCGGTTGAGGCAGGTGCCGCCCACGTCACGGTTTTCGATGACAGCGGTGCGAAGACCCTGCTTGGCAGCGTGCAGTGCTGCCACATAGCCGCCGGGACCTGCACCGATGACGATCAGCTGATAATCGGACATTGGAATCATCTCCTGTTTGGTATGTTTCAGAAAAGCGGCTGGGTCGCAGCCGCTTTTCTGCATTGTTTTGTTTTTTAGAAGGTGTAGCGCACGATGGGGTTACGCGCAGCGCCGACTTCGTCGAGGCGGCGGCAGTTTGCCTTCACGGGAGCTGCGTGCAGAGCCTCGGGATCGGTCTTGGCGAGATCATACAGCTTGAGATAGGTCTCTGCTGCCTCGTCCATGCTTTCCTTGGACTCGGTCTCGGTGGGCTCGATCATGAGAGCCTCGTGGACGATGAGGGGGAAGTACATCGTGGGGGGATGCTGACCGTTGTCCAGCAGACCCTTGGAGATGTCCAGAGCAGACACGCCGGTCTCGTCGTGCAGATCCACCAGGCACATGACGAACTCGTGCATGCAGATCTCGTCGTAAGCCATGGTGTACTTTTCCTTCAGCAGGCTCATCATGTAGTTGGCGTTGAGCACTGCGTTCATGGAAGCCTCGGGAATGCCTTCCTTACCGAGAGTCATGATGTAGGTCATTGCCTTCAGCACCACGGTGAAGTTGCCCCAGAAGGAACGAACACGACCGAAGGACTTCTCGGGATATGCGAAGTCGTACTTATCGCCGTCCTTCACGATGATGGGACCGGGCAGGTACTTCTTCAGGAACTCCTTGCAGCCGACAGCGCCGGAGCCGGGGCCGCCGCCGCCGTGAGGAGTGGAGAAGGTCTTGTGGAGGTTAGAGTGGATGCAGTCGAAGCCCATGTCGCCGGGACGGACAACGCCCATGACAGCGTTGAGGTTCGCACCGTCGTAGTAGCAGAGACCGCCTGCATCGTGGACGATCTGCGTAATCTCCAGAATGTTCTTGTCGAAGATACCAACGGTGTTGGGGTTGGTGAGCATCAGACCTGCGGTGTCGGGACCGACAGCAGCGCGCAGCGCATCCAGATCCACACAGCCATCCTCACCGGAGGGGATGTTCACCACCTGGAAGCCGCACATAGCAGCGGTGGCGGGGTTGGTGCCGTGGGCGGAGTCGGGGACGATGATCTTGTTACGGGCAAGATCGCCGCGGTCGGTGTGATAAGCCTTAATCAGCATGACGCCGGTGAACTCACCGTGCGCGCCTGCGGAGGGCTGCAGGGTGATGCCGTCCATGCCGAAGATGTCGCTCAGGCTCTCACCGATGGTGTACAGAGCTTCCATAGCACCCTGCACGGTTTCCACATCCTGCAGAGGATGGATCTTGGTGAAGCCGGGCAGAGCTGCCATATCTTCGTTGATCTTGGGGTTGTACTTCATGGTGCAGGAACCGAGGGGATAGAAACCGTCGTTGACACCGTGGACGCGCTTGGCGATCTCGGTGTAGTGGCGGGTCAGCTCGTTCTCGCACAGGTGGGGCAGGTGCAGTTCCTTCTGGCGCTCCTGCTCAAAGTGCACTTCGGGCACATCGCATGCGGGCAGCAGAGTGAGATGCTGTTCAGCGCTGCCTCTTTCGAAAATCAGCTTCATATTAGAGCACCTCCTTGATGATAGCGACAGCCTTGTCCAGCTCAGCCTTGGTGACGACCTCAGTCACACACCAGAGGATGCCGCCGTCCACGGCGAGACCGCCGAGAATGTTGTTCTCTGCAAGAGCGTCGTTGATGCGCTTTGCGCAGTTGGGGCAGGCAACTTCGGTGACGAACTCGTGGAAGAACTCACCCTCATACTTGCGCTTGAGACCGATCTTCTCCAGCTCGGATGCGAAGTAGTGAGCCTTGGACATGGACAGGGTTGCTGCCTGCTTCATGCCGACAGTGCCCATAGCTGCCATGTAAACGCCTGCGGTGAAGGCGCACAGCTGCTGGTTGGAGCAGATGTTGGAGGATGCGCGCTCACGGCGGATGTGCTGCTCACGTGCGGTGAGGGTCAGAACGTAGCCGGTGTTGCCGTCTGCGTCCTTGGTCTGACCGACGATACGACCGGGCAGCTTACGCATGAGAGCGTTGGTGGTGCACATGAAGCCGAGGTAGGGACCGCCGAAAGCGATGTCGAGACCGAGGGGCTGACCTTCGCCGACTGCGATATCTGCACCGTACTCAGCGGGAGTCTTCATGTTGGCAAGTGCGATGGGGTTGCAGCCCATGACGAACTTGGCGCCGGCTGCGTGGACGATCTCTGCGATGGCGTCAGCATCTTCCATCAGACCGTTGTAGTTGGGCTGCTGGATGTAGAAGCAGGCGGCATCGTCACCGAGAGCGGTCTTGAGAGCCTCCAGGTCGGTCTTACCGTCCTTGGCGGGCAGAACCACAAGCTCGGTGTTGTTGGCGAAGCAGTAGGTCTGCATAACACCAATGGTGTGGGGATGAGCGGTAGCGGAAACGTAAGCCTTGGTGCGCTTACGGTCCTTGCACATGGGGATGGTCTCGGCTGCGGCGGTAGCACCGTCGTAGTGGGAAGCGGTGGAGACCTCCATGCCGGTCAGCTCGCACATCATGGTCTGAAACTCGAAGATGGACTGCAGCACGCCCTGGCTGATCTCAGCCTGATAGGGGGTGTAGCAGGTGAGGATCTCCTCGCGGGAGGTCACGGACTTGACCACTGCGGGGATGAAATGGTTGTAAGCGCCGGCGCCGCGGAGAATGGTCTTGTAGACCTTGTTCTTCTCGGCCATAGCGGTGACAGCAGCGCGAACTTCCAGCTCGCTCATGCCGGTGGGGATATTCAGTTCCTTGACAAACATATCAGAGGGAACGTTCTTGTAAAGATCCTTCAGAGTACCCACGCCGACGCGCTTGAGCATTTCTTCGCGCTCAGAGGGGGTAGTAGGGACATAAGAACCCATGGTTGAGGCACTTCCTTTCTTCATAAATGTGACCGCGGGGGGCGGGTATGCTCCCCGCGGTCTTTCAAGCGTTGGGAAAAATCAGATACCGCGATATTCCTTGTATTCGTCAGCGCTCATCAGCTCTGCGAAGTCGGTGATGTTCTCGATCTTAGCGATCCATGCGCCGTAGGGATCAGCGTTCAGAGTCTCGGGAGCGTCCAGCAGAGCCTCGTTGACCTCAGCGACAACGCCGGAAACGGGGGAAATAACGTCAGCGACAGCCTTGACGGACTCAATGTCGCACATCATTTCGTCCTTGGTGACAGCATCGCCCACCACGGGGAGGTTGATGAACACCAGATCGCCCATCTCGCTCTGTGCATAGTCGGAGATACCGACAAGAGCGGTGGTATCGTCGATCATCTGGACCCACTCATCGTCTCTGGAATACTTCAGTTCAACAGGAAAGTTCATGGTAATATCCTCCAATTAAAATAATTTGTGGTTTGTTGGTGTGCGGGGGATTATTGGCTCGCTTCGCGGATCAGTCCGCGGAACGTTAGCGCTCGATCTTGTAGAAGGGGAGCTTGACGATCTCGACCTCGACCATGCGGCCGCGGACATCAGCGTTCAGGTGCTTGCCGATCTCGATCTCTTCCACGGGGATGTAACCCATAGCGACGCCCTTGCCGATGAAGGGGCAGTGAGTACCGGAGGAGACCCAGCCGATCTTCTTGCCGTCCATGGTGTACAGGTCGCAGTGCTCGCGGGGGATACCGCGACCGACGACAGTCATGCCGATGCGCTTGATGGTGGGAGCACCGAGTGCGACCATAGCGTCACGACCGATGAAGTCCTTGCCATCCAGCTTGCAGGGCAGACCTGCCATCTTGGGGGTGATATCGTCGGTCATTTCGTGACCGTACAGGGGCATGGAAGCTTCCAGACGCAGGGTATCACGAGCGCCCAGACCGCAGGGGATGCAGCCATCGTCCGCGCCGACTTCCAGCAGAGTGTTCCACAGATCCACGGTGTCTGCTGCGTCGCAGTAGATCTCGTAGCCGTGCTCGCCGGTGTAACCGGTCTGGGAGATGATTGCCTTGATCTCACGGCCGCCGCTGACACGGATCACGCCGTTCTCGATGAAGGTATAGTACTTCTCGGGGATGTACTGATCGTCGCAGATCTTGCGGAGGATCTTATCAGCGTTGGGACCCTGCAGAGCCAGCTGACCGACTTCGTTGCCGATGTCCTTGTACTCCACGTCGCCGAAGAGGTGAGATTCGACCCATGCTGCGTCCTTGTCACGGTTGCCTGCGTTGACCACCAGCAGATAGTCCTCAGCGCCCTTGCGGTAAACCAGAATGTCGTCCACGATGCCGCCCTTGTCGTTGCAGAACATAGCGTACTTGACCTGACCGTCCACCATGCCGGAGATGTCGGTGGTGACCAGCTTCTGGATGTTGGCGACTGCATCGGGACCCTTCAGGGAGAGTTCGCCCATGTGGGACACGTCGAACAGACCGCACTCCTTGCGCACTGCCATGTGCTCAGCCACCACGCCTGCGCCGTACTGCACGGGCATCAGGAAACCGCCGAATTCGACGATCTTGCCGCCCATTTCAACATGGCGGTCATACAGGGGAGTTTTCTTTTCCATTGGTAATTGCCTCCTATAAATTATTTTATCGATGGTTAAATTTTCAACAAAAAAGCAAGGCACATTGTTTCCGTGAGACCACGAAACGATGTGCCATAACTATTCAAACCAAAGAGACTCCGTTCCCTTTTTCCGGCGGGGAAGGGGAACGGCTGGCACGCTCTCAGGCGGTGCGAAGTGGTCTCTCCTTACTTTCTATATTTGAAATTTTTACAAGTGAAACAGCGTCCTGCTCACTTTTTCAGAATAGCAAATTATGAGATATTAGTCAACAAAATTGACGAGGGTATTTCATAATAAAATGGAGAAAACAAAGGAGAAAAATTTGAATTATACCTTGTCTCCGCAATTGTGGACACCTGTCTCTGTCACGAGCAGGGGGAGACGGAAATCGTGGGCTTCCACAGGGATCTCTTCCACAACAGCCGCCTCACGGCAGAGCAGAAGCAGCGCGCCGCGGTAACGGGTGAGGAAGGTGTCATAATACCCGCCGCCCTGACCGAGACGCCGACCGGTTTTGTCTGCACCGACACAGGGAATGAGGGCAAGATCCACCTCGTCTGCCGTCAGCACGGGAGCGTTGCGGGGAGGCTCGGGAATATTGTATTTGCCGTCCACCAATTCATCGAGAGAGCGGATATGGCAGAGCGCCATTTCATGCTCCGCCACGCACAGAGGCAGGCACAGCCGTTTGCCGTCCGCAAGGATTCTTTCCAGCAGAGGGCGGGTGTTGATCTCCCAGTCAACGCCGAGATAGGCGAAGATCGTATCGGCTTTGGCGTAGAGGGGACTTTCCAGTACGGCGCTGCGGATGGCAGCATCGGCAGCGCTGCGATATGCGGGTGCAAGAGTGCGGCTTTTGGCGCGCAGAGACTTGCGCAGTGCGGCTTTTTGCTGCTTGATATCGCTCACACGGATCGCCCCTTTCTGTCGCATCTGACCTAAATATGGTATCACACTTTTTAATAGGGTACAACAGAAAGTTCCGCATCAAGGGGACTGGATTTTTCAGAGGGGATATGATATACTCTCATTACAACCAAATCGGCTCAGGATCATCCTGCAAGGGATGTCAACAGGGAAATGGAAGTGGGAATCTTCCGCGAGGCCGTCACTGTGAAACGGTGCGAATGCACCTGAAGTCAGAAGACCTGCCTGAGTATTCGTACAAAGAACCGCGGCACCCGGTCGAATTTGTGGGCGTACTGCGTCCGGACCTCTCTTTTTCTTTGTACGAAAACGTACAGAAAAGGAGAGATTTTTTATGTCCAAAAAGAAAAGTGTAGTCGCCGCCCTTGTGCTGGTGGTGCTGGTGCTGATCGCCCTGCTCTGCTGGAAGAGCTTTGCACCGGAAGCGGTAGCGGGTGACAAAACCATCACGGTGGAAGTGGTCCACAGCGATGGCAGCAGCAAGAGCTTTACCGTCCATACCGACAGTGAGACCCTCGGCGCGGCACTGACGGAAGAAGGTCTGCTGGTGGGTGAGGACGGACCCTACGGCATCTTTGTCCGCGCTGTAGACGGGGAGACTGTGGATGAAGCGAAGGAACAGTGGTGGTGCTTCATGAAGGACGGCGAAATGCTGATGACGGGTGTGGACATGACCATGATCATGGACGGCGAGCAGTACAGCGCCGTGTTTACCGAAGGCTATGAAAATCTCTATCAGTAAGGGGCAGCTTTCGGCACGGGAGCTGACTGCCCTCGCCGCCATGGGCGCGCTGATGTTTGCGCTGAAGCTGGCGGTGGCGGCGCTGCCGAATATCCACCCTGTTGCCATGCTGGTGATTTTGACGGCGCTGCACTTTTCGTGGCGCTCCCTCTACGCCATTGCCATCTATGTGCTGCTGGAGGGGATGATCTTCGGCTTCGGACTCTGGTGGGTGAGCTACCTGTATGCATGGCCTCTGCTGGCGGTACTGACCATTCTGCTGCGGAAAAGCGGCGGAGGGCGTATGTTCTGGGCGTGCCTTGCAGGGGGCTTTGGACTGAGCTTCGGTGCTCTCTGCGCGATTCCCTATCTCTTCATCGGCGGCGTGCCCATGGCATTTTCCTACTGGGTCAGCGGCATCCCCTTTGATTTGCTGCACTGCGGCGGCAACTTCGCCGTGACCTTTGCGCTGCTGCCCACCCTGCAGCGTTTGATGGAGCGGATCGCGTCGGTGGAACGAAAAATTGCATAAACAAAAGGAGAAAGACGGCTGTCTTTCTCCTTTTGTCATTCCTCGTCCTGCCGCAGCAGGTCGGTTTTCGGTGTGCCGTAGGCGATGCTGCCGTGTCCGAATTTTTCGCGGATGCCGTCCATGGCTTTTTCCAGCTTTTCCCGCTTGGCGTTGCTCTGCCTGTCGCTGCCCGACTGTAACAGATCCATCTGCTGATAGCTCTCCGCCTCCTCTGTGATGTAGAGGGCGGTGACTGTCAGCATACGGATGGGGGCGGGGGCGGCCCAGAGGGCTTTTGTCAGCGACAGTGCTTCCTCGTAGATGTCCTTCATCAGATGGGTGGATGTGCTGAGACGAGACTGCCGCGAGACGGTCTTGAAATCGGCATAGCGGAGCGTTACCTGCACGCCGCCGCAGTAGAGACCCTGCTTGCGCAGCCGCATGGCGACGGAGTCGGAGAGCAGGGCGAGACCTGTGCGGACTTCATCCATCTGGGTGAGGTTTTTTGGGAAGGTGGTGCCGTTACCCACGGACTTCACAGGCTCCCGATCTGCATCGCCGATAACGGGGGAGTGGTCCATACCGCTGGCGTATTCATGCAGCTGCAGCCCGATTTTGCCGAGGAGACGTTCCAGAAGCTCCTGCGGTGCATTGGCAATGTCGCCGATGGTGCGGATGCTGTATTTTGCAAGGGTAGTCTCTGCCGCGTGACCCACGCCCAGCATGGCTTTCGCGGGCAGGGGGTGGACGATCTCGCGCCAGTTTTCCCGGGAAATGACGGTGGTGGCATCGGGCTTTTGATAGTCGCTGCCGAGCTTTGCAAAGACCTTGTTGAAGGAGACACCTACGGAGAGGGTCAGACCCAGCTCCTCCCGCACTCTTTTGCGCAGCGTGTCCGCGAGGGCTTTTGCATCGCCACCGAAGAGGTGCAGTGTGCCGCTCACATCCAGCCAGCTTTCGTCGATGCCGAAGGGCTCTACCAAATCGGTATATTCCCGATAGATATTGTTGACGAGGACGGAGTAGCGGCGGTACAGGTCGTGATGGGGCGGCAGCAGCACCAGATCGGGGCATTTTTTCTTCGCCTGCCAGATGGTTTCTGCTGTCTGCACACCATAACGTTTGGCGCTCTCATTTTTCGCGAGGATGATGCCGTGGCGGCTGTTCGGGTCGCCGCAGACCGCTGTGGGGACATCCCTCAGCTCCGGGTGGGAGAGCAGCTCCACCGAAGCATAAAAACAGTTCAGATCGCAGTGCAGAATGATGCGTTCCATGGGTGTTCTCCTTTCCGAAAGAATCGTGTTGAAAACAGCCGCCGTGCGACCCACGGCGGCTTGGTTTTCTTAACGCGTTTGCCGTGATCGGCGGTAAAGAATTTCAATCATTTTTGCCCGCGGCATGTACGTGGGCAAAAATACTTCTCGCCCTGCAAACGTGCGAGCGAAGCGCAGTGCGCTGCAGCAGGGTGCAAAAGAATTCGCAGAAAACACGCAGTTTTTTCGCGAGGTCATCTGTGCAGCAGGGGAGAGAGAGATTTGTAGATCAGGAAGCAAACAGCTGCCACAAGGATACCCTTGACAAAGGTGAAGGGCATATTGAACAGCAGCAGGCACTGCAGCAGACCATTCGCGCCGGGGCGGATGGAGGCATAGGCTTCCATGATCGCTTCAAGGGGCATGAGCTTGGTGTAGAAGGGATAGGTGATGAAATAGTTGATGGGCACAGAAGCCACTGCCATGGCAACAGAGCCGAGAGCGCTTCCGATCAGTGCGCCCCTGCGGGTCTTGATGCGGCGATAGATCACGCCTGCCACCCATACATAGGCAGCGCCCATGAGGAAATTGCCCAGCTCACCAATGCCGCCGCTGTAGGTGGTGAGAAGCTTGAAGCAGTTTTTCAGCAGGCACACGGCAACGCCGTACACAGGACCGAGACTGAAGGAGGCAAGAAGCGCGGGCAGCTCCGAAAAGTCCATCTTCACGAAGGGGGGAACGAGGAAGGGCATGGGAAACTCCAGAAACTGGAGCAGCACGCCAACGGCTGCCATCATGGCGGTGATGGTGATCTTGTGTGTTTTTTTCTGTGTGGTCATGGAACAATTCTCCTTGGAAAAAAGTAAAAACACCCCGGAATCCATGTCTTCCAAGGTGTTGACAAAAATCGTATTTGCCGCCCTATCTTCTCTCATCCAGACTATACTGTCGGTACCGGAATCGCACCGGTTCCTGCGCTGCTGCGCTCGCGGACTATACCGCCGGTGGGGAATTGCGCCCCGCCCCGAAGACACGCTGTTCACTTGTGTTTTCCTGCGCTCATTATACGACAGGGATTTAGCGATTGCAACAGGATTTTTCCGGAAGAAACTCGCGGTTTACAAGGGGGAAGAAAAGGGACTATAATGAAGCAGAGAAAGGGGGGAGCGCCATGCGGGGAAGACCCACAAGCTGCTGCTTCACGGGGCATCGTCCCACCAAGCTCCCGTGGGGCTTTGATGAGACAGACGAGCGCTGTACTGCGCTGAAAAAACGCATCCTTGACGCGGTGGAGGCTGCCTGCGAGGAAGGCTATACCCACTTCATCTGTGGCATGGCAATGGGCTGCGATCTCTATTTCGCGGAGGCAGTGCTTGCCGCGAAGGAGCGCTTTCCCCATATCACGCTGGAGGCGGCAATCCCCTGTCTGACCCAGACCGATGGCTGGCCTGACGAGCAAAAGGAACGCTACGCCCGCATTCTTGCCGCCTGCGACTATGAAACCGTGGTACAGGAGCAGTACAGCCGGGACTGTATGCAGCGGCGCAACCGCTACATGGTGGATCATGCGGCGCTGCTCATTGCGGTGCATGACGGACTTCCCGGCGGGACCCGCAGCACAGTGCTGTATGCCATGCGGCGAAAGCTCATGGTAGTCAATCTCCCAATATAAGGAGAAAAAAGATGAAAAAATTGTTTTTGCAGGCGATTTTGAAATTTTCTCTCGGCGTTGTCATGGTCGGCGGACTGATCTTTCTTCCGGCGGGGACACTGCACTTTCCTGCAGGCTGGCTGCTGATGGGCATATTGTTTGTCCCCATGTTCGGCGCGGGATTGGTGATGATGGCGAAGAACCCCGCCCTGCTGCGCAGCCGTTTGAAGGCGAAGGAGACCCGGGGCGAGCAGGGAATGGTGGTGAAGCTGAGCGGACTGATGTTCCTGCTTGGCTTCGTGTTGGCGGGACTGGACTTCCGCTTTGGCTGGCCGCCACTGCCGTGGACGGTTTCTCTCGCCTCTGCGGCACTGTTCCTCGTCGCCTATCTGCTCTATGCGGAGGTCCTGCGGGAAAACACATGGCTTTCCCGCACCATTGAGGTGCAGGAGGGGCAGACCGTGGTGGACACGGGACTCTACGGCATCGTTCGCCACCCTATGTACAGTGTGACGCTGCTGCTGTTCCTCTCCATGCCTCTGGTGCTGGGCTCGCTGATCGCTTTGCCTGTGTTTTTGACCTATCCGCTGATCATCGCCCGCCGCATCCGCGACGAGGAACTGTTCCTTGAAGCGGAGCTCAAAGGTTACGCAGACTATAAGAAAAAAGTGAAATATCGTCTGATCCCGCTGATTTGGTAATGAAAAATCCCGCTGCTTCAAGCAGCGGGATTTTTGTGTACTTTGTGTTTACTGTACGATCAGACGGCGACCGACGGTAAAGACGCGGCTGTGATAAGCCTCGTTCAGACTGTCGATGTCCACGTACTTGCCGCCTCTGCTGGAGGTGGCGTGGATGAACTGGCTGTTGCCGATGTAAATGCCCACATGGGACGCTGCCTTGGTGGAGTAGTTGGTGTCACGGAAGAACACCAGATCACCAGGCTGCAGCTCTTCGCGGGTGACGGGGATACCGTAACCGAGCTGGCTGGTAGCGGAGTGGGGCAGGTTGATGCCGAAGTGCTTGAAGATGTACATGGTGTAGCCGGAGCAGTCGAAGCCTCTTGCGGAAGCGCCGCCATAGACATAGGGCACACCGAGGTAGCTCTTGGCATACGCGATCAGATCGCTGACGGTGGAGCTGATGGTGTAGGTCTGACCGTTGCTCACTGCGCTTGCAGCGGGGATGGAAGAAGCTGCGCTATTGCTGCTGCCGCCTGCGGAAGAGGAAGTGCCGGAGGGACGGCTTGCATACAGATCCACATAGTCGCTGCGGATCCAGCCGGTCTTACCGCTGACGTTGATCTGATACCAGCCGCTCTTGAAGCCGGTGACGGTAACGGATGCGCCCTTCTTCACCGCGGTGACCTTGGCAAAATCGGTGCCGGCATCGCTGCGGACATTCACGCTGCTGCCGGTAACCTTGCCGTAGGTGCTGATGCCTTCGGCAGTGTTCGCCACAGTGAGGTAATCGCCGCTGACATAGCCGCTCTTGCCGCCGTATGCCACCTGATACCAGCCGTTGCTTTCACCCAGCACGCTGACAACAGTGTTGCGAGCGAGGTTCATCACAACGGAGTTGGAGGTGGATGCACCGTTTCTCATGCGGAGAGACGATGCCGTCACAGTACCCACGCCGATGCCCTGTGTGCCCGCGAAAGCGGAAACACTGCACAGCATGGTCAGCAGCAGGGACAGAAACAGAGCTCGTCCTGCGTTTTTCCAAAAGTATTTCATGCTTATCCCTTTCTTTTCAATATCCCGTGCCAATTGTTTTTTTCTTTACAGCTTGCCTGCGAGGGCACGCTCCAGCCACACGCAGCCCACATCCATGGCAGCGTAAAGGCTGTCCTTCTCGCTCTTCTTGACCACCACATCACGGGACTTGACGGCGGGATCGGTGAGCTGCAGCTGGATGGAAACGCGGGTAGCCACGTCCATATCGTCCACTTTCTTGGTTTCCTTGACCTGCATGAGGATGATGTACTTATCCGCCATGCTGCCGTAATAGATCATATTGCCCACTCGACGGAGGGGGTGGTTTTTGTAAACGAGACCCTTGCTCGCTGCGTTGTTCATTTCAGACATGATAACATCCTTTCATAATTGTAACCGAATTGTAACATTAATGGAAAAGCTTTGTCAACAGCATTTCCCATAAAACGGACAGGAAAATTGTGGCAGAAACCTGTTTTTTGCCAAAAAGAAGGACAGAAGTTGTCGAATCGCGGAAAAAACCCGCCCGTAATGGACGGGCGGGCTGTAAAAACCCGTTTACTTGCCGAGATAATTCTTCAGCAGAGCCTGCAGCAGCTCATCGCGGTCGATGCGGCGGATGATGGTGCGGGCGTGATTATGATTGGTGATATAGGTGGGGTCTTCCGAGAGGATGTAGCCCACGATCTGATTGATGGGGTTGTAGCCCTTTTCTTCCAGCGCGTGATACACCGTGGAGAGCACCTCATGGATTTCCTTGTCCTTATCATCCAGCACATTGAACTTACGGGTGAATTCGCTCATGACCATTGACCGCCTTTCTTCAAAAGTTAGGAATATACCAAATAGGAACTTATCATATAGTATAATCAATTTCCGGCGCAAAGTAAAGGGGCGAAGTCGATAAATATCGGAAATTTATTCTGATTTGTTATTGGTTTTGGGGGATTCTTCGTCGGTGCTGCCGTCCTCGGGGGTGAAATTTTCGTTGATCTCGGGCATGACCGCCTTGACCTTTGCCCGGAACTCTGCGGAAAAAAGACCTCGCAGGATCGCCCATACACTTTCAGGGGCGGCATGATCCAGATGCTTATAAAGAATGCGGTGGGTAATGGCAGTGAGAATCAACCCAAGAATCAGCCACAGCGCTGCAATCGGGTAGTACTCGCTGTAAACTTGAATCGTATTGCCGAGAGGAGTGCCCTGATATTCAAAGCCATAGGTGGCTTGCAGCTGAAAGTTTTGAAAAGTAGACATGAATTGTTCCGTCTTGAGAAGGGTGAGACTGGTGGCAAACCACGGAAGAGTTGCCAACAGACTGAGGTTGACCGTGAAATTTGTCAGCAGATGGAAGCGGTAGAACCAGTCGCTGCGATAGGTGTAGCGGGACTGGAGATACACGCCGTAGCCCATGACACCGAGATAAATGGCATAGCAAAGGATGGTGGGGGTGAAGAGCTTCAGCAAAAAGAACAGCACACCGCCGCCGATGGCAAAGGCGAAGGACAGCATATTCTGCCAGTCAAAGGCAGAAAGGCGGCGCACAGGTGTGTCGCTCAGCAGTTCATCCACCGTCACGCCCAGTGCTTTCGCAAGTGCGGGAAGAACTTCGATATCGGGATAACCGCCAGCGCTTTCCCAGCGGGAGACGGACTTGTTGGAGACATTCAGCAGGTCAGCCAGCTGTTGCTGGGTCAGCCCCTTTTGCTTGCGGAAGGTTTTCAGCCGTTCGGAAAAATTCTGTTCGTTCATAACACAGCCTCCTTGCTTTGGTTTCTTTTATCGTAGCATTTCGGCAGTACTTGGTCTATCCTGTGCCGAGGGAATCCGCTCCCGCGCTGCGGGAATCAGATGTCGTTGCGGATCACAAGGTCTGCGTTTTCGGAGATTCTGCATTCTGCGAAGTACCGCTCCTCCATGGGGATCCAGCGGCTGCGGAACATTTCCAGCATCCGCTCACCGTTGCGGGCGAGGATACGGCGCTGCTGTTCCTCACTCTCCACATGGAAGAAAATGCGCACATCGGCATAGTGTCCAAGGGCGGGGTGGTGGCTGTATGAGCCTTCCACAACACGGAAGCAGGAAGCCTTTACAGAACGCAGCTCATCCATGTCCATGCGGCTGCAGTCGAAACGGCGATAGGAAAATGCTTCGCGGCTCCGCAGCTTCGGCAGCACCTCTTCCGCGAAGCGCTCGTGGTGGACGTTGCCGCCCGCCACGGCAAGGCGATCTTCCGTGCGCAGAGCGGGAGGCAGGAAGAAATCATCCATCTGGATGAGCCCCGCATCCAGCACCGCGGTCAGCAGCTGCGCCGCCGAGGTCTTGCCTGATGCCGCCCGCCCGTCGATGGCGATGACCTGTACCTCCTGCTCGGGCAGTGCGGCGATGTGTTCAAAGATCGGCAGCAGGGGGAGGAAGCGGGCGCTGACCACCCGATAGGCAGGATGCTCGGCGGCGCGATAGGCTTCGCTGTGGTGGACAGGGTGAAGCCCATCCGCGCGGTAGCTGTGAAGATATGATTCCCACTCGATGATGCCCTGTTCGCGGGCAATGGTATCTGCCGACGCAAGGTATTCCTCAAATGCCCCTTCGCCCGGCTGCTCCATGGCGGCAGAAAGGGAGAAAATGCGCCACAGCCAATGACTGGGAAGGTTTTTGGCTTTCCATGCCTTTAAGCTGATCCTCGCGGCAAAGGGGGAAAGCGGCTCGAACGGTTCGCCCTCCTCGGCGGGGACGGCAGCGTATTCCTGCTCAAAACAGGTCTGCGCCCGCTGGGCATTCTCCAGTATGTGCGCCCCGCCGAAGGCTGCCTGATAGCAGTGCTTGACGATATCCTGTGGCTGCACGGCGCTGTGGCGGTGCAGAGCCTGCTTGAGATATGCGGAAAATTCCATAGTATCTCCCCTTCAAAAGCTTTGTTTATTCACCATTCAGTATAATATCTTCGCCCCTCAAAGGCAAGAAAAAGGTCAGTGCCGAAGCACTGACCTTTTGTTTTTTATTGGTGAAATCCGGGGGCGTGTACCTCGGATTTTACACTTCTCACCCTGCAAACGTGCAAGCGGAGCGTGTGCGATGCAGCAGGGTGCAAACTCGGGAAAATACTTGTATTTTTCCGAAATTATCTCAGCTTCGCGCCGCAGTCTGCTTCGAGCGCAGCGAGGATATCCTTCACATCGGCATCTGCATCCTCACCGGTGAGGCTGCGGTCATCGGCACGCAGCACCAGAGAGAAGGCAACGCTCTTCATGCCCTCGGGCACGCCGGTACCGGTGTAGATATCGAAGAGCTTCACTTCCTTGAGGAAGGACTTACCGCCGCGGCGGATGGCATCCTCCAGAGCGCCCACGGTCACAGCCTTATCGCAGACAACAGCGATGTCGCGCTACACTGCAGGGAACTTGGGCAGGGGCTGGTAGATGGGATCTGCGCCCTTGAGGGCGAACAGCTTCTCGAAGGAGAGCTCGGTGCAGTAGAACTCGGCATCCACGCCGTAGTTGCGGCTGACCAGAGGATGGATCTGACCGAACACGCCGAGGTTTTCCTCGCCCACCCAAACGGTAGCGCAGCGACCGGGATGATAGGAGGGATTGTCGTTGCAGGGCAGGAAGCGGACGTTTTCAATGCGGAGATCCTGCAGTACGGACTCTACCACGCCCTTCATGGCGTAGAAGTCCATGTCGTCGCCGTAAGCGCCGAGGGAGAGAACCTTCTTCTCGATGGCAAGACCGTCCTCACCGCCCTTGAGATAGATGCGACCCAGCTCATACAGCTTCACGTTCTTGTTGCGGTAGTTGTAGTTGCGATTCAGGATCTCCAGCATGGAGGGCAGAGTGGTGGTGCGCATGATGGAGGTATCTTCGCCGAGGGGGTTCAGGATCTTGAAGCTCTCGCGGCGGGAATCCTTCTCATCCCAGCGGATCTTGTCATAGTAGGTGGGGGAGATGAAAGAATAGGTGATGATCTCGTTGAAACCGCAGGTGCGGCAGAATGCGCCGATGCGGTTTTCCACCACCTGCACGTCGGAATAACCACCCTGGGTGGTCTCGCCGCGCTGCAGGGTGCAGGGGATGTTGTTGTAGCCGAAGAAACGAGCCACTTCCTCTGCAAGGTCAGCCATTGCCTTCACGTCGCCGCGCCAGGAGGGGACGGTGACCATGTCGCCGTCGAGGGTGAAGCCCAGCTTTTCGAGGATGCGGCGCATCTCAGCGGGTGCAACATCGGTGCCGAGGAGGGCATTGATGCGGTCGTACTCAAGAGGCAGCACAGTGGGCTGGGGCACATAGTTCAGGATGTCGATCACGCCGTCGAGGACTTCGCCTGCGCCGAGCATTTCGACGAGCTCGCAGGCACGATCCACTGCGGGCAGGGTGTTGAGGGGATCGAGACCCTTCTCGAACTTGGCGGAAGCCTCGGTACGCATACCGAGCGCGAGAGCGCCCTTGCGGATGCAGGTGCCGTCGAAGGTGGCGGACTCGAACACCACGTCCACGGTGTCGTCCACGATCTCACTGTTGAGACCGCCCATGATGCCTGCAAGACCCACAGCGCGGGTATCGTCAGCAATGACAAGGTGATCGCGGGTGAGCTTGCGGAGGTTGCCGTCGAGGGTGGTCAGCTCTTCGCCCTCTTCTGCACGGCGGACGATGATCTTGCCGCCCTTGACGTAGCGATAGTCAAATGCGTGCATGGGCTGACCGTATTCGAGCATGACATAGTTGGTGATGTCAACGATGTTGTTGATAGGACGCACACCCATGGAACGCAGGCGCTCGCGCATCCACTTGGGGGAGGGAGCGATCTTCACATTGCGCACCATGCGGGCGGTGTAGCGGGGGCAGAGCTCGGGATCGGGCGTCTCCACGTCCAGCAGCTCCACGAGGCTGCCCTCTGCGCCGCCCTTGACGACCGGGGTATGGAGGGTCAGCTCTGCATTGAAGGTAGCGGCAGCCTCGCGGGCAAGACCGATCACGCTCAGGCAGTCGGGACGGTTGGGAGTGATCTCAAATTCCACCACGTGGTCATCAGCGTTGATGATGGGCTTGAGGTCGTCGCCGCAGGCGATGCCCTCTTCATGCAGGATGAAGATACCGTCTGCGATGCAGTGGGGGAACTCTGCCTGCTGTGCGTGCAGGTCAGCGAGGGTGCAGATGGTTGCGGACTTGGTGTTGTAGGCAACCATGTCGCCCACGTGCAGGTTCACGCAGGGAGTCACGATCTCAGCGGTGCTTGCACCGTCGTTCACAGCCACCTTCCAGAGGTTCACGCCTGCATTCTCCACGCTCTCCACCTTGGCAGCCACCACGGGACCGAACACCTTGTGACCTGCCTCGATGTCAGCGGGGATGGAGGGCTTTTCGGGGTCGAGGGGCTTATAGTCGTTCAGCAGTGCTGCGGCGGTGATAGCGGCATAGGGGAAGTCGCGCTCATCGAGACCCAGCTCGCTCAGACCGCAGAGCATACCGCAGGATGCGACACCGCGGAGCTTGCCCTTCTCGATCTTCACGCCGCCGGGGAGAGTGGACTTGTGCTTGGCAACAGGCACCATATCGCCCACGTGGACGTTCCATGCGCCGGTGACGATCTGCACGGGTTCTTCTGCACCGATGTCGATCTGGCAGACCCACATGTGGTCAGAGTCGGGGTGACGCTCCATGGAGAGAACCTTACCCACGACCACGTTGTTGATTTCTGCGCCGAGATCCTCGGTACCCTCCACCTTGGAGCCGGAGAGGGTCATTGCCTCGGCGAAATCTCTGTCATTGGCATCTACGCTGACAAATTCGCTCAGCCATTTTCTACTCAGATTCATATATGATATCCTCCTGGAACTGTTTTAAAATTGAGAGAGGAAGCGAACATCATTTTCAAAAATGAGTCGCAGGTCTGCGATTTTGAAGCGGCGCATTGCCATACGTTCCAGACCCATACCGAATGCCCAGCCGGTGTAGACGGTGGGATCAATGCCGCTCATTTCCAGCACACGGGGATGGATCATACCTGCGCCCAGCAGCTCGATCCAGCCTTCGCCCTTGCAGGTGGGGCAGCCCACGCCGCCGCACTTGTGGCACTGCACGTCCATTTCGCAGGAGGGCTCGGTGAAGGGGAAGTGGTGGGGGCGGAAGCGGGTGACGGTGTTCTCGCCGTAGAGCTTGCGCACCACGGTGTTCAGCGTACCCTTCAGATCAGCCATGGTCACGCCCTTGTCGATGACCATGCCTTCCACCTGATGGAACATGGGGGAGTGGGTAGCATCCACTTCGTCCTTGCGGTACACGCGACCGGGAGCGACGATGCGGATGGGCAGTTCCATGGTATCCATGGCGCGAACCTGCATGGGGGAGGTCTGGCTGCGCAGCATCACGCGGCTGTCGGTATCAAAATAGAAGGTGTCGGACCAGTCGCGGGAGGGGTGACCCTCTTCTGCGTTCAGACGGTCAAAGTTGTTGACGGCAAGCTCCACCTCGGGACCATCGAGAATGGTGAAGCCCATGCCGATGAAGATCTCCTTCAGCTCATCCAGTGCCACATACATGGGATGCTTGTGACCCACCTCTGCCTTCTTGCCGGGGATGGTCACGTCGACGGCTTCTTCCACGAGACGGCGCTGCAGCGCCTTTTCTGCGAGAATCGCGCTCTGCTCTTCCACTGCCTTTTCCAGGTCTGCGCGCACAGAGTTGGCGAGCTGACCCATGACGGGACGCTCCTCGGCGCTGAGACCGCCCATCTGCTTGAGAACGGCGGTCAGTTCGCCCTTCTTGCCGAGATACTTCACGCGCAGGGCATCGAGACCCTCAGCATCGTCAGCGGCGAGGATGGCTTCCAGCGCTGCCGCGCGAATGGCTTCCAGTTGCTGTTTCATACTTCCTTGCTCCTTATATGAATAAATGATGTTTTGTGGGGGAAAACGGTTTTGAAAATAATAAAAGCCCTTCGTCCCCACTGATTTGGGACGAAAGGCAAACCTTCCGCGGTACCACCCGCATTCGCGCAATTTCTGCGCGCACTCATAGCCCTGTAACGGTGGCGAACCGACCGCGCATTTCCTCGCGATAGCTCCCGGGCGAACCAAACGCGCCTTGACAGACCGGCTTTCAGCCGACGACCGATCCTCTCTTGGAAAAGGTGAAGCGTTATTTTCCCGTTCGTTGCTCTTACCTTTCCACTTATATCACAAGCGGACAAAACTTGCAAGGATAATTTTCCTCAAAGTACATTTCGTTTTGACTTGTGCAAAGATATTTTTTTCTTCCCCGTCATAAGCATGAAGGAAGAGTTCAAAACGGAGGAGGAGCAAGGATGAAACGGTGGATGGCGGTGCTCACAGCAATGCTGCTGCTTCTGACGGGCTGCGAAAAAGAGGACGACAGTCTGCAGCGCATACTGCAGCAGTATGCAGGCATGAACGCCTGCAGCATGGAGGCGGTGGTGCGCTGCGAGTATGAAAGCGAGAGTCGGGAATATACGCTGGGCTGCACCTATGAAGCGGGAGGGAAAAGCACGGTGACGGTTCATGAGCCCGATCTGCTGCAGGGCGTGTCGATCGTGTATGACGGTGCGCAGCGGCAGGTGGTCTGTGACGATCTGGTGCTGGATGCCCCCATGCTTGGGCAAAACCGCCTTTCTGCGGCGGTTATTCTGCCGCGGCTGATGGATGCGGTGAAGCAAGGCTGGCTGTTGGAGGAAAGCGCGGAGCAGGAAGGGGAGGAAGCACTGCGGCGTGTGACCTTCGAGACGGAGGAAAAGGACGTGAAGCTCTATTGGACGGTGTGGTTCGATGAAGTGACGGGGACACCGCGATATGCGGAAGTGTCAGAAGATAAACAATTATTTTTCACAATGGAGTTTACGAACTTTTCATTTGATGATATAATGATTCCAATCGAACATTGAAAAGAATAAGAGTCACTGAGAAAAGAGAAACGACGACCCCTTGAGATGAAAGAAACAAAAAAGGAGCAACACAGATTATGGACCTTGAGCTGGAAAAGAAAGCAGAAAAGCAAGAGCAGAAACTGATGCGCACCTGGGCCGAAATCAATCTGGACAATCTGACTCATAACATTGAGGTGATCCGCCGTCAGGTCGGTCCCAAGACCAAGATCCTGGGCGTGGTCAAGGGTGATGCTTATGGTCATGGTGCAGTGCGTGTGGCGAAGCATCTGGAGTCCATCGGCGCGGATTATATCGCCGTGTCCAATATCGACGAGTGTGAGGAGCTGCGTGTCAACGGCATCAAGCTGCCCATCCTGATGCTGGGCTATACCCCGTCCTATGAGGCGGACCGCATTCTGCGTCTGGATATGACCGAAGCCATTCAGAACCTTCGCATCGCAAGAGCCTTCAGCGAGAAGGCACTTACCCTCGGCAAGAAGATGAAAGTCCATGTGAAGCTGGATACCGGTATGGGTCGTCTCGGCTTCCAGTGTGACGATGCCCATTTTAACCAGAGCCTGCAGGATATTCTGGAGATCGTGAAGCTGCCCGGTCTTGACGTGGAGGGCATTTTTACCCACTTCTGCGTCTCCGATGAGGATGCAGAGGAGCACGTGGCATTTACCAGGCTGCAGTATGAGCGCTTCCGCAAGATGATCGATGCCATTGAAAGCGGCAGTGACGGTTTCAAGTTCCGCATCAAGCATTGCTGCAATGCCGGTGCGATCTGCTCTTACACCGACTTTATCGAAGAGGGCGACATGGTGCGCTGCGGTATCATCATGTATGGCACTGGTGAGATCGCCGAGCAGATGGGCATGAAGCCTCTGATGACGGTCAAGAGCACCGTTTCTACCATCAAGCTCTTTGACAAGGATGCCAGCATCAGCTATGGCCGCACCTACTTTACCGACCGTCCCAGCCGCATCGGTGTCATGCCCATCGGCTATGCCGATGGTTTCTTCCGAAACCTCAGCAACAAGTTCTCCGTCATGACTCCCTCCGGTCCTGCGCCCATCACGGGTCGCATCTGCATGGATATGACCATGATCGACCTGACCGACCATCCCGAAGTGGGCATTGGTGACGTGATCGAGATCTACGGTGAGAAGAACCTCATCAATGAGGCGGCGAAGATCTGCAACACCATCAGCTATGAGCTGCTGTGCGCTGTCAGCAAGCGCGTGCCCCGCTATTATATCAAGGGCGGCGAAGTGGTGGACTACAATCTGCAGCTGCTGTATTAAGTCGAAACAATGCGTATCTGAGGAAATCCCGCGCGGAAGCACCGCGCGGGATTTTTTGCACCTGTGCCGCAGATTTGACATAAGATGAATTGGGGTCGTCGGCAGGGAAAACCGCCGCCAAGGCGGGTATATTTTTCTAAGGCGCGTGGGAGAATGATAGTGGCCCCGCTCCTCGCAGGAACGAAGAGCGGCGGGTACTTCATAGCGGCGGAGTGTGAACGAACGTGGATACGAGCGTAAGACGCGGTGAGATCTATTACGCGGATCTCAGTCCGGTGGTGGGCAGCGAGCAGGGGGGCGTGCGCCCGGTACTCATTGTGCAGAATGATACCGGCAATCGACACAGTCCCACAGTCATCGCTGCGGCCATCACATCACAGATCAACAAGGCAAAGCTGCCTACCCATATCGAACTTTCTTCCGGTACCTATGGACTCACACGGGATTCTGTGGTATTATTGGAACAGATCCGGACGCTGGATAAGCGGCGTCTCAGGGAGCGAATGGGCAGGGTCGATGACAGATTGATGGAGAAGATCGACGGCGCCATTGCGGTGAGCTTTGGTCTGCCCCACGACGAACTCGTCTGAACGCACCCCAGAGGTGGATCGAATCCCCCTCTGGGGGCTTTGCATGAAATGACGCTTTTGGGCGATGGAGGAACACGCAATGAAGAGAAAACTGATGAAATGGACAGCTGTGCTGGCACTGGTGCTGGTGGTCGCAGGGGTGAGCGCTTATGCCACTGCCGGCGGTCAAAATGACCCGCTGGTTTCGCTGAGCTATCTGAATGAGACTTTTCTGACCACTGTGACGGAAAAGGTGCAGGAGCTGATCGGCAGCCGTGATGCTGAACTGAAAACCGCATTTTCCGAAGAGATCGCGGCGGCGGAGAGAGAGATCGCCGCAGAATACGGCAGCGGCAGCGAGGGTTCCAACCTTCCCGGCGAGTATGAGACCACCACCTTTGTGGTGGTGACGCTGGAAAAGGGACAGACGCTGGTTGGTAAGATCGGCTGTGAACTGATGCTCCGTGTGGGCAGCGCAAGCTGTGTGGCAGACTCCTCTCCCGGGCTTGTGGATACCACGGCAGGCAGTACCCTCGGCGGCGGCAAGGCGCTGGCGGCAAACCACCTCTATATGGCAACGGTGGATGGTCGCGGTCTCACGGCAACGGCAAATACGGTGAAGGTTCTTGTTCGCGGTCCTTATACCATTTATTAAATACATAATGAAGGATCCCTCGTGCATAAACTGGCACGAGGGATTTCGTTTTCCCTCTCTTTTGCAAGGAAAAAGGAGGAGAATATGAACGAATTACCGCTGTTTACAGAAAATGGAGTCACCGCGGGGAAGCTCCTCTGGTCGCGGGAGGGGCTGTATTTTCAGCTGGAGGTGCGGACAGAGCGCCGCTTCGATGGGATCTGCCGCGCCTATCTCAAGGGGGAAGCGGGAGAGCAGCTGCTGGGCGTTTTGGAACCTGAGGGACAGGGCATGGTCTGCCGCAAGCGTTTTGCCGAGCCGCAGCTGCGTTATCTTGGGCGCTGGCAGGGAGCGGTGCTGCGAAAAAACGGGGAACGGGGCTGGCAGCCATACTGCGGCGAGGTCGCGGGGAACTGGGGGAAACGTCTTGCGCGGGAGGGAACGCTTATTCGGCGGCAGGGAGAGCTGCTGCTGGCGGCGCTGCCCTATCCGCCGGGGGGAGAGTTCCCCTTTACGGAGCTGTTCTGCCTTGCGGAGATTTTCGAGATCGGCGGGCTGCGCTATGTGGTTTACAGCTTCACGGAGGAGGGGAAACCCACGCTGCGGCGATAAAAAATTTTTCTTCATGACTACCAAATGTGGGGATGCTGTGGTATAATAATCAGCATATATGGGTGAACAGAATATCACCCTGTCAATGAACGTGAATGATTGAGAGAAACGAGGAGGACCGCACTATGAAATGCCCGTTCTGCGGATACCAGGAAAGCAAGGTGGTGGATTCCCGCCCGGCAGAGGAGAGCATCCGTCGCCGCAGAGAGTGCCTTGCCTGCGAAAAGCGCTTTACCACCTATGAAACGGTGGAGAGTCTGCCCATGGTCGTGATCAAGAAGGATGGCAGCCGCCAGAGCTTTGACCGTCAGAAGGTTTTCAACGGTATGCTGCGTGCCTGCGAAAAGCGTCCCGTGTCCGTGGATCAGATCGAGAAAATGGCATTGGAGATCGAGCAGAGCCTGCAGAACTCTCTCGAGCGTGAGATCCGCACCGAAGAGGTCGGTCAGCTCGTCATGGAAAAGCTTAAGAGCGTGGACGAGGTGGCGTATGTCCGCTTTGCGTCTGTCTATCGCCAGTTTAAGGATATCAACACCTTTATGGAGGAACTGAGCAAGATCCTCGCGGAGAAGTAAACCTATCGCCCCTTGGGGATGAGAAAGGCGCGTTTTTTGCTGTCTACGCTGAGGAGAAAGACCTGTCGGTGGTGACTGAGCCCGTGCTGCTTCAGCAGCTTTTGCAGCCATCCCCGGTCAAGCCCCTGCGCAGCAAGGGCTTCTCGCAGCAGTCGTCCGTCATTGATCAGCAGGACGGGGGGCGTATTGTCCTCGGTTTCGATGCCCATGTCTCCCGCGGTGAGGGGCTGCTGCTCCGCTGCGGGCAGGATGGAGAGCTGACCGTTGGTTTCGAGGATCGCGTATTTCACACTGCGAAGATCCATGATGCCCTGCACCCGCAGCTCCCCAAGAAGCTCATCCACCGTAAAGCGATTGCGCCGCATGGCGCTTTGGATGAGCCTTCCGTTTTCAATGATAACCGTTGGTGTTCCATAGAAAGCCGTGCGAAAACGGAGACTTTTCAAACTGATGAATGAGAACAGCAGTGAAAGCAGCAGCAGCGTCAGCGCGGATGCGATGCCGTAATACAGCGGCATATTGAGATCCTGCAGCGGGGTGGAGGCGAAGTCCGACACCAGCATGGCGATGACCAGCTCGTTGAGTTCCAATTCGCCCAGCTGCCGTTTGCCCAGCAGACGGAAGCCAGCCAGCAGCACCAGATAGATGATCGTGCTGCGCAATATGACCTGAAGCATAAAACCACCTCCACCGTGAGTATTTGCACGGATGAGGTGGTTTATCCCCGTGAGGGACAGATAACAAATCACAGGCAAAAGAGAACCTCTCTTTTGCCTGTCAGCCTATATGTGGGCGGCGGGAAGGGGGAGGCAAATGGACAAGCAAACGGCAGAAAAAGAGCAGCAGTATCTTGCCTGTGAAAAAAACTGGGTATTTCTGACACTGATGTTTGTGGGCGGATGCCTCGGCGCCTTTACTTACTCCATTCGCGGCGGTGTTTTTTGCAATGCACAGACGGGAAACATGCTGCTCATGGGAATGGCACTTGGGCGGGGGGCGTGGAGCGAAGCACTGTATTATTTCATCCCGCTCAGTGCCTACACCTTGGGCAGTTTCCTTTCGGAAAGCATTGCCGGACCCATCAAAAAATTGAAGCTGATCCGATGGGACACTCTGTTTGTGATGATCGAGATTGCAGCGGTGGTATTTTTGGGACTGCTGCCGGAGACGGCGCCCTTTCAGATCACGCAGGTGACGGTAAACTTCATCTGCTCCATGCAGTATAACACCTTCCGTCAGGCGGAGGGAGTACCCATGGCGACCACATTCTGTACCAATCATGTGCGGCAGATGGGCATTGCCATGAGCAAGGCGCTTCGAGGCAAGGGAGAGAAGAACTGGGAACGCAGCGGAAAACACGCGGCGATGCTTTTGTCCTTTGTCGCGGGTGCGGCAACGGGGGTGATTGCTTGTCAACGCTGGCTTGGCAGGGGAATTTTTGTCGCATTGCTGCCACTGAGTGTGGTGCTGGCAGAGTTGATGTATGCGGATCTGAAGAAGGAAAAGGGCAATTTTCAACGTGTGCCCCGCGGTCATTGATGAGGAGGTTATATGGAGATCCTGTTTGAAAACCGGGAGTGTCTTGCCTGTGTGAAAGAACCGGGCATCCTCTCGCAGAAGGGGAAACCCGGCGAAAAGGATATGGTGACGGAGCTTCAGCGGCAGCACAGCGGCTTCGGCGGCATTTATCTCATCCACCGACTGGATAAAGAGGTGGGCGGCGTGATGGTGTTCTGCAAGACCCACGGTGCGGCAGAGCTGCTTGCGACCGCATCCGAGCAGCACAAGCTCTGCAAGGAATATCTCGCCGTGGTGCGGGGCGTTCCCGCACAGGCAGAGGGTGAGCTGAAGGATTACCTTGCCCGCAGTGATGCCCTGCGAAAAACCGTGACGGTGGACAAATCCTTCCGCGGCGCGAAGGAGGCACGTCTCAGCTACCGCGTGGTGGAGACGAAGGAGATGGCAGAGGGGGCGCTCACACTGGTGCAGATTCGCCTGCATACCGGGCGAAACCATCAGATCCGCGTGCAGTTTTCCTCCCGTGGGCTTCCCATTGTGGGGGACGAGCGCTACGGCAGCGGCGGTGAGCAGATGGCGCTCTGGGCATTCCGCTTGACCTTCCCCGACCCCTGCGGCGGCAGCAAAACGGTGATGAAACTGCCCGGCGGTGGCGTTTGGGAGCAGTTTTCCTTTGAAAATATTCGATAAATACGAAAAAATGAGCTAAAACACAGCCGTTAAGATGATGTTTCATTCTTGACGGCTGACAACATCCATTCTCAGACCATCGAAGTGGTATTCTTTGAGCCAATAGTTTGCGGCAGATTGCAGGAAACAGGCAACCTCTCTGCGGGAATGCATGAAGTTGTAGCTGCCCCATTCGCTTTCGCCCACATCCTTATGCGGATATTCGTAGAGTGCTGTACCGTCAAATTCTTTCAGACTATAAGCGTCCACCGCGAAATGCAACACCATGACCCTCCAAATGTGCGCCGAAGTATTCGTAAGCATCGAATGCTTCACCCATATAAAACTTTTGAAGATCCAATGGACTAACGCAGTTGGCGTATGATAAATTTCGGGTACTCCGACCGGATGTGATGCCCGTCTGGTCAGAAGATCCTGTAGAACAGGAGTATCGCTGCGAATATGTTGTTGCGGGAATTGAAGCGATCCAACGTGTTTGGGTCAGTAAGGGATGTAAGGAGAGCATTGACGAGATCGTGGAGATCGCCCGCCGCGTACAGGAGAAGCAGGTCCCGATTGAGAATTAGGATAGTCAGTTTTGACAGGCTGCTGCAAAAAATGGAAAGAGGACTTGCCCGGTAAGACAAGTCCTCTTTCCATTTTTTTGTTTTGTAACGATCAGTCACCGAAGGTGACGCCCACATCTCTTGCGGTCTGGATCAGAGGATGATCCACGGGCAGGAACTTGGTCTTGCTGGCTGCGGTTTCGAGGGGAACAGCAACGATCTCGTCCTTCACAATGCCCACCATGTAGCCGTACTTCTTTTCCATCACGAGACGGGCAGCGGCAGTACCGAAGCGGGTTGCCAGCACGCGGTCGCGGGGGCAGGGAGAGCCGCCGCGCTGATAGTGACCGGGGATGACCACGCGGGTCTCCTGTCCGGTGAGCTTTTCCAGCTTGTCAGCCAGCTCGTAGGAGACGGAGGAGAACTTGTTCTCCTTCTTCAGCTGACGGCGCTCATCTTCGCTGAGCTGCTTTGCCTCGCGGGAGAGGGCACCCTCTGCCATGGCGATGATGGAGAAGCGGCGACCCTTGCGGCGGCGACCGTCGATGTACGCTGCAAGCTTGTTGATGTCATAGGGGATCTCGGGGATGAGGATGGCGTCGGCGCCTGCGGCGATGCCTGCGCTGAGGGTCAGCCAGCCTGCGTCACGACCCATGCACTCCACCACGAAAATGCGGCTGTGGGCGGTGGCAGTGGTGTGGATGGAGTCCATGACATCGGTGGCGATGTCCACGGCGCTCTGGAAACCAAAGGTCTCATCGGTGCCGAAAATGTCGTTGTCAATGGTCTTGGGCAGGGTGATGATGTTCATGCCCGCATCCTGCAGCAGCTTTGCGCTCTTCTGGGTGCCGTTGCCGCCAAGGCAGATGATGCAGTCAAGGTTCAGACGGTTATAGGTGGCAAGCATCTGATCCATCACATCGTTGCCCTCGTCATCCAGCAGCGCCTTGCCGGGGACGAAGTTCAGACGGGAGGTACCGAGGATGGTACCGCCAAGGTTGATGATGCCGGAGAAGTTGTCGGCATCCATATAAAGGTAGTCGCCCTCGATCAGACCGCGGTAGCCGTCATACATACCGTAGATCTCCAGATTATCCACATACTGGAACAGGGTCTTGCCAATGGCGCGGATGGTGGCGTTCAGACCTTGGCAGTCACCACCGCTGGTGAGGAGTGCAACTCTGGTTTTACGTTTCATAGCAATCGATCCTTTCTCAAAGCAGAATAGTTGTCCATGGCAAGTATAGCATATGCCATGGCATTGTCAACGCAGCATCAGTTTACTTTTTCGCTTTTTCGGTCTCCATAGCGGCTGACGATGAAGATGCCGAGGGAGACCATCGCCAGAGCCAGCAGGGTAGAGGGGCGCAGCGCCTGTTCCGTCTCCCCCAGCAGCAGCGCGGCAAACACCACGCCGAAGAAGGGATTGAGACTGTTGAACACCAGAATACGGGAGACGGGATTATACTTGAGCAGCACGCTCCACACACCGTAGGCGAAGGCAGAGAGAAAGCCGAGGTACAGCAGGATCGGCAGTGCCGCACTGCTGTAACCGAAGTCCAGCTTGCCACCCAGCGCGAGCCCCGTCAGCGCCAGCGCCATGCCGCCGCAGGTGAACTGCCAGCCGGAGAGCACCACGGGGTCATCCTCGGCGGAGAACCGCTTGATGAGATTTGCCGACAGCACGCAGGAGATGATGGAGCCAAATACCAGCCCCTCGCCCGCAAGGGTGAAGCGGATATTCTGGGTTAGACCGGAGAGATTCGTCAGCAGCACGGCGAAAAAGCCCAGCAGACAGCCAACGACCTTATAACGGTTCAGCTTTTCCGTGCGGAACACCAGTGCCGCCACCAAAATGGTGGCAAAGGCGTTGGTGCCGCTGATGATGGCAACATTGGTGCCGGAGGTGTGGGCAACGCCCACATAAAAGCAGACGTACTGCGCGAAGGTCTGGGTCAGTGCCAGCAGACCCACCCGCCTGACACAGCCATCCTTTTTCGGCAGGGGCAGCTGCTTTCGGACAAGAGCGATGAAAACGAGGGTCATCAGACCCGCAAGAGTGAAGCGGCAGCCTGCAAAAAGGAGTTGACTTGCGGTGTCCGCTTCCGCAATATTCATGGCAGCATAGCCCAACTTGATGGTGGCGGCGGCGCTGCCCCAGAGGGCTGTACACGCCAGTGCCAGCAGCGTCATGGGCGCTGTGCGCTGAAAAAGATTCTTCTGTTCCATAAAAGGGTCACTTCCTTTGGTATATCAGAGCGTGAGCAGTGCGCAGCGAAGCTTGCCGTCCCCGGTCTCTGCCACGGCGAAATCGCCGTTTCCGATGCTGCCGGGATTCAGCAGGGTCAGACCATCCAGCTGCTGCAGATGGGGAATATGGGTGTGCCCGAACAGGCAAAGCTCCGCTTCCGCCTCCCGCGCGGCATAACTGAGGGAAAGCAGACTGCTTTTTACATGGTAGCGGTGTCCGTGTGTGAGCAGGGTGCGGTGTCCATCCAGCGTAAGGAGAAGCTGATCCTTTCCCGCTCTGGCGCTGAAATCGTAAAGATCGCAGTTGCCGATGACCTGTGCCACGGGCAGCAGAGGAAAGGCTTCCTTCAGCGCTTCGCCGTCCCGGAAATGATCTCCGAGATGGATGATCTGGTCGGGCTTCGTGCGCTCGGCAGCCAGCTTCATGTTTTTTACATTGCCGTGAGAATCGGAAAGAATCAGAATGCGCATGGAAGGTTTCCTCATTTTCTGCAAAATCAATCATATTTTATCATATTTCCATGAAAAGGACAAGAAAAAAGCGACTTCTCCCCTTGCAAAAAGCAGGGGATGTTATATAATATAAATGTTATGGATTATTGTCAGTACCATTACTGATTATTATGGAGGGAAGAAACGATGAGAGGCGTACACAGTTATGTGGATGATATTCGCCGCGATGTATTCAAAGAGGTGGCGCGTTTGGCATACAGTCAGGATGACCTGCAGAGGGTGGATATGATCCCCTACAAGCTGGTTCCCGGTGAAATCGCCCACCACCTGCACGATGTGTTTCTGGAGCGTGCCGTTGTGGCAGCCCGCGTGCGTCTGGCACTGGGTATGGACATCAATCCCGGCGGTCCCCGTATGCCCCTGAGTGCGCTGATTCAGGAGGCTGCCACCGATCAGAAGTATTTTGAGGAGCCGCTGGTCAATATCATTCCCTATGCCTGCAACTCCTGCCCCACCAAGCAGCTCCGCATCACCGACAGCTGCCAGGGCTGCATTTCTCACCCCTGCATGAACAGCTGCCCTGTGGATGCCATCTATCTTGACAAGGACAAGCGCTGCCACATCGACCAGAATAAGTGCATCAAGTGCGGCAAGTGTTTCAACCAGTGCCCCTATCGTGCCATCTCCAAGATGGAGCGTCCCTGCGCCATGGCGTGCGGCATGGATGCCATCGAATCCGATGAGTATGGTCGTGCAAAGATCAATTATGATAAGTGCGTCTCCTGCGGTCAGTGCATCGTGAACTGCCCCTTCGGTGCGATCGCAGACAAGAGCCAGATCCTGCAGATCATCACTGCCATCAAGCACAATGAGGAAGTCATTGCCTGCGTGGCACCTGCCTTCGTCGGTCAGTTCGGTGCAGATGCGACCCCTGCCAAGCTGAAGGCTGCCATGCGTGTGTTGGGCTTCAGTGATGTGGTGGAGGTTGCCATCGGTGCTGACCTCTGCGCGGTGGAGGAGACCAAGGACTTCCTCGAGGAGGTTCCTGCCAAGCAGCCCTTCATGGGCACCTCCTGCTGCCCTGCATGGTCTGTCATGGCAAAGACCGTGTTCCCCGAGTTCAAGGACTATATCTCCATGGCACTGACCCCCATGGTCATCACCGCTCGCATGGTGAAGAAGGATCATCCCAATGCCCGCATCTGCTTCATTGGTCCCTGCTCTGCCAAGAAGCTGGAGGCAAACCGCCGCTCCGTCCGCTCGGATGTGGACTTCGTGCTGACCTTTGAAGAGCTGCAGGGTATGTTCGATGCCAAGAAGGTGGACTTCAAGACCATTGAATTTGATCCTGAGGACACGCTGGATGAAGGCTCTGCCATGGCAAGAGGCTTCGCTGTCAGCGGCGGTGTTGCCGCAGCCGTGGTGGAAGCGGTCAAGCATATTGCACCCGAGACTGAGGTCAAGGTGCAGTATGCGGATGGTCTGCGTGAGTGCCGCAAGATGCTGACCATTGCCAAGACCGGTAAGTTCAATGGGTATCTTCTGGAGGGTATGGCTTGCCCCGGCGGCTGCGTGGCAGGCGCGGGTACGATCCGTCCTGTGAAGGAGAGCGCGAAGAACGTGGAGAACTTCAAGAAGGAAGCGGTGGAGGTCAGTACCACCGCCAGCCCCTTCCTCGATCGTCTGGAGGAAGTGGAGGAGCGCGACTGATTCTCTCAAACGCAACAAACGCCCTTCGCCGTTTGGCGAAGGGCGTTTTCCTGTTTCAGTGGTTCAGCAGCAGGGAAACGATGCTGACAAGCAGCAGAACGACACCTGCGCAGCGGCTCATCTGCTTTTCACTGATTCGGTTGGCGAGTTTGGCGGAGCTGACAGCACCGACAGTACAGGAAATGGTAATGACAGCTGCGGGGAGCGGGTCAATGACTGCACCCATCATCAGATGGCTTACTGCGCCTGTCAGAGCGACCAGTGTCATCACCACACTGCCGCTGCCAACTGCTTCTCTGGTGTTCATGCCAAGAACCAAAGTCAGCACCATCAGCATTATCATGCCGCCCGCACTGCCCATAAAGCCGCATTCCGCACCGATCAGAAAGCTGAGCAGCAGAGCCAGTGCGGTTTTGCGCATCTCGTCGGTGCGCTGCGCTTCTTTGGCAGTGCCCTTCTTGTCCTTGGCGGGATGTAAGAATTTATATGCCATGCCAAGGTTCCCGGCGATAACCAGATAGCTGATCCCGCCTTCGGAGACCCTGCTGAAAAGATATCCCATCCAGCTGCCGGCTACCGCACCGATGAACGCGGACATGGATACGGTTTTGCTTCGTCGAATGTCGACGTTGCCATTTTTATAGTAGGTATAGGATGTGACAATGGCAGAGGGGATGTTGGCAAGGAGGGACATGGTGGTGGCATCGTATCCCTTCCAGCCGCAGATGCCGGTCAAAATGGGGGTCAATACCATGGCTGCGGTCAAGCCGGACATACCGATGAGAATACCGCCGACAAGTCCTGCCATGATATATACTATGTACAGCATGTCAGACCTCCTCTCCATAGGACGCAAGCTCCTGCCGCATCCCGTACAAAAAATGCTGCAAAGAATCAAGATCCTCGTCTGTAAAATCTCCGAGGATGGTCAGCTCCGCTGTGCCGTCGAAGCTGGCGGCACACACCTGTACGGAGGGCTTTCGCTTCAGCGGTCCGCCGAAGATCCCCTTATTCGGTGTGAGATCGCCCATGGAGAGGGGAGTGAGGGGAATGTTTCCTAAATTTGTCAGACTGAGGGACATGCTGCTGTAGACGATGTCTGCCGCTCGCAGCAGCAGCCACATGGGGAATGCTTTCGTGGCGGCATGGAGCGCGGGAATACCGCTAAGACCTGCAAGCGGATCGCTTTTTGCCTGCGTTGTCTGTGTGGCGATGCTTTGAAGGTCATCGGAAAAGCTGTGCTCCTCGGAAACCTCCAAGGTGGTGGAGAGACCGCCGGACATATTGCTCAGACCCTCGGAGACACCGTCCTTGCAGTGCTGCCGCAGGTCCATCATGGAAGAGATGCTCATCTTGCCCTGTCGGTCGACTGCTTTCGCAAAGCTGCGGTAACAGGCAGTCAGCAGCAGATCGTTCACCGTCGCGCCCTGTGCTTTCGCCTTCTGCCGCGCGGCGGCAAGCAGGTCAGCGGGGATGGTACAGTGCAGCATACGGGGCAGAGCATGGTCTGTGGGTGTGGTGAAAGGATATTCCGTTTTGACCCCGTGAAAAGGGGACTTGAGCAGCGATGCAAGCTCTTTTTTGCTGAGTTCGTTGTAGGCGTTCATGGCGGAGCGGCTGCCATCTTTGACCGTCAGACGTTCCGTGTTTTCTGTCTGTTCGATTAAGCGGTAACTCTCCGCAAGCTTGCCCATGAGATAGATGCCGTCGCTGCCGTCCACCACCAGATGACTGATGCGGACAAGCACTGCAGTGTTCCAGCTTCCGTTGATCTGCGTCACATGAAGCTGGCATTTTGCCCCGTGCGCTATGGACTGCAGCGCAAGACTTTTTGCGGGCTTCAGGGGATCGCCGTCGCAGTCGATCAAAGCGAAATAGTCGGATACCGCATAGTCTTTATTGACCTGCCAGTGGGCAGAACGGAAATTTGCAAGGAAAGAGGCGTGCAGCACATCCACACTGCCGACCACTGCCTTCGTGGCGGCGCAGAGGGTTTTGCTGTCAAGAAGCCCCGGATACTGCAAAATAAAGCGGATGGTGGTGTCGTTATAATTGTGGGCGAGATATTGCATGCGTTCGCCAACGCCTGCCGAGATCGTGTGAGCCATAATTTCCTCCGTTTGATTGTGAGATAATTGACATTTGTTACGGTATCTATCATAATAAAAACACGAAAAAGTACAACGCTCAAATATTGAGCGAATGTATGTTAATTGACAAATTGCGGAAAATGTTTCCGAACAGGAGGTCATCATGGAAAAGCCGTTGGATTTGCGCATTCAAAAGACCCATACGGCGCTGATGGACGCGTTTTGGCATCTGCTTGAAACCAAGCGCTTTGAGCAGATCACGGTCAATGAGCTGTGCGAGCTTGCCATGGTGCGCCGTGCGACCTTCTATAAGCACTTTGCCGATAAGTACGAATTTTTTACCTTCTTTGTGCAGTCTGTCCAAAGTGACTTTCTGTACCGTATCGTGCCCACAGAACAGGAGGGCACTGCATCATCTCCCTATATTCATATCATCCGCTTTGCACTTGATTTTTTGGATGAGAACGATGCCCTTGTGCGCTCTCTCATGAAGAGCACGGCGTTTCCCCTTCTGCTGGATATTGTCTCCGAGCAGATCATCCGTGATGTGAAGGAACGCTTTGAAAAAGACTGGGATGAGGGCAAAGAGCTTCTTCTCTCGCCAGAGCTCATGGCGTTTTCCTATACGGGGGCGCTGCTGAATATTCTGCGGTGGTGGATCGAACATAAGGAGCAGATGTCGAAAGAGGAGATCGTGGCGCAGATGCGGAAGGTATTCGACAAGCTCTATGCCGCGTAAAAAAACAGCCCCGCAACCTCTGTCGGTGTGCGGGACTGTTTTTATAGGAAGTATGCAGTTTACTTGCAGTTCTTGCTGTTCTTGGCGTTCTTGTTTTCGGAATCGGTGGTGTTCTTGGTATTCTTGCTGTTTTGATTGCTGGTCTGGTTGGTGCTGTTCTGATTGGTGCTGCTGTAAGAGTTGGTCTTGTTGTTCTTGTTCTCCATCTGCGGTTCACCTCCTAAGGTGCTTCTATTTTGCCCGCGGGATCAAAAACTATACCGCTTAGGCAAATGGATTCGCACAGGGAAAAATGTACAAAAAATTTTCAAAAAACTTGTTGACATTTCCTTTTTGCCATGGTACACTACATGAGCAAAAACAAAGAAGGCTACGCATCCGCCTCACCTCCAGCGCAGAGCAAAGAGGTTAACAACGTTTCTCTCACCACTCGTAACAGGGTTGGTGTGTGTTGGCGCGGGTGCTGGTGTGCATCCGCGTTTTGTTATTTTCCGATAGGAGGTGCTTTAGCCATCGCTAACGTAGTGCATCAACTCAACGAAGAGATCACGGATAAGGAAGTCCGACTGATCGGCGATCAGGGTGAGCAGCTGGGTATTCTTTCCTCTCAGCAGGCTCTTGCTATCGCAGAGGAGAAGGGCCTCGATCTGGTGAAGATCTCCCCGCAGGCAGTTCCCCCTGTGTGCAAGCTCATGGATTACGGCAAGTTCCGTTTCGAGCAGAGCAAGAAGGAAAAGGAAGCCCGCAAGAATCAGCACGTGGTGGAAATCAAGGAAGTCCGCATGTCTCCCAACATTGATGTGGGCGATTTCAACACCAAGCTGAAGAACGCTCAGAAATTTATCAGTGACGGCAATCGCGTCAAGGTCTCCGTCCGCTTCCGCGGTCGCGAGATGGCGCATACCGAAATTGGTCGTGGCATTCTGGATCGTTTCGCTGAGGCCTGCGCCGAGACGGCTGTTCTGGATAAGCCCTGCAAGATGGAGGGTCGGAGCATGGTGATGTTCCTCGCCCCCAAGAATAACAAGTGATTAAATAAGTCCAAACGGACGAAAGGAGATTCTACTATGCCTAAGATGAAGACTCACTCCGGTGCAAAGAAGAGATTTAACCTCACCAAGAGCGGCAAGGTTAAGCGTGCAAAGGCCTTCAAGAGCCACATCCTGACCAAGAAGGATACCAAGCGCACTCGTCGTCTGCGTGCAGGTGGTTATGCTGATATCACCAATCAGGCTACCATCCGCGAGATGATCCCCTACAAGTAAACAATACTACCAAGGCTTTAGAAATAGGAGGCTAACGAAAAATGGCACGTGTTAAAGGCGCAATGATGACGCGCAAGAGAAGAAGCAAGATCATGAAGATGGCCAAGGGCTATTGGGGTTCCAAGTCCAAGCACTTCCGTGTTGCCAACCAGGCTGTCATGAAGTCCCTGACCTACGCTTATGTGGGTCGTAAGAACAAGAAGCGTGATTTCCGCCAGCTGTGGATCACCCGCATCTCCGCTGCTTGCAAGATGAACGGCATGAACTACTCCAGCTTCATGCACGGTCTGAAGGTTGCCGGCATCGAGATCAACCGCAAGATGCTCTCCGAGATGGCAATTCACGACGCTGCTGCTTTCACCGCACTCTGCGAGATCGCAAAGAAGGCGTAAGTTACATCGCAATCAAAAATTCCGCAGCGAAAAGCTGCGGAATTTTTTTATCCATATAACGCATCGGACAGATAGCGTTCACCGCTGTCGGGGAGGAGAACGGCGACGCTCTCACCCCGGCGGCATTTTTTTGCAATTTCCACTGCCGCATGAAGGGCAGCGCCGCCGGAAAAGCCGCAGAGCAGTCCTTCCTTTTGCGCAAGTAACGCCGCCGCAGCGGTGGCATCTTCGCCGCAGACAGGGTGGATGCAGTCTATGACCCGCCGATCCAGTGTGTTCGGCACAAATCCCGCCCCGATGCCCTGCAGCTTGTGCCGACCTGCTGCGCCGCCGCTGAGAACGGGCGCTTCTGCGGGCTCCACTGCCACGATACGGATATGGGGATTTCGCTCCTTGAGATAGCGTCCCACACCGCTGATGGTGCCGCCGCTGCCGACTCCTGCCACGAATACCTGCAGATGACCGCCGCTGTCTCGCCAGAGCTCGGGGGCAGTGGTGCAGTAGTGGGCGCGGGGATTGGCAGAGTTTTCAAATTGTCCGAGTGAGAGGGAAGCAGGAGTACTTTGCAGCAACTCTTCTGCGGTTTTCATAGCGCCTGCCATGCCGCTTGCGGCATCGGTCAGGATCAGCTCTGCACCATAGGCGCGGATGAGCTGCTGCCGCTCGCGGCTCATGTGCTCCGGCATGACGATGATCGCCCGAATGCCTCTTCGCGCGGCGAGGAGCGCAAGGGCAATGCCTGTGTTGCCGCTGCTGGCTTCGATGATGGTGGAATCCTGATGGAGTCGTCCCTGTTTGACCGCATCGTCCAGCATAAATTTGACAGCGCGGGTCTTACTGCTGCCGCCGATTTGGCAGCCTTCTAATTTCGCCAGCAGGCGACAGGAGAGTTGATACTGCGCTTCCATTCGTTTCAGCCGTACCAGCGGCGTGTGACCGATGAGCCCCGCAGGGGTGGGGTAAAATGCCATCATGTTATCCTCCAAATTTGATTTTTCTACAGGATAGCGCACCATGGCAAGGGAAACATAGGGAAAAAGGGAAGAGACATGCGAAATAGAGCAAGAATGATGAAAACGGAGCGGATATCTTTTGTTACAATACCTTTGGTCGAAGGGAGGAGACACTGTGAAGGATCGTATTGTGAATCTGGAAAGCGTCATCGATTATATCGAGACCCATCTTGCGGGAAAGATTGATCTGGAGCAGGTTGCGGAAGCGGTGAATTACTCAAAGTATCATCTGCACCGCATGTTTTCTGCGACACTTGGCATGACCATCCATGATTATGTGCAGCGACGCCAGCTGACGGAAGCTGCAAAGCTTTTGGTGTTTTCAGGAAAAACTGTTATTGAAATCGCCCTTCTTTGTGGCTACGAGAGCCAGCAGGCGTTTTCCACTGCCTTTAAGTCCATGTATAAGATCCCTCCTGCGGAGTATCGGGACAAGGGGACATTTTATCCTTTGCAGCTGCGCTTTACGCTGCACAGGACAGCAGAGCGCAGAGTTTTTACAAAGAATGATATCTGTTTGGCTGAACAGGCAGATCTCCCTGCATGGATGCATTTGATGCGGCTGGTGATCGATGGATACCCTGTCATGGACGAAACCGACTATCGAAATGCGATCAGCAGGTCTATCGATGAAAAACGAGCCCTTGTGCTGAAAGATGGGGATATTTTGGTCGGGGCTATGGCTTTTTCAGCCTTTGGTATCGATTTTTGGGGCATACATCCGCAATACCGTCATCAAAACATCCGAAAGCTGTTTTTGGATGTCTTGATGGAACAATATCTGCCCGGACAGGAAATCAGCATGACCACCTATCGGGAAGGGGATAAGGCAGACACGGGACAGAGAAATTTGCTCAAGCAGCTGGGCTTTGCCGAGCGGGAACTGTTGGTGGAATTTGGCTATCCGACACAGCGCTTTGTGCTCTCACCAAAAGGAAAGGAAGATGCGCCATGAGAAGAGAGATCGATCCAAAGGATACAACAAGAGCTATAGCGTATGAGCTTTGGATGAAAGCACCGAACCCTATGGTGAGTTTTTTTAAGACCGTTGATGTGACGAATCTCATCCGCGTCAGCAAAAGACGGGGCATGAAGTTCAATATGCTGCTTACTTACTGCATCGGCAGGGCTGCGGTGGGGATAAAGGAGTTTTACATCCTTCCTGTGGGAGAAAAACTGATGCAGTATGATAGCCTTGCGGTCAATACCATTGTGGAAAATCAGCGCGGTGAAGTGAGTTCCTGTGACGTTTTATATACAGAAGATCTGAGGGAATACAATCGCAGATATATAAGCGCTACGGTTGAAGTTTCCGAGAGCTGCCGCGACAGAGATTTGTCGGAGGAGAGTATGGTGATCGGAACATCTGCCATCATCCATACGGAGCTTGATGGTGCGGTTGGCATGAACAGCGGCATATTCAACAATCCATTTATCATTTGGGGGAAATATCGAAGGAAATGGCTGCGCTATGAACTGCCTCTGTCCTTCCAGTTTCACCATACCCAGATGGATGGTGCGCACGCAGGAAAATTTTTGGCGGAGCTGCAAAGGGAAATCAAGAATCTACGATAAAAATGAAAAATTCCCATCTGCTTTTGCAAGGCAGATGGGATTTTTTGTGTTATTTATGAACCGATCAGCGTTTCCAGCAGATGATACAGTTCCTCTTCGCTGATTCCCTCGGTTTCGATGTCGTACCATACGCCATCATGTTCAAAGCGGGTGAAGAACGCTGTTCGATCCGGCAGCTTCATCCCGTGAATGACCATTTCCACACCCTGTACAGTGGAGAGAAGGGGATCTTCGTCCAGAAGCAGACAGCAGCGAAGAGGCCAGCCTTCGCGGCTCACGCTAAGCGTTGCCGTGCCGCCGCTGCCTGTCTGCAGCTCCAGACAGTGATCGTGGGCGAGGTCATAGGTTTCGCTTTCGCGGTTGCTCCGTACCCAAAGGACGTAGTAGCTGTCAATGGTGAATCTCTCCTGCAGTGCAGGATAGAACTCATCACCATTGACACCTGCCGCCTGTGCGAACTGAGCGGGAACGGTCAGCTCATCCGTCACCGGCTGATTGGGCAGATGGATGAGAGGGGGATCGCCCCGCAGGGGAGCGGGAGACCATTCTTCCCATCGGTAGCCGTCTATCTTTGCATCGTATCGCATCTCCGGCAGCAGATCCATGTCGGCTTCTGTGTTGCTTGCGTTTTCCATCCAGTTGATTTGCAGTTTGGTCTGCTGGATGTCGTCCTGCTCCGTAATGGGTTCATCCGGCACAACAGTTGGCTCAGGCTGCGGCAGTGCCATGATGACCAGTGCCAGTGCTGCCGCGGCGATCAGTCCTGCCGCCCAGGGGCGGCGGGAGCGCTTGCGTGTCTGCTCGGCTTCCTGTATCAGATCTTCGCCGATGAAGCTCATGGCGCTGAGCAGATCTTCAGATCGGTATGTCATACGTTGTAACCCTCGCTTTCCAAATATGTCCGCAGCTTTTCCCGCGTGCGGAAGAGGGAGGTCTTGACCTTGCTCTCGCTGATGGCGCAGTGTGCCGCCACCTCCTTGACGGTCTCGGCGAACCAGTAGCGCCTGAGAAAAATGCGACGCTGTTCTTTGCCGAGGGTGCGGAGAAAACGGTCCAGTGTCCGTCCCAGCTCCCGCAGATCCAGTTCCTCTTCGGTGCTGCGGTCACCGACACAGCTTTGCAGCTCCTCTGTCAGTTCCACGATCTCCGCGCTGCGTTTTTTGGCGTGGCGGCGATCCAGACGGTCAAAGGCAAAGTAGCGGCAGATGGCAGCAAGATAAGCTTTGAAATGCTGTGGCTCGTCGGGCGGGATGCGCTGCCAGATCTGCCAATAGGTGTCGCTGACGCATTCCTCCGCATCGGCGCTGTCTCCCAAAATGCGGAGCGCCAGAGAGGAAAGATAGCTGTCGTATTCTTTGCGGCAGGCAGCAATGGCATCCTCACGGCGTTGCTGAAACAGGGCGATGATCGCCTGATCTTCCATGAATTTCACCTCCTAAGTCCCGTTAATTACTGCGAAAGACCTTCACCCTGCAAGAGGGAAAAGGAAGAGAAAAGGTTACAAAACGCGCAGGGAAAATCTCCCTGCGCGTAAAATTTGCGAATGCGTATTTATGATTTGTCGCTGCTGCGGCAGTAGAGGGTGACGCCGCCCACCACAATGCAGCCGCCGATGACCACTGTGAGACTGGGGATCTCGCGGAAGAGCAGAATGCCCAGCACCGTGGCAAACACGGGCTCGAGAGACTGGATGGTTGCCACCAGTGCGGGGGTCTCATACTTCAGACCCCACGAGAAGATACTGTGCCCCATAAAGGTGCAGAAAATCGTCATGCCGCCTGCGGTGAGCCAGTTGATGGGCTCGTGTCCAAAGAGGGGAATGCCCTGCAGCAGCACCGCCAGCGTCAGGTTCACGGATGCAGCGGTATAGACGAGAAAGACATAGACGGTGTTGGGCAGATCCTTGCGGCAGAAGCGACCGATGACGGCGTAGATTGCCATAAACACGGCGCTCAGCAGGGCAATCAGGTTGCCCTCCAGTGTCACACCGCCGCCGCTGCTGCCAAGGGCGATGATCATGCCGCCGACGAAGGTGAGAAGGATGCCCAGCCAGCAGGTTTTCGAGAGCTTTTCCCGCAGCGCCACCAGCATGATCAGTGCCACGAAAAACACCTGCGTGTTGGTGAGAATGGTGGCGGCAGCGATCGACGTGCGGTAGACAGATTCCAGATAGAACGCGAAGTGCAGCGCGAGAAACACGCCGCTTGCCATGCACAGCGAGAACTGACGGCGGGTCAGCGCCTTGAGATCGTCGCGGTGCTTCGCAAAAATCACGGGCAGCAGCGCCAGCACGGCGAGAGCGTTGCGGTACAGTGCCAGTACCAGAGACGGCGCGGTGGAAATACGGGTCAGCGGAGCGGAAATGGAAATACCGATCGCACCCAGCAGAATGATCAGTTTTGTGAAGCGTTTCATGGAAGGACCTCGCAGATTTGTTTGTTGAGAAATGTGCAAGGCTATTGTAAGAATTAGAGGTATTTTTGTCAAGCACAGGGACAGGACATAAAAAATCGTCCCCCGCCAACAAGCGGGGGACGGGGGGGCATTTACAGACCGAACTTTTCGATGAGCTCTTCCTTGCTGCGAAGACCGATGCTGCGACCTGCCAGCTTGCCGTCCTTGAACAGCAGCAGAGCAGGGATACTGTCGATGCCGTAGCGAATGGCGAGGAACTGATTTTCGTCCACGTTCACCTTGCCAACGGTGAGACCGCTCTTTTCCTCAGCGATCTCGTCCACGATGGGGGAGAGCATCATGCAGGGACCGCACCAGGGAGCCCAGAAGTCCACCAGCACAGGACCCTCTGCCTTCAGCACTAGCTCTTCAAAGTTATCTTTATTCAGATTCAGAATTTCCATGGTTATTTTCCTTTCTGTCGAACGATTAATATATTGAACTTTTACTTCTTTTTATAGTACAGACGGCAGTGGCAGTAGCCCTCAAATTCGGGGTCTGCGATCTGCTGACGGAACTCCTCGCACATACAGACATTCTCCTCTGTGCGAGCGAGACGGCAGGGACAATAGCCCTCGGTACGCTTGAGACCCTCGCGGATGCGATCGACGATTTCCTTGTTTTCGTTGAAGATGATTTCCATAATTGACCTCCTGTATGTGTAAAGTGAATATACTGTTCGGTTGTTTTAAATACTGACTTTCATCATGGTCGTCTGACCGAGACCTGTGACCACAGCACGCCAGCCGCAGAGAGCCTGATCCAGCTCGGTGTCACCGGAGTCTACCACAAGCGAGCGTCCCGGCAGGGATGCCAGCTTTTCGGGATCGGCAATGATCATAATGTTTTGCAGCCCCACTTCCCGCAGGACCCGGGGACTGAGCTGCTGATTGCCGCGACCAAGAATGTGTCCCTGCCCGCCAATGACGGTGAGAACGATGGTGGTATCGCGACCCTTCACCAGTTCATAGAGCTGCTGCTCGTTTACATCGGATGCAATGACCGTGCCATGCTCCACCACGTCCACACCCAGCAGGGTGTTGGGAAGCTTCAGCATGTCCATGACCGCCCGTGTGGTACTGCCGGAGCCGATGACAAACAGTCGCTCGTCATGCTCTTCGATGTATTCTGCCACATCCGTGGCGATTTCATCCAGTGCGTCCTGTGAGGATTTTCCGCCGGACTTGCAGCACTGCATCAGTGCCTTTACCTTCAGCACGTTCATGTAGCCGTAGAGCCGTGCTGCCACCACGCCTGCACGGAATTTTTCCTCGTCAATGTCCATGACCTCGGCTGCCATGGTTTCCAGTTCATCTCCCTGCGCAAAGCGGAGCGCCAGCTCTGCTGCGGCGAGGGGATTCTTGGCGTAGACTGCCGAGTGGATCTTCACACCGCCGGGAATGCCCAGCACCGTCAGATCGCTGCCGACGGCTTCCGCCACGTTTCTTGCCGTGCCGTCGCCGCCTGCGAAGATCAGCAGATCAATTCCGAGAGCCTTCATCTCTTTTGCGATGCGGATGGTGTCCTCTGCGGTGGTGCTGCCGCTTTCAATGGAACCGACCACTGTCGGCGCAAAGCCCATTTCTTTTGCGGGGATTTCGCCCATTTCCGCAGGGGCGGTGTAAAGCGTAAGCCGTTCGGTCACCAGTGCAAGACTCTTGAGCACGATTTTGCTGCGCTCTGCCGTGGCAGATTGGATGCCGAGCGCCTTTGCCACGCGCTGCACGTCCGCTCCGTCGCTGCCCTTCATGCCCGCAGGACCACCGATGCCTGCCACCGGGTTGATGATGAGTCCGATTTTTTTCATGCCATCCTCCTTGATCAGAGTCTTTTTGACATCATAGCACGAATTTCGCCGCTTGAATAGTGACTTTTACCACTTAGAAGCATTTCCTTCGTGCCTTTCGCACGAAAATTTTCGTAACAGGGGCTTGGGGATTTGGGTTTCCTGTCATTGAACTTTTTACTGCGGGTTCATATAATAATGGTGTTGTAAGGAATGTTAATAATCGTGTTTACATTCTTGCACAAGTATGGCGACCGTGAGCGGTCCATGAAATCTGGAGGTACGCTATGTATCGTATCAAGACTTTGAACAAGATCTCCGCGGTGGGACTGGATACCTTTGACAAGGAGAAGTATCTCATCGGCGATGAACTGAGCGATGAAAATGCGATTTTGGTTCGTTCCGCAAAGCTCCATGACTATGATTTTCCTGCGAGCCTGCTGGCAGTTGCCCGCGCAGGTGCAGGTGTGAATAATATTCCCCTCGACCGCTGCTCTGAGCAGGGCATTGTGGTGTTCAATACCCCCGGTGCCAATGCCAACGCCGTGAAGGAACTGGTGCTGTGCGCCATGCTGATGGGCTCCCGCGATGTCAGCGGCTCTATCCGCTGGGTTCGTGAGCAGGTGGATGCCGGCGTAGATGTGACCACCGTGGTGGAGAAGGGCAAGTCTGCCTTTGCAGGTCCCGAACTCTACCGCAAGACCTTGGGTGTTGTCGGTCTCGGTGCCATCGGCGCACTGGTGGCAAATGTTGCTCTCGGTATGGGCATGGATGTATACGGCTATGATCCCTTCCTCTCTGTTGACAACGCCCTTCGTCTCGACCGCCATATCCATGTGGTGAAGGATATCAACGAGCTTTATAAGAAGTCTGACTATATCACCCTCCACATCAGCTACAACGACAAGACCCGCCACATGATCGATGCACAGGCGATCGCTGCCATGAAGCAGGATGTCCGTGTCATCAACCTTGCCCGCGGTGAGATCGTGGATGATGATGCCATGATCGCAGCGCTTGACGGCGGCAAAGTGGCGGCATATATCACCGACTTCCCCAACAATCGCCTCGTCAACACGCCCCGTGTCATTGCCATGCCCCATCTGGGTGCGTCGACCCCCGAGAGTGAGCAGAACTGCGCCGTCATGGCGGCACATGAGCTGCAGGACTATCTGGAAAACGGCAATATCCGCCGCTCGGTCAATATGCCCGAGACAGTGCTGGAGCGCAGCGGTGTCTGCCGTATGTGTATCCTGCATAAGAACGTTCCTGCGATGCTTGCGAACATCACGACGCTCCTGTCCAAGGACAATGCCAACGTGGAGAATCTCACCAACAAGTCCCGGGGCGACTATGCCTATACCATCGTGGATCTGGGCTCTCAGGTGGAGAGCGATGTGATCGAGGACGTGAAGAAGCTCGACAATGTGATCCGCGTGCGTGTGATCTGATTATTTGGCGCTCCCGCCGGGCGGGAGCGCTTTTTCGTAGACAAAAAACC
Organism: Oscillospiraceae bacterium; assembly: GCA_017501355.1. Classification (GTDB taxonomy): domain Bacteria; phylum Bacillota; class Clostridia; order Oscillospirales; family Oscillospiraceae; genus RGIG5472. Next base: position 67,123 of record JAFVXA010000037.1, read on the forward strand.
GACCTATGATCGCAGCCATAGGTCGGTTGAACTGTTTTGTGAACCCAGCTCAGATCTGCGGGAGCTTCTGTTAGCTGAGAGTGACGATGCCGGCATCTACCAGTTTCTGCAGGCTCAGCAGAATGCCGAGCTTGGCATGCTGCCAGGTGAGACCGCCCTGGAAATAGACCGCATAGGGCTCGCGGCAGGGACCATCTGCGGAGAGCTCAATACTGCTGCCCTGAATGAAAGCGCCTGCCGCCATGATAACCTCGCTGTCATAGCCGGGCATTGCCCAGGGCTCGGGGGTCACATAGCTGTCCACAGGAGCTGCCTGCTGAATGCCCTTGCAGAAGGCGCAGAGGGCTTCGCGGCTGCCGAGGGTCACTGCCTGAATGATGTCGTGGCGGGATTCGCTGCCGTTCGGGATGACAGGGAAGCCGAGACGCTCGTAGAGGTTTGCGGCAAAGATCGCACCCTTGAGAGCGGACGCGGTGACGGTGGGCGCGAGGAAGAAGCCCTGAAACAGGGAAGTCATCAGACCGAGGTTCGCACCCACCTCCTGACCGAGACCGGGGGCGCTCAGACGGTAGCCGCAGCGCTCCACGCAAGCTTTGGTGCCGCAGATGTAGCCGCCGATGGGCGCAAGACCGCCGCCGGGATTCTTGATGAGAGAGCCTACGATCATATCCGCGCCCACATCGGAGGGCTCGATGGTCTCCACGAACTCACCATAGCAGTTGTCTACCATGCAGATCAAATCGGGCTTGATGGACTTGACGAAGGAGATCAGTTCGCCGATCGCCTTGACAGACAGGGTGGGGCGGGTCTGATAACCCTTGCTGCGCTGAATGTGAACGAGTTTGGTCTTTTCGCCGATGGCGGCACGGATGCCCTCATAGTCGAACTGACCGCCCTCCAGCAGCGCCACCTCGCGGTAGGTCACGCCGTACTCCGCAAGGGAGCAGGGGGAGGGGCGAATGCCGATGACCTCCTCCAGCGTATCATAGGGACGACCGCTTGCGGCGAGGATCTCGTCGCCGGGCAGGAGGTTAGCGCTCAGCGCCACGGCGAGGGCGTGGGTGCCGCAGGTGATCTGGGGACGGACGAGGGCGGCTTCCGTGTGGAAGCAGTCTGCATAGACCTTCTCCAGTGTGTCGCGACCGTCGTCGTTGTAGCCGTAGCCGGTGGTAGCGGCAAAGTGGGTGGCGTTGACGCGGTTTTCCTGCATGGCGTGAAGCACCTTGCACTGGTTGATCTCCGCGATTCTGTCCACCTCGCGGAAGCGTTCCGTCAGATCGGCAAGCACTTTTTCGCCGTGTTCATAAACCTCTGCGCTGACGCCGAGGGCTGCATACATTTCCTTGATTTCCATCGGAAACTATCCTCATTTCTCCGCCGTGGCGGGAATTTTCAAATCAATCTATTATTTTATCGAAGGCGCAGAAGGATTGCAAGAAAAAACTTCACCCTTGTCGAAAAATAGGGGAATATGGTACACTGATAAAAAAGAGGAAAGAGGCGCGTCGGCGTGGCATATCGTTCTCTCAGCGAGAGTCTCAAGGAGACCTTCGGCTGCAAAGTCTATAAGCTCTCTCTCGACGGCGGCATGACCTGTCCCAATCGGGACGGCACAGTGGGAACGCGGGGCTGCATTTTCTGCTCGGGTGCGGGGGAATTTGCCGCAGCGGGAGAGAACGTGGCACAGCAGATCACCCTTGCGAAAAAGCGGGTGGAACAAAAGAACCCGGGCGGACGCTACATCGCCTACTTTCAGAGCTTTACCAATACCTACGCCCCTGTCTCCCGCCTGCGGGAGCTGTTTACCGCGGCGATGGAGCCGGAGGAGATCGTGGCACTTGCCATCGCCACACGGGCGGACTGCCTTGGAGACGAGGTGCTGGATCTGCTGGAGGAGCTGAACCGACGAAAGCCCGTCTGGGTGGAGCTGGGACTGCAGACCGTCCATGCAAAGACCGCGGCATATATTCGCCGCGGCTGTGAGCTTGCGGCGTTTGACCATGCCATCCGCGCGCTGAAGCAGCGGGGGATCACGGTGATCCTGCACATGATCCTTGGGCTTCCCGGCGAAGGGGTAGAGGAGATCTTTGCCACCGCCGACTATATTGCCTGCAGCGGTGCGGACGGCGTGAAGTTCCACCTGCTCTATGTGCAGGAGGGGACGGATCTTGCGGAGGAGTACCGCGCAGGGCGGATCAGGGTGCTCGAAGAAGAGGAATATATCCCCCTTCTCGCTGAGTGTGTGCGGCGTATGCCGCCACGTATGGTGATCCATCGCCTGACGGGAGATGGCGACAAGCGTACTCTCATCGCGCCCCTCTGGAGCGCTGACAAGAAACGGGTTTTGAATGATATCCGCCGTTATTTCAAAGAAAACGGCGTGGAACAGGGGGCGCATTTTGCCGCCGGGGAACAGGAGGGAAACGACGGTGCGTAGAGAAAATACCATACAAAAGCTGCAGATAACTGCCTTGCTGCTGGCGGCAAGCGTGGTGCTGCCCTTTGCGGAGGATGTGTTGCCCTTTGGCGAGCGGCTGATCCTCGCCCAGATCCCGGTTCTGCTGACAGGCTTGCTGGCAGGTGCAGCTTACGGCGCGGTGGTAGGTGTGCTGTCACCCCTTTTGTCCTTTGTGATCACAGGTGAGCCTGTGATCTATCCCGATGCCGTTGCTGTGGCGCTGGAGTATGCCCTCTTTGCGGCAGTGGCAAGCCCTATTTTCCGCAGCTTTGCGCGGCGCATCGGCAGTCTCTATGCAAGTCTCGTTTCTGCCATGATGGTGGGACGACTGGGCTATCTCGGCGCGTTTTATGTGATGCTGGAGCTGCGAAAGCAGCCCTACAGCCTTGCGCCGTACCTGCAGCAGGAGTTTGTGACCTGCCTGCCGGGAATTTTGCTGCAGCTCATCGCCGTACCGATCATCGTCATGGCGGCGGATCGGGCAGGACTGCTGGACGAGATGTAAAAGTATAAGGAAAAGCGGACGGGGTGACCCGTCCGCTCTTTTTAGTACAAAATCCGCAGATCCGAGCCGAGGATCTCCAGAATATCGTTGATGTGCTGCCCGCTGAAACCAGAACCGTTGTAGCGCAGCAGGGTGTTGTCCGTATAGACCAGCGTGTGACCGCTTTCCAGCTGTACCTCGATCGTGGAGAGGGCTTCCCGCTCCTCATAGGGCAGGAGCAGATTGCTCCGCAGCTCCACTTTGCCCTCTGCGCCGATGGAGATCGTAAAGGGTTCCTGTGCCTTGCGATATACGCCGTTGCCGCAATCCTGCAAAAACAGCATGACCTTGCCATCCTCAGTAGGATCAAAGAACGTGGTTTCGGGCATCGAAAAGCGGTAATTTTCCTCCTTGATCGTGCCGCTGATCTCCCGCAGTACAGGCAGGCGCACGGTAATCGTCCCCGCTGCAGAACCCTTGACCTGATCTTCCACACAGAACTCATACAGGTGCAGCGTTACGCCGTCCTCCGTCAGTGTATCGAAGGCGGTGCTGTAGTGTCCGATCACCACTGCATCGGAGCGATCATACATTTCCTGGAGATCAAAGCTGACAAGCCCGCGGGGACGGTCATCCAAGATGACGTAGGGCAGAGAGCTTGAACTGTCTACATAGTCAGAATCGCTTTCAGCACCGTCCATGATGCTCTCTGTGACGCTTTCCATCCCCGGCGCGGCGCTGTCCGCGCCCATGCTTGCGCCGCCCATGCCGAGATTGCTGAGCGTAAAGGAACAGAAGGTCACAAGGGTAAAGCAGGCGGCAAAGGCGAGCCAGTTGCGACTTTTTTTCCGCCGCAGGGGGAGGAATGCTTCCATCACCAGCTCGGGGGAAATTTCCTGCAAAGATTCGGCAAGATAGAGTTCCGTCATACCGTGAATCCCTCCTTGATGAGATATTTTTTCAGCCGCTTTCGGATGCGGCTGAGCCGTGCGGAAATGGCATTTTCGCCCAGATCCAGTTCTTCGGCAAGGGTGCTGACGCTTTCACCGAACCAGTAACGGCGAAGGAACAGCTTGCGGCTTTCCGTGTCCTCGTCCTGCAAAAAGCGGTCGATGGCACGTCCCAGCTCCGCGGCGGAGAACTGCTCCTCTACCGAGGGGGCGGCAAGGATGTCTCCCAGTTCTTCCATGGAAACGCCGAAGCTGTCGCCGCGGCGCTTATCTGCCAGATGACGGCGACGGCAATTCAGTGCAATATTTCGCGCTATTTTTGCAATAAATGCGGCGAGAGGATCGGGCTTTTCAGGCGGGATGGCGTTCCAGAGCCCCAGATAGGTGTCGCTCTCGCATTCGGCAACGTCCTCCTCCTGTCGGAGAATATTGCGCCCGATGCGGCGCACAAGGCTGCCGTATTGCTCCTGCACGGCGCTGATTGCGCCCTGATCCCGCAGGAAAAACAGGGAAATGATCTGACTATCGTCCATGTGCCGCCTCCTTTCCGGGCTTTTCTATTCTTCTACCAAAAGAACAGAAAATCTGACAATCAATATTCGCAGTGGTGGAAAATTTATTTTAGAAGTCTCCTCATATCCTGCGGCATGTCTGCAGTAAAGTGCAATTCCTTGCCTGTGATGGGGTGGGTCAAATACAGCTCTGCACTGTGGAGCGCAGGTCTTGCGATGAGCGTTTTGTCCTCTGCACCGTACAAGAAGTCTCCCGCAAGGGGATAGCCGATGGCGCTGAGGTGCAGCCGCAGCTGATGGGTCCGCCCCGTGAGGGGGCGCAGATGCAGCAGAGTGAAGCCGTTTTTGGTTTCAAGGGTACGGTACTCCGTGTGGGCTTCCGCGCCGTCGGGACGAATGCAGCGCTTGATGAGGGAGCTTTCATCCCGACCGATGGGGAGATCAATGCGCCCCTCCGCGGGGCTCACCGTGCCGACTGCCACCGCGAGGTATTCCCGCCGCAGCTCTGCATGGAGATTCTTGCGCAGCAGGTCATGGATGTAGCCGTATTTTGCCACCGCCAACAGTCCCGTTGTGCCGCGGTCAAGGCGGCTGACAGGGTGGAAGCGCAGTGTGCCCCCCGAGCGATGGGAGAGGATGCCCGCCACGCTGGGCTCTTCCCCATGGAGAGAAGAGGGAATGGTGGGCATGGCGGCAGGCTTATTGATGATGTAGAGATATTCGTCCTCGTAAACGATGTCGAGAGGGAGATCCACAGGGGGGATGGGCTCGTCACGCACCTTATCCGCAAGGGAGAAGGACAGCACGTCGCCCTCTCGCAGAACTGTGTTCGCAAGGGCGGGGGCAGAGTTGATGAGAATGCCCCGCTGCTGCCGCTTCAGCCGCCGCAGCATATCGGTGGAAACACTGTGATGAAAGCGAAGCACCTGATGGGCAGTCAGTCCTGCAAGGGCTTCGCTGATGGTGATGGAAAGATAAGGCATACGCAGTACCCCCAAAAGTTCTTTTCGACAGTATAGCATAAAGTGCGGTGTTGTGGTAGAATAACTCTGTATTGTGCTGTTTACTCCGCTGCTTGGGCAGAGTGACGAGGCAGGGCGGGATTTGTCTTTTCTAAAAGAAGAAAATTGGAAAAGAAAACAATTCTTTTTCTGCTGTGGCTGTGGTACGATAATGACATCAGAAAGATGAATGAAAGGCGGCGATCAAATGCCAGACATTTTTAATATTCTCGGTCCGATCATGGTTGGTCCCTCCAGCTCTCACACTGCAGGTGCGGTGCGCATCGGCAAGATGGCGCGTATCCTGCTGGGTGAGCCTGTGCGTGAAGCGGTGCTGCTGCTTCACGGCTCTTTTGCGGAGACCGGACGCGGACACGGTACGGACCGTGCGCTGATTTCCGGTCTGCTCGGCATGAACCCCGATGACCTTCGCATCCCCTTCGCCTTTGACGAAGCGGAGAAGGCAGGTCTGCAGTACACCTTCAAGAATGTGGAGCTGCGCAATGCGAACCCCAACAGCGTGGTGCTGCAGCTGACGGGCGAGACCGGCAAGAAACTGGAGATGCAGGCATCCTCCATCGGCGGCGGTGCGATCATGGTCAACGAACTGGATGGCATCACCGTGGAGTTTGACGGTCATTACAACACCCTTGTGATCAACCACCTGGATGAATTTGGCACCATTGCGGAAGTGACGAGACTGCTGTCCAACTACCGCGTCAATATCGCACACATGAAGCTCTCCCGCCACAAGAAGGGCGGCGAGGCATTGGTGGTCATCGAGACGGACCAGACGGTGGAGGATCGTCTGGTGGAATGGATCTCTCAGTTCCCCGGTGTGCGGCGAGTGACCTATTACGACAAGCGAGAGGAGGAACGCGACCGTGCTTGATACCATGACTTCGATCATCCGCAAGGCGGAGGAAGAAAACAAGGCGTTCTGGGAAATCGTTTTGGAAGACGATATGGAGAAGAAGGAGTACAGCCGCGAGGATTCCTTCGAGAAGATGCTGACTGTGTGGCAGGCAATGGAGAACGCTTCCGACAGCTATACCGGCGAGCGCCGCTCCGTCAGCGGTCTTGTGGGCGGTGATGGTCTGAAAATGCGTCAGTATAACCGCCGTGGTGAATCCATGTGCGGCGGCTATGTCAGCGAAGTGATCGCTGAGGCACTCTCTATGGCAGAGTCCAATGCCTGTATGCGCCGTATCGTGGCAGCGCCCACCGCAGGCTCCTGCGGCGTGCTGCCTGCGGTTCTGCTGCCCCTGTGGCACGATGGCAAGATCACCCAGAAGAAGGTGCTGGAGGCACTTTATACTGCCAGCGGCATCGGCGCGGTGATCGCCCACAAGGCATCCATCTCCGGTGCGGCAGGCGGCTGCCAGGCTGAGGTGGGCACCGCTGCCGCTATGGCGGCGGGTGCACTGGTGCAGCTTCACGGCGGCAGCCCCAAGCAGATCGGCAACGCCGTTGCCATGGCGCTGAAGAATCTGATGGGGCTTGTCTGTGACCCTGTGGCGGGTCTGGTGGAAGTGCCCTGCGTCAAGCGTAATGTCATCGGCGCAGTCAATGCGGTCAGTGCCGCGGATATGGCACTGGCAGGCATTGAGAGCCGTGTCCCCGTGGATGAGGTCATCGTTGCCATGGGCGATGTGGGTCGCCGTATGCCCCATGAGTTCCGCGAAACTGCCCTCGGCGGTCTTGCAGCAACTCCCTTCGGTCAGAAGGTCAAAGAAAATATGCAGGCTTGAGGAGAACACATTGAACGAAGAAAATATGACGCAGGAAGAGACCCTGCTGGAAGAAGAAATCGAAGAAACCGCTGAGGAAGTGACCGAAGAAACGCCGAAAAAGTCCTTTTGGAAGGAAAATGGCAGTACGGTCGCGATGGCGGTGTTTGTTGCCATCTTCGCACTGACGCTGTTTACGGGACTGTGGAAGCCGGTGGTTGTGCGCCAGACCTCCATGTATCCCACGCTCCATGACAGGGATTACCTGTTCATTGTCCGCACGGGGGATTACAGCTACGGCGATATCGTGGTGTTTAACTGTGAGGAGCTCAGGCAGGATAATCTGGTCAAGCGCATCGTGGCAATGCCGGGGGATCGTATCATCATCCGTGACGGCATGGTGATCCTCAACGGGGCGGTGCTGCAGGAGGAGTATCTGGATTCCTCCGTCACGACCGACGGCGATGTGGATCTTACGGTTTCCGAAGGCTGCGTGTTCCTGCTGGGCGATAACCGCCCGGTGAGCATTGACAGTCGTGCCTTCGGCGAAGTGCCCATGGATACCATTCTCGGCGAAGCGAAGCTGCGCCTGTTCTATAAGCCCACGTTATTTTAGTTCGACAGGGGTTCGACTCCCGTCGGACTAAAACAAAAGGAACTGCCCTCGGCAGTTCCTTTCTGCTTTTTGCGCCCCTTGTGCGGGAAACGTTTTTTTGCTACAATGCAGAAAAAGATCCTGCCGCCACGGCGGCGGAGAGGAGTACCCTATGGCAAACAAACAGACCACCCTCTGCTATATTGAGAGCGCTGACCGTACCGAGTATCTGATGCTCCACCGCACGAAGAAGAAAAACGATGAGAACGAGGATAAGTGGATCGGCGTGGGCGGCAAGATGGAGGAAGGAGAGAGCCCTGAGGACTGCGTCCTGCGGGAGACGCTGGAGGAAACGGGACTGACGCTGACGGAGTATGCTTACCGCGGCGTGGTGTATTTTGAGTCTGACCGCTGGGAAGCGGAGGATATGCACCTCTTCACCGCCACCGCCTATACGGGTGAGATCAGGGAGTGCGACGAGGGCGAGCTTGCATGGCTCGGCAAGCGGGAACTGTTGAAGAAAAAGCTCTGGGAAGGGGACAAGATCTTCCTTGCTCTGCTGGAAGCGGGGGCAGATTTCTTCCGTCTGCGGCTTTGCTATGAAGGCGAAAAGCTGATGCACGCAGAATTGAATGGGGAGAAGATCGTCTGATGAAAAAGGAAGTTTTGCTGATGAGCGCCTGCCTCATGGGCGTGAACTGTCGCTATGACGGCGACGGAAAGACCCTGCCGCAGCTGCCGCAGCTGATGGAGCGCTATCATATCATCCCTGTCTGCGGGGAAGTCATGGGCGGCATGACCACGCCCCGCATTCCCTCGGAGCGAGTGGGCGACAAAGTGATGGATCGAGCGGGGAGAGATGTGACAGAGCACTTCCGCCGCGGCGCGGAGGAAGTGCTGCACCTTGCGCGACTCTATGGTGCGGAGAAGGCGCTGCTGAAAGAACGAAGCCCCTCCTGCGGCAGCGGCGAGATCTATGACGGCAGCTTCAGCGGCACGAAAACCGCGGGCTGGGGCGTGACGGCGGAGCTGCTGCGCGGCAGCGGCATTGCGGTCTACGGGGAAAGCCGCGCAGAAGAACTGCTCGGCTGAAATACCATACGAAGGAGAGGATGAACGTGAAAGAACTTCTCGATATGTTTATCACCTTTGCCAAGGTGGGCGTTATGACCTTTGGCGGCGGCTATGCCATGCTGCCGATTTTGCAAAGGGAAGTGGTGGAGAATAAGGGCTGGGCAGAGGAAGCTGAACTGACGGATTACTATGCCATCGGTCAGTGTACTCCCGGCATCATTGCGGTGAATGTAGCAACCTTCATCGGCTATAAAAAGCGGGGCGTTTTGGGCGGCATTTTTGCTACACTCGGTGTGATATTTCCGTCTCTTATTATCATTATGTCCCTTGCGGGTGTGATTTCTGCCTTTTCCGACTTTGCGGCAGTGCAGCACGCCTTTGCGGGTATCCGCGTGTGCGTGGCGGTGCTGGTGTTCAACGCTGTGGTAAAGCTCTGGAAGAGCGCTGTGGTGGACAAGCTGACCCTTGCGATCTTCCTTGCAGTCTTTGCGGGTTCTACGCTGACGAATATCCCCGTCATGCTCTTCATCCTTGCGGCAGGCGTGCTGGGGCTTGCTGTCCGCAGTGTGAGAAAGGGAGGGGAGAAGTAATGCTGTATCTCCGTCTGTTTTTTGAGTTTTTCAAGATCGGTCTCTTCGCTGTGGGCGGTGGACTGGCAACACTGCCCTTTTTGGAAGAGATGGCAGATAAGACCGGCTGGTTTACCCGTGCACAGCTGGTGGATATGATCGCGGTGGGTGAATCCACCCCGGGTCCCATCGGCGTGAACATGGCGACCTATGTGGGCTTTACGACGGCGGGCGTCCCCGGCGCTGTGATTGCTACCTTGGGACTTGCGACCCCCTGTGTCATAGTGATTCTGCTGATTGCAGCATTTTTGAAGAATTTCCGCGAAAACCCGCTGGTGAAGAGCGCGTTTTACGGGCTGCGTCCCGCCTCTGCGGGTCTGATCGCCTCTGCGGGGCTTTCTGTACTGCTGGTGGCACTTTTCAAAAACAGTCCTGCGCTCAGAGTGGATCTGTTGTCTCTTGTTAGCTGGAACTGGAAGGCAGTGGTGCTGATGGCAGTGCTGCTCTATCTCACCCGCTACTGCAAAAAGACCAAAAAATGGCATCCCATTGCCTTTATCGGCATTTCGGCGGCGGCAGGTGTGCTGTTTCAATTCGGTGCATAAGAAAATCCCGCTGCGTCTGCAGCGGGATTTCGTCATTATGCCTGCTGTATGTGGTTGTCGATGCGCTGCATGATGAGATCCAGCGCCACCAGATTGTGACCCCCCTCCAGCACCACGATGTCCGCGAACTTGCGGGAGGGTTCCACGAACTGCTCATGCATGGGTTTGACCGTGGTGAGATACTGCTCCATCACGGATTCCAGTGTTCTGCCGCGATCCCGCACGTCGCGGATGGCGCGGCGCAGGATGCGCACGTCTGCGTCCGTTTCCACGAAGATCTTGATGTCCAGCAGCTCCCGCAGCTCCGGGTTCTGGAAGATGAGAATGCCTTCGAGAATGATGACGCGGGTGGGGGAGATGTGGACGGTTTCATCCGTGCGGTTGTGATCGGAGAAGGAGTATACAGGGCAATCCACGCCCTGCCCCTCCTTCAGCTGCTTCAGATGCCTGATCAGAAGATCCGTGTCAAAGGCATCGGGATGATCGTAGTTCTGGCGGCAGCGCTCCTCAAAGGGGCGATCCTGCCGCTTATAGTAGTTGTCGTGGTGGATCACGCTGACATTTCCTTGAAAGCGCTGCTGCAGATGGTCTGTGAGGGTGGTTTTGCCGGAGCCTGTGCCGCCGGCGATGCCGATGAAGAGCGTGTTCATGGAAAGCCTCCTGTTTTCTTTTTTATCCATTATAAATGCACGACTTTCCAAAAACAAGAGTGCATGAAATTTTCGTGAATTTTGTCGGATGCTGTTGACGGATAACAGAAAAACGAATATTATGTGAAGTATATAATCCCTGTGTTATGCGTATTCCCGCACCGATGAAAGGAACGAACTCTATGAGTATGTATAAATGCCCTGTTTGCGGCGAACTGTTTTCCACAAGCTATAAGAAGTGCCCCTTCTGCGAAGAGGATGATCTGCTGATGGATCGCCGCAAGACCACATCCCGCCGCAGTCGCCGCAACGAGCCCCGCGCAGTAGGTCCGCTGCTGATCGTGATTTTCCTCATGCTGGTGGCATTGGTGGTTTTCCTTGTGAAGGGCGACAGCCTGTTCGGCGGCGACGACAAGCCCGTGGACGAAGATCCCCCCGTGATCGAAACGCCCATTGAGGATGAAGAGCCTCCTGTGGTGGAAGAACCCGAGCCTGAGCCCGAGCCCGAGAAGAAGCCCATGACGCTGGATAAGACCTCTGTGGAGCTCAACGGCGGTGAGTCCATCACTCTCGTTGCCAGCGATGGCAGCGGTAACTACGCTTGGACCAGCGACAATGAGGACATTGTTAAGGTGGAAGACGGTGTTCTTACCACGGTTGGCGGCGGTACGACGACCATCATCGTCTCTGACGGTGAAACTGAGCTGACCTGCACCGTGACGGTTCATGTTGTTGAGCTGACGATCAAGAATCCTGACGTTTCTGTTGCGGTGGGCGATAGCTTCAATCTGAAGAAAAGATGCAGCGGCGGCGAGACCTTCACCTTCTGCAGTGAAAATGAATCCATCGCTGTCGTCAGCGAGGATGGTATTGTCACGGCGAAGAGCAAGGGTAAGGTGAACATCGTTGTCTCCAACGGCGGTGACACCAAGAGCTGTATCGTCCGCGTGAAATAATGATTGCAAGGCTCCGCTTTCTTCGGAAAGCGGAGCCTTTTTCTGCGTCTGCTTGCGTTGGCAGTGGGAACTGTGGTAAACTATATTGAAAAAGTATTTTCTAAAAAGGAGTGTCACGATGACCACAAAGGACTTTCGGGAAAAGTCGCAGCTTGCGATCTTTCTCCACTATTTCAAGCCCCACTGGAAGCTGTTTGTGCTGGATCTCAGCTGTGCGCTGCTGATCTCGCTGATTGATCTGGCGTTTCCCTATGTCTCCCGCATGGCGATGTATAACTGGCTGCCGGAAAAGGCATTCCATACCTTCTTCATCGTCATGGCGATCGTCTTTGGGGCGTTTCTGCTGCGTTCGGGGCTGTATTATATCGTGACCTGCTGGGGACATACCTTCGGCATCCGGGTGGAGGCAGACATCCGTCGGGATCTCTTTGCCCACATGCAGACCATGAGCTTCCGCTTCTTCGACAACAATCGCACGGGTCAGCTTATGAGCCGCATCACCTCGGACCTCTTTGAGATCACCGAGCTGTCACACCACGGTCCTGAGGATATTTTCATTGCCAGTGTCACCATCCTCGGCTCCCTTGCGGTGATGTTCTCCATTGAGTGGCGGCTTGCACTGGTGCTGACTGTGCTGCTGCCTGTGTTCCTTGCGGTGCTGATGAAAAACCGCACCCGCCAGCGTATTGCATCCAAAGAGGTGAAGCAGCGCACAGGTGCCATCAATACCGAGATCGAATCCAGCCTTACGGGTATGCGCACCGCCAAAGCCTTCGCCAACGAGGAAGAGGAGCTGCGCAAGTTCACCCTTGCTAACGACGAGTTCAAGCTCTCCAAGCGCCATTTTCACCGTGCCATGGGTATTTTCTTTGGCAGTATGGAGTTTTTCTTCTGCGCCATGTCTGCGGCGGTGATCACCGTGGGTGGCTGGCTGATCATGCGGGGCGAGATGGACTATGTGGATCTGTTGACCTTTAACCTCTATATTACCGCGTTCATCACCCCTGTCCGCAAGCTATCCAACTTTATGGAGCTGTTTTCCAGCGGTACGGCAGGTCTGAGCCGTTTTGTGGAACTCATGCGAACAGAACCCGACCTGCAGGATGCGCCCGATGCGGAGGAACTCCGGGTGGAAAAGGGCGAGATCTGCTTTAACAATGTGCATTTCCGCTATGACAGACAGGCAGTGCTCCATGGCATTGATCTTACCGTGCAGAGTGGTGAGACCGTGGCGGTGGTGGGTTCCTCTGGCGGCGGTAAGACCACCCTCTGCCAGCTGATCCCCCGTTTTTATGACGTGGAGAGCGGCAGTGTCACCGTGGACGGACACGATGTGTGCCATGTGACCCAGCGATCCCTGCGCCGCCAGATCGGCATCGTGCAGCAGGATGTGTTCCTCTTTGCGGGGACGATTGCGGATAACATCCGCTACGGTCGCATGGATGCGACGGACGAAGAAGTTATCGCCGCGGCAAAGCGGGCAGAGATCTATGATGACATCTGCCGTATGCCTCAGGGCTTCCAGACCTATGTGGGTGAGCGGGGCATTCTGCTTTCCGGCGGTCAGAAGCAGCGCGTTGCCATTGCCCGCATTTTCCTCAAGAATCCCCCCATTCTGATTCTGGACGAAGCCACCTCTGCCCTTGACAGCGTGACGGAGTCCCACATTCAGAGTGCCTTTGACGAACTGGCACGGGGGCGCACCACCCTCATCATTGCCCATCGTCTCTCCACCATCCGCAAGGCAGACCGCATCGTGGTGGTGCAGGATGGACGCATCACCGAGTCGGGCAGCCACGAAGAACTGATGAAGCTTGGCGGCGCGTACAGCGAGCTGTACCGCACGCAGACGGAGATCTATGGATAAAGCGAAACTCTTGGAGCGCGCCGCGCAGACCGCGGAGGAGCGCATGACCCTTGCCCGGGTACTGGATAAATATGAGCAGTCCCATCAGCGGAATCTCCCCACGGAGACGGGCTTTCTCAGCCCCCAGGAGCAGGCGGCGGCGAAGGCGCTTCTTGCCGCCGCAGGTGTCAGAGAGGGCTTCTGCTTCTTCGGCGGCTTTGAGGGGGCAGAGCGCTGCAAGCTCCTCTTTGCTCCCGACTGGATGGAAGTGGAGGACCTGCCCGCCCAGTGTGGCATCGCGGCGGTACAGTGCCGCTTCTACGAGGGGGACAAGCTGTCTCACCGTGATTTCCTCGGCAGTCTCATGGGACTGGGGCTTGTGCGGGAGAAGATCGGCGACATTCTGGTACAGAGCGGAAATGCCGTGATCCTCGCAGATACGTCGGTGGAGGAGTTCCTGCTGCGGGAGTATATCTCCGCAGGACGGACGAAGCTTTCCGTCTCGTCCCTGCCCCTTGATGAGCTGACACCGCCGGAGAAAAAGCAGCGGAACATCCGTGACACGGTGATGAGCCTGCGGCTTGACAGTGTCTGCTCCTCCGGCTTTTCCGTGAGCCGCGCGAAGGCTGCGGATCTGATCGCGGCAGGGAAGGTGGAGCTGAACTGGCGGCTCTGCCAGAAGGCAGATAAGACGGTTGCGGAAGGCGACGTCATCAGCTGCCGCGGACTTGGTAAATTTGAGGTGGCAGAGGTGGGCGGTCTCTCCAAAAAGGGACGCACCAATCTGCTGCTGAAACGATATGAATAAGAAAAACGAGAGGAAATGAAAGATGGATCAGAAGAAGATCGACCGCATCAACGAACTGGCAAGAAAGGCAAAGACCGAGGGTCTCACCGAGGAGGAGACGGCAGAGCGCGCTGCGCTTCGTCAGGAATATGTTGCCTCCGTCGTGGGCAACCTCAAGGGGCAGCTGGACAACGTCTACTTTGTGGACGACAAGGGCAACAAGGAAAAACTGCAGAAAAAGAACTGATGACAAGGGGACACCGATCGGCGTCCCCTTTTGTTTGTGTTGCATTTCCAGTCAATGGGTGTATAATGAAGCCAATACGGAAGAAAACGGAGGTGTTTTTGTGAGATTTCGTAAGTTTTGTGCCATTTTTCTCTCTGTGGGAGTGATAGTATCCCTCCTTACGGGCTGCGGCGGCTCTATGGAGGATCTGGCAGAGTTTCCTGCCATGCAGGAACTGATGGCAGAGGCGGACGCCCGCCGCAGCGCCATCCGCAGCAGTGAAACTGCTATCGTGAAGGACAGCACTGCTGTGCCCGGTGAAACCTATACGGGACGTGCGTGGTATATCTCCAACAACGGCAATGACAAGAATAACGGTAAATCTCCCGAAAAGGCGCTTGCCACCTTGAAAGGACTGGAACAGAAAAATGTGAAACCCGGTGACGCGGTGTTCTTTGAGCGCGGCGGTCTTTGGCGCAGCGAACAGGTGCTATGGATTGAAAATCTGACCTATTCCGCTTACGGAGAGGGCGAGAAGCCGAAGCTCTATGCTTCTTCCGAAAATGGAAGCGGCGCGGAGAAGTGGTCGCTGCACTACGAGGGTGAAAAGGGCGAGAAGATCTGGCTGTTCTATCAGGATATGGCAGATTGCGGCGGTATTGTGCTGAATGGCAATACCATGGCAGAGCGGGAATATGCCTTTTGGGAAAACGGCGTCTGGATGAAGCTGGATTCATTCCATCCCGGTGCGTATGAAGGAAAGCCTTTTGTGCTGGAAGAACACTTGAAAGACATGACTTTCTTTGCAGACATCAGTTTTGATGAGAGCTGGAATCCTGCTGAAAATGCGCGTTGCCGTTGGGATGAAGCAACGCAGCAGAACGTTTATCCTGTGGGCAAGCTCTACCTCCGCTGCGATGCGGGTAACCCCGGTGAGCTTTACAGCGATATTGAGTTTCTCCAGCCCTACACATTCTTTGACGGTCTTCCCAATGGCACGGTGCTGGATAATCTGAATATCAGCTATTGCGGTACGAACCTGAACACCGGTGGCGGCGACGAAAACGGACCCAGTCATGACGGGGTGATTCAAAACTGCGAATTTGGTTGGAGCGGCGGTGCCGTGGGAGATTATCGCACTCTTGCCGATTATCCCGATGAGCGACATGTGTTTCCCAGTGATGGCGGTCTCGCCATCCTCGGTTCCAACTATACCGTGCGGAACAATTATATCCACCATGCTTACCATTGCGGTTTGATGGTGGATGCGATGAATGAGTTTGTGGATGTGGAGAATCTCACCCTCAGCGGCAATCTCATCGAGAAAAATCTCAACGGTATCATCCTGCTGAATTGGGGAAACAACGAGCGGGTGTTCCGTAATTTAACCATCGAGGACAACTTTGTGTTTGCTTGCGGTGAGGAGAATTTCACGTATTACCTGCCTGATCAGGATCTTTCGACTGCTTTCTATTTCCAGGGAGATCTCGTACCCTCTGAGAATCTCGTGGTGAAGGGCAATACTTTCGCCCTTGCGAAGAAGGCAATCGTTACAACGGACAAGTATCTCGAGGAATACCGAAAGGTGTTCAGCGGCAATACCTATGCCCAGTATCCCATGGCAGGCGGCATTCGCATGACACTGTCTGAGAATAGCTTCCCACTGAATGAGAAGAACCTGCTGCAGTATTTTGGCGACGCAGCGCCCACGATCATTGAACTGAAGAAATAAATATTTAGCAACAAAAATCACCCGTTTGCAGCGCAAACGGGTGATTTTTGTTGTTTCTAATTAGCCTTGATACAGCAGCTCTGCGTAGGTGGGGAAGGGCCAGTACTTGGCAGCGGTGATGCTTTCCAGATGGTCAGCCAGAACACGCGCCTGTTCCATCAGGCAGAACACGGTGTCGCGGTAGTAGCGGGCGCGCTGCTGCATATTGCGGGAGATATCGTCTGCCATGAGAGCATCGGACAGCTGACCGCAGAGCTCCCACAGGTGGCTGTTGCAGAGAGAAAGCTCTGCAATGAGACTCTGCTCAGGCTCGAGGCAGACGTTGGGAATGCTCGAACGATTGGTGTAGGAGAGGGAAAGATCGTTGATGTAAGCGGAAACTGCGGGCACGATGCTGCGGGTGATCATGTCCACCATGGTCAGTGCCTCAATGTGGAGGGTCTTGCAGTAGGACTCCAGATGGATGTCGCAGCGGGCTTCCAGCTCCGTGCGGGTAAAGACATTGTGGTTGGCAAAGAGCTTGACGTTCTTTTCGAGGATGTAGGAGGGCAGGCTGTCTGCGCAGCTTCTCAGATTGGGCAGACCTCTTGCCTCCGCCTCGTCGCCCCAGCTCTTGTCATAACCGTTGCCGCTGAAGATGATGCGGCTGTGGTCGCGGAAGGTGTGGCGCAGGAGCTTGTCCAGTTCCTTGTTGAAATCCTCTGCCTTTTCCAGGATCTCCGCAAACTGGGTCAGCTCCTCTGCCATGATGGTGTTGATGGCAATGTTGGGACCCGCGATGGACTGGGAGGAGCCCAGCATACGGAACTCAAACTTGTTGCCGGTGAAAGCGATGGGAGAGGTGCGGTTACGGTCGGTGGAGTCCTGCGGAATGGTGGGGATGGAGTCCACGCCGATCTGGAGATTGCGCTTGCCCGTCTCCACATACTCCGTGCGCTCAATGATGGACTTGATGATGGCATCCAGCTCATCGCCGAGGAAGATGGAGACAACAGCGGGAGGTGCTTCGTTGCCGCCGAGACGGTGGTCATTGCCGGCGGTGGACACGGTGCAGCGCATCATTTCCGCATACTCGTCCATACCCTTGATGAAAGCGGCGAGGAAGAGCAGAAACTGGGCGTTCTGTCTGGGTGTCTTGCCGGGGGCAAGCAGATTCTTGCCCGTGTCGGTGGAAAGAGACCAGTTGTTGTGCTTGCCGCTGCCGTTGACACCGGCAAAGGGCTTCTCATGCAGCAGGCACACCAGACCGTGGCGCTCAGCCACCGTCTTCATAAACTCCATGGTCAGCTGATTCTGGTCACAGGCAGAGTTGACATCGGTGTAAATGGGTGCCAGCTCATGCTGAGCGGGAGCGACCTCGTTGTGCTCGGTTTTGGCGAGAACGCCTACCTTCCACAGCTCCTCGTCCAGTTCCCGCATGAAGGCGGCGACACGGGGTTTGATGGAGCCATAGTAATGGTCATCCAGCTCCTGACCCTTGGGGGGCTTGGCACCGAAAAGGGTGCGGCCGCAGAGCTTCAAATCCTGACGACGGCTGACCATTTCCTTGCTGACCAGGAAGTATTCCTGCTCGGGACCTGCCTGGGGGATGACACGCTGCACCTCGGTGTCACCGAAAAGGCGCAGAATGCGGACGGAGGCGCGGGAAATGGCTTCCATGGAGCGGAGCAGGGGGGTCTTTTTATCCAGTGCGTGACCGCCGTAAGAGCAGAATACGGTGGGGATGCAGAGCGTGTTTTCCTTCACGAAGGCGAAGGCGGTGGGGTCCCATGCGGTGTAGCCGCGGGCTTCAAAGGTGCTGCGGATACCGCCGGAGGGGAAGGAGGAGGCGTCGGCTTCGCCGCGCACCAGCTCCTTGCCGGACAGCTCCATCAGAACACCGCCCTTGCCGTTGGGTACGATGAAGGAGTCGTGCTTTTCGGCGGTGATGCCGGTCATGGGCTGGAACCAGTGGGTGAAATGGGTGGCACCCTTTTCGATGGCCCAGTCCTTCATGGCGCCTGCGATCTCGTTTGCGGTGGCGCTGTCCAGATCGCCGCCGCTTTCTACGCAGCGCTTCCAGGAGGAAAACGCCCGCTCACTGAGACGCTGGCGCATGGTCTCCTCGTGGAAAACCAGATTGCCGAAGAAAGCAGGTACGTTTGCGTTTGGCTCGAGCATAATCAAAAACTCCTCGTTCGTGAGATTTGGTCAGATAAACAGTGCCATGATGTGGGGGGTGACAAACGCCTCCACAGCAGCGGCGATGAGCAGCAGGGGAAACACCACGGCGACATACACCCAGGAAAGGGTGACCATCTGCGCACGGGGCTCCGTCTCCTGCTTCTTTTTCATGATGATGCCAGTGATGAGACGGCAGTTGCAAAGACCCACCGCGCAGGCGATGATGAGGGCGGGGATCTCAAAAATGCCGTGGGGCAGGATGCCCGCGAAGAACGCCGCGGGCGTCATGAGACCGTCGCGCACATATCGGATGCCCATGACGGTGATGGTCATGGCATTGCTGCCGAGGGTCAGCGCGGGATAGTGCAGGAAGGGAAGATACCCATAAAACACCGTGTTGATGGTTGCCTGCACATTGTTGGAAAAAATCACGGAAAAGAGCTGTCCCGGGGTTTGGGATTCATCTATGCCCAGGTCCGAGATCAGGTTCTCCAGCAGTGTGAGATAATCCCGCCCGAAGTCGGGGTTCATCACGGTCATCACCGCGAAGATGGTGCAAAGGATGAAAAAGGCGTCAAAGCAGTTTCGCAGCATGGGAAAGAATTCCCGCCGCAGAAACTGTTTATCGAACTTGGTGGGAAGAAGCTCGTTCTTCATCCGCGGAGCTTCTCCATGCCAAGACGGAGACGGCGCAGGGTCTCTTCCTTGCCGAGGATCTGGCAGATCTCCACGGCACCGCCGGGAGTGACCATCTTGCCGGCTGCGGCAATGCGGACGGGCCACATCAGCGTTGCATTCTTCACGCCGAGGGACTCAGCGAGCTTGATCAGAGAATCGTGGATGCTTTCGTTGGTCCAGTCTGCGAGACCCTCCAGCATGGGGATGGCAGCCTCCAGCATGGCAAGGGACACAGCGGAGTCAGTCTTGGACTTCTTGTTGGTGAAGCACTCCACCTCATACTCGGGCAGGGCATCGAAGAAATCCACCTTTTCGGGGATATCGGTCAGCACCTCGCAGCGAGCCTGCAGCAGAGCCGCGATGGCTTCAGTGGAGATGTGCTCGCTCTTCACGCCCTCGCGGATGTAGGGAAGAGCAGCGGCATGGAAGTCCTCGGCACTCATGGAGCGGAGGTAGCTTGCGTTGAAGTAGCGGAGCTTCTCAATGTCGAAGATCGCGGGGGACTTGGAGACACCCGTGATGTCGAAGCTTTCTGCCAGCTCCTGCAAAGAGAAGAATTCCTGCTCAGCCTTCTCACCCTTGGGAGACCAGCCGAGAAGTGCCACATAGTTGAGGATAGCGGGGGTCACATAGCCCATTGCCTTCAGATCCTCATAGCTGGGGTCGCCGTGGCGCTTGCTCATCTTGTGCTGGGCATCGCGCATGACGGGGGAGCAGTGGACGTAAGTGGGGATCTCCCAGCCGAATGCTTCGTACAGGAGATTGTACTTGGGAGCGGAGGAGAGATACTCGCTGCCGCGCACCACGTGGGTGATACCCATGAGGTGATCGTCCACCACGTTTGCGAAGTTGTAGGTGGGGAGACCGTCGCGCTTGAGCAGCACCTGATCGTCGAGGGTGTCATTGTCCACGGTGATGTCACCGAAAATGGCATCATGGAAGGTGGTGGTGCCGCCTGCGGGGATCTTCTGACGGATGACGTAGGGCAGACCTGCTGCGAGCTTTGCCTCTACTTCCTCACGGCTCAGCTCTCGGCAGGGATCAGCTTCGCGGTTAAACTCACCGCTGTCCTCTTCGGACTCGGTCTTTTCACAGAAGCAGTAGTAAGCGTGACCCTTTTCCACCAGCAGCTCCGCGAACTTGCTGTAAAGACCGCGGCGCTCGGTCTGAATGTAGGGACCGGTGGGACCGCCCACATCGGGACCCTCGTCGTGGGTCAGACCGCACTCAGCCATGGTGCGATAGATCACTTCGGTCGCACCCTCCACAAAGCGGGTCTGGTCGGTATCCTCAATGCGGAGGATAAAGGTACCGCCTGCGTTGCGGGCGATGAGCCAGGTGTAGAGCGCGGTGCGGAGATTGCCCACGTGCATATAGCCCGTGGGAGAGGGTGCAAAACGGGTGCGGACCTTGCCATGGGGGATGCGGCTTTCCAGTTCTTCAAAATAACGCATATCGACGGACATACGAATTCCTCCATTTGTTTGATTCGGCGGTGCGGCTTGGCAGCATCTGCACAAAAACCGATTCCCGCCCATATTACTCTGCATACTATTATATTTTTAACGCGAAAAAAGTCAATGTGAAACCACGCCAATTTCTTGCCTTTTTTTCAACCCTGTGCTATCATATTACACTGAGGTATTTTGGAAACGTATGCCCGGCCGTCGGCTTTTTGCGACGGCGAGAAACTATACAGCAAAAGAGGTTTGAAATCATGGAAAACACCGCTGCCAAGAAGGTTATGCTCTCCGGCATCCAGCCCAGCGGCGATCTGCATCTGGGTAACTATCTCGGTGCGATCAAGAACTGGGTGGCTCGCACGGATGAATTTGATAATTACTATTTCATGGCGGATATGCACACCATCACGGTGCGCCAGAATCCTGCCGATCTTCGCCGCCGCACGCTGGAGCAGCTGGCGCAGTACATTGCCTGCGGTCTCGACCCCGAGAAGAACACCCTGTTTATCCAGTCCCATGTGCATCAGCACGCGGAGCTTGGCTGGGTGCTGATGTGCTACACCATGTTCGGTGAGCTCAGCCGCATGACCCAGTTCAAGGACAAGTCCTCCAAGCACAAGGAGAACGTCAACGGCGGTCTCTTCACTTATCCCAGCCTTATGGCGGCAGACATCCTGCTCTATCAGCCGGATTTCGTTCCCGTGGGCGAGGATCAGAAGCAGCACTGCGAGCTGACCCGCGACGTGGCGCAGCGCTTCAACAGCATCTACGGCGATGTGTTCAAGGTGCCCGAGCCCTACATTCCCAAGGCTGGCGCCCGTGTGATGAGTCTGACCGGTCCCGACACCAAGATGAGCAAGTCCATTCCCGAGGGCTGCGTGTTCCTCATGGAAAAGCCCGAGGATATCATGCGTAAGTTTAAGCGCGCCATCACTGACTGCGATACGGAGAATTGTGTCCGCTTTGACCTGGCGAACAAGCCCGGCGTTGCGAATCTGATGAGCATCTACGCTGCCGTTACCGGCAAGAGCTATGAGGAGATCGAGCGCGAGTTCGAGGGCTGCGGCTACGGTAAGTTCAAGCCTGCTGTGGGCGAAGCTGTAGTGGAGGCGCTGCGTCCCATCCGCGAGGAGACCGAACGCCTGCTGAAGGACAAGGCATATCTCGAAGGTGTGTACCGCAGCGGCGCGGAAAAGGCAGAGTACGTTGCTAACAAGACCCTTCGCAAGGTTTATAAGAAGATCGGCTTCGTGGCACGATAAAGGAGCGCTCCCATGGTCATCAGTACGCAAAATCTGTTGATGGCGGTTTCCGCCCTTCTGGTGGCGATGCTGGTCTGCTTCCTGCTTTCGCCGCTGGTCAAGAACTTTGCCTATAAGGTGGGTGCCATTGACGTGCCGAAGGATGCGCGCCGTATGCACAAGGTACCCATTCCCCGTCTTGGCGGTCTCGCGATCTTTCTGGGCTTCATGGTGAGTACCCTGCTCTTTGTCCCCATGACACCCCAGCTGCAGGGCATTTTGCTGGGCTCTGTCATCATCGTGGTGCTGGGTGTGGTGGACGACATCACCCCGCTGCACGCAGGTCTGAAATTCGGCGTGCAGATCCTTGCGGCGATGATCCCCGTGCTCCACGGTGTGAAGATCTCCGTCCTCTCCAACCCCAATGTTTTCAGTGACAATCCCTGGTGGTTTTTGAACGGCTGGGCGATCCCCGTCACGGTCATCTGGATCGTTGCCATCACCAATTCGGTGAATCTGATCGACGGTCTGGACGGTCTTGCGGTGGGCGTCTCCGCCATCAGCTCCGCCACCTTCCTCATCATCTCTCTCATTGTGGCAGAGAGTGATATTTCCATGCTCTGCGCCGCCATTCTCGGTGCGTGCATCGGCTTTTTGCCCTACAACAAAAACCCGGCAAAGATGTTCATGGGCGACACGGGTTCCACATTCCTTGGTTTTATCCTTGCTACCATTTCCGTGCAGGGTATGTTCAAGATGTATGCCATCATTTCCTTTGCCGTTCCCTTCCTCATTCTGGGTCTGCCTATTTTCGACACGGCGTTTGCCTTTACCCGCCGCATCGCAAGGGGACAGAATCCCATGAAGGCAGACCGCGAGCATGTGCATCACCGTCTGATCGACATGGGTCTCAATCAGAAGCAGGCGGTGGCAACGCTGTATGTGATCTCCACCATTCTTGGTCTCAGCGCCGTGGTGCTGACCACCAGCGGCGAGATCAAGGCAATGCTGCTGATGGTGGCACTTTGCACCGTGGGGCTTGTGGCATCCCGCGTGGTGTTCCCCAAGCAGAGCGCGGGGAAGCGGGAAGAACCCGTGGAAAACACGGAAAATACTGACGAAAGCGCGGAATAACCGTGCGAAAGGAGCAGTTTTGGGAAAAATTCGAGTAATGAGCGTCTTTGGCACCCGTCCCGAGGCGATCAAGATGGCTCCGCTGGTGAAAGAGCTGCGCAGCCGCGAAGAAATTGAAAGCATTTGCTGTGTCACCGCCCAGCACCGTGAGATGCTGGACAGTGTCATGGAGGTGTTTGAGCTGACTGCTGACAGGGATCTCGACATCATGTCCCCCCGTCAGACGCTTTCTGCTATTACGACCAAGTGCATCAACGGCATGGACGATGTGATCGAGGACATCAAGCCCGATCTCATCCTTGTCCACGGTGATACCACCACCACCTTCGCAGGTGCCCTGTCCGCGTTCTACCACAAGGTGCGCGTGGGTCATGTGGAGGCAGGTCTGCGAACTTACGATAAGTACTCCCCCTATCCCGAGGAGATGAACCGTAAGCTCGTCACTGCCATTGCAGACCTCTATTTCTGCCCCACGGTGAACAATCGCCGGAATCTTGAGGCAGAGGGCATCCGTGACAACATTTTCATCACGGGAAACACCGTCATTGATGCCATTCACACCACTGTGAAGGCAGACTATCAGTTCACGACCCCTATTCTCAACGAACTGGACTATGAGAACAGGAAGATCGTTCTCGTCACCTGCCACCGCCGAGAGAATTACGGCGAGCCCATGCGGGAGATTTTCACGGCGCTGCGCACTCTTGCGGAAAAGCATGAGGATGTGGAGCTGGTCTATCCCGTTCACCTCAGCCCTGTGGTGCAGGAGGCAGCGCAGACCTATCTTGGCGGCATGGAGCGCATTCATTTGATCGAGCCCCTCTCCGCGAACGAAATGCATAACCTCATGGCACGCTGCTACATGGTGATGACCGACAGTGGGGGACTGCAGGAGGAAGCGCCTTCCCTCGGTAAGCCCGTGCTGGTTCTCCGCAAGGAGACCGAGCGTCCCGAAGCGGTGGAAGCGGGCACGGTGAAGCTCTGCGGCGTGAAGTACGATGATGTGCTTCGCATGGCAGAGGAGCTGGTGACGGATCGTGCCGCCTATGATGCCATGGCACACGCCGTGAACCCCTACGGTGACGGTCATGCCTGCAAGCGCATTGCCGATGCCATCCTCTGGTTCTACGGCAAGGGCGACCGCCCCGCGGATTATCTCGCCCGCTGAGGGCGGAAAGGAGACGGTCACATGGGAAAGAAGAATACCCCCATCCTTGCAGCGATCACCGTGTTGACCGTACTCATTGTGGTGCTGCTGGCACTCAACAGTGTGCGCCGCAGCGCCCACATCCATCTTCCTGAAGCGGATGTGCAGCAGGGGACAGAAAGCGGCAATATGGATGGCAGTGCCATCCATCAGATCATGGTGAAGCCCGACACGGTGCAGAGTGTAATCGCCACCCTGCAGCGCAGTGATCAGTACAGCCGCAGCGTCACCGTGGAACAGATCTGGTCGGGGGGCAGCGGCATCAGCAGCTCGGATATCTATGTCATGGGCGGATGGACAAGAGTGGACACCCACGGTACAGATGGTTCCGTTCGTCACAGTCTGACCGATGGTGAGAAAACCTATATCTGGTACGATGATGAGACCACATATTTTTCGGGTGCCGCAGGGAGCTTCAGCGCTGACAACGAGCAGAGCATTCCCACCTATGAAGACATTCTCGCCGTGGCACAGGAGGAGATCTTCGCGGCAGATTACCGCAGCTACAGCGGCACGGACTGCATCTATGTGGAGACTCGCGTTTCTGCGCAGACGAAGCTTTGCTGGTGGGTCAGTGTGTCCACAGGCTTGCTGACGGCGGCAGAGAAATATGAGGGTGATCTGCTGGTATATCGCATGAGCGCAGCTGAGAGCAGCGACAGTGTCCTTGCGGACTATTTTGTTCTGCCCGACGGAACGGCGCTGCATCAGGGATCATAAATACAAAAGACCTGCAGGCGGGAACGGAACGTGACCGCGGCTTTCGGGATGCACACATTCGCCGCAGCGAATGTGTGCATCCCGTCTTTTTTGAATGAGGAAGCTGTGCATCGCCGTGCCTGTCCGCTTGCTTTTTCTGAGAAGGGGGACAGCATTGCCTTTATCAATGTTTTATCGGAAACAGCTGTTGGACAAAGGTGGTGGTGTTTTTTATAATGGATGTATCAACGACATTTTAAGAAGGGAGGGGATGAGAGGGAGCAGATCCGTCTTGCACAGGCGGATTTGGACGGGCTTTTCCATAATCGGCGGGTCAATGCGGCGGTAGCGCCCATGTTCATCGGTCTCATGCCCTCAGCGGGAGCCATGCTCCTTTGTGGTGAGATCGTTCGCGAG
Organism: Oscillospiraceae bacterium; assembly: GCA_017501355.1. GTDB lineage: Bacteria > Bacillota > Clostridia > Oscillospirales > Oscillospiraceae > RGIG5472. The sequence goes on from JAFVXA010000037.1 coordinate 92,300, forward strand.
GCAACGGATAGCTATCTGGAGCGGAAGGATCAGGCGGTGCTCACCAGTTGGTTCCGCCATATTCCGGAGAGTACGCTTCCCACCTATGCGGGTGTCCTGCTCATGGCGCAGCTTTCCAAAGTGCCCATGGGGGAATACCTGCTGGGCATGATCGTGCCGAATATCACGATGATCGCCCTTGGCTGGTTCTTTTTCCTGCGAAAGCTGCCAAAAGACCCGGGCACACCCCCAAGCAGCAAGCGCGTGCGGGATGCCGCTGATGGTGCTGCTGATGTGTACGGTGCATGCCTCCATGCAGCTCTCGCCCACCCATGTCTGCCTGCCTGTGGCGGCAGAGGATTTTCAGGTGACGCTGGGGCAGCTGATCCGAAAGACCGCGCCACTGTCGCTGTTCTTCCTCGCGCTGATGCTGCTGTACTATCATCTTCTGCTGTTCCTTGTGGGCTGAAAAGATCAAACGAAGCTGCAAAATCCCGTGACTTTGGTCGCGGGATTTTTCCTGCTGGAAAGATGCAGCTGCCTGTGATATAATAACAAAGATACCCAATGAGGAGGAATGAGATATGCTGCTTTCAGCAGAGCGTCTTTCCATCAATTTCGGCAGCAGACAGCTGCTGCACGATGTTAAATTTTATTTGAACGAAGGGGACAAGACCGGTATCATCGGCATCAACGGCACCGGCAAGTCCACGTTTTTGAAGGTGCTGGCGGGGGCAGTGGAGCCGGATGAGGGCAGCGTGAAGCTGGATCCCAATGTGCAGCTCAGCTTCCTTTCCCAGAATCCGGATATGAAGGATGATGCCACGGTCCTCGAGCAGGTGTTTCTCCATTTTCCTGAGGAATTTCGTGCGCTGAATGAGTACGAGGCAAAGTCCATGCTAAACCGCCTTGGCATCACCGATCATACGAAGAAGGTGGGAACCCTCTCCGGCGGTCAGCGCAAGCGCGTGGCTTTGGCGGCAGCACTGATCCACCCGGCGGATATTCTGATTCTGGACGAGCCCACCAACCATCTTGACAGTGACATGGTTGCCTGGCTGGAGGACTGGCTGCGCCGCTTCCGCGGTGCGCTTGTCATGGTGACCCACGACCGCTATTTTTTGGAGCGGGTGGCAAACCATATCACGGAGCTCTCCCGTGGCAAGCTCTACCATTATGAAGCGAACTACTCCAAGTATCTGGAGCTGAAAGAGCAGCGGGAGGAGATGGCGGAAGCCAGTGAGCGCAAGCGCCAGTCCATTCTCCGCGTGGAGCGGGAATGGATCATGCGGGGCTGCAAGGCACGCACCACCAAGTCCAAGGAGCGCATCCAGCGCTATGAAGAGCTGCTCAGCCGCGAAGCGCCGCAGACCGATGAGACGATGCAGATGACGGCGGCAGCCAGCCGCCTTGGCAAGAAGATCATCGAACTCACGAATGTGGGCAAAGCCTTCGGTCAGCAGACGGTGATCCATGATTTCTCCTATACCCTGCAGCGAACCGACCGCATTGGCATCGTGGGTCAGAACGGCGTGGGCAAATCCACCCTGCTGAAAATGATCGCAGGAGAGCTGCTGCCCGATATCGGCACGGTGGATCACGGTGCGACCGTGAAGATCGGTCATTTCTCGCAGGAGGGACGGGAGCTGGATCTGAGCCAGCGGGTCTATGACTTCATCCACGACATTTCCGACGAGATCCGCACAGCAGAGGGCACGTTTACCGCCAAGCAGATGATGGAGCGCTTCCTGTTCCCGAGCGATCTGCAGTCTGTTCCCATTGGGAGGCTTTCCGGTGGTGAGCGGCGGCGACTGTATCTGCTCTCTGTGCTGATGGAAGCGCCGAATGTCCTGCTCTTGGACGAGCCCACCAATGATCTTGACGTGATGACCCTTTCCATTTTGGAGGATTATTTGCAGGGCTTCCCCGGTCCGATCCTGATCGTCTCCCATGACCGATTCTTCCTCGATAAGCTGGCAGAGTCGGTGTTTGAGATCTGCGGCGATGGTGAGGTTCGCATCTTTACCGGCAACTGGTCTGACTGGAAGGCAAAACGCAAGGAGGAAGCGCAGACGGAGGAAAAGCCCAAGGTGCAGCCGAAGCAGGAGCGGGTCAAGAGCCCGCAGAAGCTGAAATTCTCCTTCAAGGAGCAGCGGGAGTTTGAGACCATCGACGATGATATCGCCGCGCTGGAGGAGCAGCTGAAAGCCTGCGAAGCCGAGCAGCGCGCCCATAGCAGTGACTATGTGAAGCTACAGGAGCTGCAGGTAAAGCAGACGGAATTGGAAGTGCAGCTGGAATACAAGACCGAGCGTTGGGTCTATCTCAATGAACTCAAAGAGAAGATCGACGCACAATAAAATAAGACGCACTGCGACAAGCATCGCAGTGCGTTTTTTGCGTCTTACAGGATCAGCAGCAGTCCGAGGGCGATGAGGAGTTCGTCGTCCGCTTTCTCTTCCAGAAGAAAAAACAGCAGGATCAGCAGCATCAGATCCCCCGTGTCCACGTCCTCCAAATGGAAGCGGGCAAGGAGCCGCCGCAGCATACTTTCGTCCTTTTTCCGTCCCTCGCCGCTGCCGCCGAGCCCCAGTAGATTCTGGATGCGATCCATGGGAGACGCGCCGCCGGAAGGAGGATCGCTGCCCATTGAAAACCCTTGGGGCTGTGTGGTTTTGCTATGACTTGCATTGTTTTGCGGCGGGGGCGGTGTGCCTGCACCCACGTGGACATAGGGGGTATCTTCGGGTGAAAGATATCGGTTATACATCCGTCAGTCCTCCGCTCCGGAAAAGAAGTATTTGCCCATGCGGATGAGCTTGGCGATCTGAATGGCGCGCCCGACCTTTTCCTGTTTTTCCTCTTTGAGGTAGGGGCGCAGTGCCAGCAGGAGCGCCGCGGCGTTGCTCTGCTGGGGAGACTGCATTTCCTTCAGCAGGGGTACAAAGCGATGCAGCATGGCAGGGTCAAAGCCGTCAAAGCCGGGTGAGGCTTTCTGCGGTTCCGGTGGTGGGGGAGGTGGCGGTACGGCGGACTTTGCTGTGTTGTTTTCTCCGGACAGACTTTGGGCAAGCTGCATGATCTGCGCCATGCTGTCCGGATTCCCCAGTATCGCGTTGAGCTTGTCGTCAAAGTCTGACACGGTCATACCTCCTGTTTTGCCTTACATCCCCATGCTGCGGCGGATGCGCTCTGCGAGAGCCGCTCCTTCTGCGCTTGCCATCAGATTCTGCACCATCTGTGCCATCTGGGCAGTGTCGCCCCGGGCGGCTGCGCCTGCTGCGTTTTTCAGCGCTGCGCCGTTGTCCCCCTGCGTCAGCATCTGCATCAGCCGCATCCCGTCGGGGGAGTGCATGAGCTGCTGCAGCGCCCCGCGGTCATTTTTCAGCCGCTCCATGATCTCCTGTGCCGAAAGATCCATGATGAATCCCTCCTTGCGTTTTATGTTCAGACCAGTATATGTGCAGCCGTAGGGAAAAGTGCCCCTGGAAAAGATTTCTCCTCTGCGACAGTGGAAATCAGCGCCGTAATATGCTATGATAAATAGAACGATTATTGATAAAGGAGGGCGAGGGAATGAAGCAGGCAGCGCAAATCAGAGAGATCATTGAAGTTTTGAAAGGGCTTTATCCGGATGCCCTTTGCTCTTTGCAATACGAAAAGGATTATGAACTGCTCTTCGCGGTGCGCCTTTCTGCCCAGTGTACGGATGCACGGGTGAACATGGTGACTCCCGCCCTCTTTGCACGCTTCCCGACCCTGCAAAGCTTTGCGGAGGCTGACCCTAAGGATGTGGGGGAATATATCCATTCCTGCGGCTTTTATAACAGTAAGTCCAAGGACCTTGTGGAATGTGCCAAGCAGCTCATGGAAAAGCACGGCGGCAAAGTCCCCGGCACCATGGAGGAGCTGACCGCGCTGCCCGGCATTGGGCGCAAGACGGCGAACCTTATCCTTGGCGACATTTACGGTGAGCCCTCCTATGTCTGCGATACCCATTGCATCCGCATCACGGGTCGCCTTGGCATCACCGATGGCAGCAAAGACCCCTTGCAGGTGGAGCGTCAGCTTCGTGTGGCGCTGCCGCCGGAGGAGAGCGGTGATTTCTGCCACCGCATGGTACTGTTCGGACGAGACATCTGCACGGCGAGAAGCCCCAAGTGTGCTGAATGTCCGCTGTGGGAGCTGTGTGACGGCAAGCAGTGAGAGGAGGGAGAAGCATGGATAAGCCACTGGCGGACGAAATTCGCCCCAAAACACTGGACGAAGTGGTGGGTCAGCGCCATCTGCTGGCGCAGGGCAGTGTGCTGCGCCGCATCATTGAAGGCGGCGTGAACGCCAATCTGATTTTCTACGGTCCCTCGGGTACCGGCAAGACCACGGTTGCGAACCTCATTGCGGAAAAGACCAACCGTCGGCTCTATCGACTCAACGCCACCACGGCATCGCTGCAGGACATCAAGGACATCATTGCGGATGTGGGTACGCTCATGGCACCCGGCGGCGTACTGCTGTACCTCGATGAGATTCAGTATTTCAACAAAAAGCAGCAGCAAAGCCTGCTGGAATTTATGGAGAACGGCTCCATCACCCTCATTGCCTCCACCACGGAGAACCCCTATTTCTATGTGTATGGCGCGCTCCTCAGCCGCAGTACGGTGTTTGAGTTCAAGCCTGTCCCGGCAGAGGAAGCGGAAAAAGCGGTGCTGCGCGGCTTTGAGATCCTCCGCGGCAGAAGCGAGCAGCCCCTGAGTTGGGAGGAGGGTGTTCCTCTGCAGATCGCCCGCGCCTGCGGCGGCGATGTCCGTAAGGCGATCAACGCCGTGGAGCTGCTGGCACGTTCGGCAAAAACGGTGGATGGGGCGCTGCACATCAGCGCGGAGGATGCCCTGCAGGTTGCCCAGCGCAGCGCCATGCGCTATGACCGGGATGGTGATGCCCATTTTGATCTGCTCTCGGCGCTGCAGAAGTCCATTCGTGGCTCTGATCCCGATGCGGCGGTCTATTACCTCGGTCGTTTGCTGGAGGCGGGGGATCTGCTGTCCCCCTGTCGGCGCTTGCTGGTGATTGCGGCGGAGGATATCGGGCTTGCCTATCCTCAGGCGATCGTGGTGACAAAGGCGTGCGTGGATTCGGCTTTGCAGCTGGGACTTCCCGAAGCGCAGCTGCCCCTCGCGCAGGCGGCGATTCTGCTGGCAACTGCCCCCAAGTCCAACTCTGCCCATGATGCCATCATTGCCGCCCGTGCAGACATCCGCGCGGGAAAGACAGGGGATATCCCGCGGCATCTGCAAAACGTCCATGCGGACTCTGCGGGGGTGGAGAAGGGTCCCGGTTACAAGTACCCCCATGCCTTCCCCGATCACTACACGCCCCAGCAGTACCTGCCGGATTCCCTCCGGGGTACGCAGTACTATGAGTACGGTCCCAACAAGACCGAGCAGACGGCGAAGGCATACTGGGATGCCATCAAGGGGAAATACAAAAAATAAGCGCTTTTTCGGAAATGTCGATGGAAATCGAAAGGAAACTGTGCTAAAATCAAACGCAGATTTTCCTGTGGAAAGGATACGAAACGGATGGAACTGAAGCTGCATGACCGCGCGGAATTGAAAAAGCAGCATCCCTGCGGGGCAAAGACGGTGGAGATCACCCGGATCGGTATGGATATCAAGTTCCGCTGCGAGGGCTGCGGGCGGGAGATCATGCTCCCCCGTGCCAAGGCGGAAAAATGTATTCGCAAACTGCTCAGCGGGGAGGGATCGAATTGAAAAGAAGTGCAAGACAGAAGCTGGTTGCCGCCATGGCGGGGCTGCTGGTGGTCGTGATGGTGGCATCGCTGATCCTGCCATATCTGTTTATCTGAAGCGCAAAGGAGCGTTGCAGAACGAAAGTTCTGTGACGCTCCTCTTTTTTTGTCTGCCCGCCTTTGACAGGATTTGCTCCCTGTCTGTCTTATACTGATGGCATGGTCAGAAGGGGGGAGCGTGCTGTGATGATCTATCTCGACGAGATTCTGGCGCTGAATTTTACGGCGGATTACCTGCTTTTGCTCACAACAGCACGTGCATTAGGAGAACCGCTGCGCCGCAAGCGTTTTGCACTTGCTTCCGTGCTTGGTTCTGCCTATGCTGCAGCCGCTGCGATGCCTGTTTTGGGCTGGTTCTCCGCATGGTGGATGAAGCTGATCTCGTCACTTGTCATGGTGCGGCTTGCCTTTGGGCGCAGCGAACGGATCCTGCGGCAATGGATGCTGTTTTTACTCGTGAGCAGCGGTTTTGCGGGAGTGGAAATGGCGCTGTTCGGGTTTACGGCAGTCAGATTCCCCCTGCTGCTGTTTGCGGGAACGTTTTTGACCTGCTATCTGCTGCTTGGCGTGAGCTTTCGGGGCAGCGGACGCGCCGCCGTGCGGGGACTTTTGCTGCCTGTGACGGTGGAGCAGGGGGGAAAACGGGTGTCACTCACAGCGCTGCTGGACACGGGCTGCACCCTTGCTGACCCCCGCAGCGGCGAGGCGCTGCTCATTGCGGAAAGACGGGCATTGCAGCCACTTTTTGAAGGGGAAATACCCGATTCTGCGGGCGGATTACCTTTTGAGAACCTTAGTGGCACAGGCGTTATCAATGTGTACCGTGTTGACAGGCTTATAGTGGGGCGAAAGCGGCTTTCCAACGCCCTTATAGGGGTGTATGAGGGGCAGTTCAGCGGAAATCATCAAGCCCTGTGGGGCGGAGAAACGGAAGGGAGCAGATCGGATGAAGGTGCTTGTATGGCTGAAGGAATGGGGAAGGCGACTGGGCTTGCTGCCTGCATCGCCCGTGCTGTACATCGGCGGGAGCGATACCCTGCCGCCGCCTCTCACGCGGGAGGAGGAAGCGGAACTGCTGACGAGACTACAGGAGGACGAGGTGCGGAAAACGCTCATCGAGCGGAATCTCAGACTGGTGGTGTACATCGCACGGCGGTTTGAGAACACGGGCATCAACATCGAAGACCTCATTTCCATCGGCACCATCGGGCTGATCAAAGCGGTGAACAACTTTCAGATCGACAAAAACATCAAGCTTGCGACGTTTTCATCCAAATGCATCGAAAACGAAATTCTGATGCACCTCAGAAAAACCGCCCAGCAAAAGGGGGAGGTGTCTCTTGAAGAGCCCCTCAATACCGACTGGGACGGAAACGCCTTGCTGCTCAGTGATATCCTCGGCACGGAGGAGGACTGCGTCCTGCGTCCCATCGAGGAGGATGTGGATCGAGAGCTTCTGCGCCGCGCCATTGCCATGCTGAGTGAGCGAGAGCAGGAGATCATCGTGCTGCGCTTCGGTCTCGGTGGGCATGAGGAGCAGACTCAAAAAGAGGTGGCAGACCGTCTCGGTATCTCCCAGAGCTACATATCCCGTCTCGAAAAACGCATCATTTCCCGCCTGAAGAAGGAAATGCTTCGCATGAGCTGATTTTTTGGTATTTTCCCGCAGCTGATGTTGACAAATGGGGTAAAAACGGTTAAAATAATCGGGAAATTGCGAAGAGCAGGAGTAGTATGCGTGATCCGGATGCGGAGAGAGGGAACGGTTGGTGCAAGTTCCCGTGAAGGATGCGCGGAAGTCGCCTGTGAGCGGCCGGACTGAAATGTGAGTAAGCCGGACGGGAACTCCCGTTACAGAGTGAGAGTGTCCGCCTTTTGGCGGGAATTCAGGTGGTACCGCGGTTTTTATCGCCCTGAGCTGTGATCGGCTCAGGGCTTTTTTGTTTTTACTGTGCTGATCAAAAAAATTTTTAGATAGGGAGCTTACAGGAAATGAGAAAAGAACTTCCCAAAGTGTATGAACCCAAGGATGTGGAAAGCCGCATCTACAATGCGTGGATGGAGAACGACTGCTTTAAGGCAGATCCCGATCCCAAGAAAAAGCCCTTCTCCATCGTTATGCCGCCCCCCAACGTCACCGGTCAGCTGCACATGGGTCACGCTATGGACGCGACTCTGCAGGATATTCTGACCCGCTATAAGCGTATGCAGGGCTTCAGTGCTCTGTGGCTGCCCGGCACCGACCATGCGGGCATCGCCACCCAGATCAAGGTGGAGGAGGAGCTTCGCAAGAACGAGGGTCTGACCCGTCACGATCTCGGTCGCGAGAAGTTCCTTGAGCGCGTGTGGCAGTGGAAGGAAAAGTACGGTAACCGTATCGTTGAGCAGCAGAAGAAGATGGGTGCATCCTGCGACTGGAGCCGCAGCCGCTTCACCATGGACGAGGGCTGCTCCGCAGCCGTGCGCGAGACCTTCTGCGACCTCTATGATAAGGGTCTGATCTACAAGGGCAGCCGCATCATCAACTGGTGCCCCCACTGCCTGACCGCCCTCTCCGATGCAGAGGTCGAGTATGTGGATAAGCCCGGTCACCTCTGGCACATCCAGTATCCCCTCACCGACGGCAGCGGCTACATCACCGTCGCTACCACCCGTCCCGAGACCATGATGGGCGATACCGGTATTGCTGTGAACCCCGAGGATGAAAACCTCAACCACCTCATTGGCAAGACTGCCATCCTGCCCATTATGAACCGCGAGATCCCCATCGTGGGCGACTCCTACTGCGAGATCGGCTTTGGTACCGGTGCGGTCAAGATGACTCCCGCTCACGACCTCAACGACTTTGAGGTGGGTCTGCGCCACAACCTCGAGGTGCTGCGCGTCATCGCTGACGACGGTACCATCAACGAGAACGGCGGCAAGTATAACGGCATGGACCGCTACGAGTGCCGCAAGGCGATCGTGAAGGATCTGGAAGAGGGCGGCTACCTCGTGAAGTCCGAGCCCTATTCCCACAATGTCGGCACCTGCTATCGCTGCCACAACGACGTGGAGCCCCTGATCTCCGCACAGTGGTTCGTGAAGATGGAGCCCCTTGCCAAGGAAGCCATCCGCGTGGTCAACGACGGCACCATCAAGTTCGTGCCCGAGCGTTTCACCAAGACCTACATCAACTGGATGGAAAATGTGCATGACTGGTGCATTTCCCGTCAGCTCTGGTGGGGTCACCAGATCCCCGCATGGAACTGCGATGACTGCGGTCATATCAACGTCAAGCGTGAGGATCCCACGGTTTGCGAGAAGTGCGGCAGCACCCATCTGACCCGCGAAGAGGACGTGCTGGATACCTGGTTCTCCTCTGCACTGTGGCCCTTCTCCACTATGGGCTGGCCCAATATGGAGGCTGAGGATCTCAACTACTGGTATCCCACCTCTGTCATGGTCACCGGCTATGACATCATCTTCTTCTGGGTTGCCCGCATGATCTTCTCCGGCATGGAGCAGATGAAGAAGGAACCCTTCCACACCGTGTTCATCCACGGTCTTGTCCGCGACGATAAGGGTCGTAAGATGAGTAAGTCCCTCGGCAACGGCATTGATCCTCTGGAAATGGCAGAGCAGTATGGTGCTGACGCCCTGCGCTTCAACCTCATCACCGGCAACAGCCCCGGTAACGATATGCGTTTCTATGTGGAGAAGTGCGAGGCAATGCGCAACTTCGCCAACAAGATCTGGAACGCAACCCGCTTCGTGATGATGAACCTCACCATCGACGAGGTGAAGCTGCCCGAGAAGCTGGAGCTGGAGGATAAGTGGCTTCTCAGCAAGTACAATGATCTTGTCCGTGAAGTCACCGACAACATGGATTCCTATGAACTGGGCGTTGCTTCCGCCAAGGTCTATGACTTCATTTGGGATACCTACTGCGACTGGTATATCGAGCTGACCAAGACCCGTCTCAACGGCGACAACGCAGAGGCTAAGCTCGCTGCTGAGAACGTGCTGGTGTACGTCCTCTCCGGCATCCTCAAGCTGCTGCATCCCTTCATGCCCTTCATCACTGAGGAGATCTGGCAGGCTCTGCCCCACACCGCAGATGCTAAGCCCGATGGCTTCATCATGCAGGAAGCATGGCCCGAGTACGACGAGAAGCTCTGCTTCAAGGCAGAGGAGGAGGCAATGGAAGCCGTCAAGGATGCCATTTCTGCCGTCCGTGCCCGCAGAAGCGAGATGAACGTGCCCCCCAGCAAGAAGGCACAGATGATTATCGTCACTGAGACTCCCGACATTTACGAGCAGGGCAAGCACTTCATCGCTCGTATGGCATTCGCAAATGATGTGACCGTCACCGACAAGGCTCCCGCTGATCTCAGCGGCATGGTCACCGTGGTCACCCACGGCTCCAATGTGTATATGCCTCTGGCTGAGCTGGTGGACTTCGAGAAGGAGCTCGCCCGCATTGCCAAGGAAAAGGCAAACGTGGAGAAGCAGCTGAACATGATCGCCGGCAAGCTCAGCAACGAAAGCTTCGTTGCCAAGGCTCCCGAGCAGGTGGTTGCTGCAGAGCGCGAGAAGGAGAAGAAGCTCCGCGAGCTGCTGGCAAAGCTGGATGAGTCCGCTGCTGCCATGAAGGCATAAGTCTATATCGTTTTCTTTGAGAGCGCGTCCGATTTCGGACGCGCTCTTTTTTCATATTTTCTGCTCTTCCCGCATAGGATGCGGCAAGGATTTGGACAAGGAGGGACAGTATGAGAGAGGAAGAACGATTCGATGCGGCAATCCGTTGTCTCCCGCTGCGGCTCAAGCGTTTTGCGCAGGCATTAAGTCTTGAGGAAAAGCAAAAGACGGAGGAAATTCGCCTGCGGACGGGACAGCCGCTGACCCTGCTGCGGGATGGGCGGGAGTACCCTGCGGGGGAGGGTGCAGAGTGCGTGGTCGTGCCGGAGGACTTGGAGACGGTCTGCAATATCGTGACGGGATTTTCCCGCTATACGGCGTTGGAGACATTAAAAAAAGGCTATCTGACCGCAGAGGGGGGCTTTCGCGTGGGTGTGACAGGCTTTGCCGTGCGGCAGGGGGGCGAGATCACGGCGCTGCGGGATTTCTCTTCCATGGCGATCCGCATCGCTCGCCAGCGCATCGGTCTTGCGGAGGATCTCTGCCATGAGCTATGGCAGGAAGGGCAGCTCCCGGGCACGCTGATCGCAGCAGCACCGGGGCTTGGCAAGACCACCCTGCTGCGGGATCTGATCCGTTCACTCAGCTACGGCGGCAGCGGTTTTCCGCCTGTTCGCGTTGGACTTGTGGACGAGCGCGGGGAGATCGCTGCCATGCACAGCGGTGTGCCGCAGCTGGACGTGGGTCCCCGCACGGATGTTCTCGATGCCTGCCCCAAGGCGGAGGGGATCGAGCTGCTGCTGCGCGCCATGAACCCGCAGGTCATCGCCGTGGACGAGATCACGGCGGCAGAGGATATTGCTGCTATGAGCCGCGCCGCCAACTGTGGCGTGACCATGATCGCCACCATCCATGCCGCAGACCGAAAGGAGCTTATGGCAAAGCCCCTGTTTCGCCAGCTGCAGCGGCAGGGGGTGTTTCGGAAGCTTGTTACCATTCGCTGCGATGAGGGCGAACGGAGATATCTCATGGAGGAGCTCAGATGATGAAATGGATGGGGGCAGCGCTGCTGCTGAGCGGAGGCTGGGGCGTGTCCCTGCTCTGGGGACGGCGGCAGCGGCGCACAGTGGAGATCTGCGGCGAATTTCTCCTTGCGGCGCAGCGCATGGAGCGGACGATCCGCTGCGAGCAGCGTGGACTGAAGTCTCTGTTTTTTGAGCTTGCGGCGCAGGAAGGCGCAGTTGGGCGTTTCTTCGAGGATCTGCTTTGCCTTTGGGCGGCAGAGGAGGAGACACCGCTCCGGAACGTTTGGGAGCGAGCGGCATCCGTCTCGGAGCTGCCCGCGGAAGGAAAACGGATCTGGCGGGAACTGGGACAGCGGCTCAGTGGCGACAGTGAACATATCTGTGCATCGATAACCGCTGCGGCAGAGGAGTTGTCAGCTTTGCAGAAATCGCTGAAAGAGACTCTGCCGAACCGCTTGCGGCTCAGCTCTGCGCTGTCGCTCAGCGCCGCGGCGTTTCTGGTGATCCTGCTGCTGTAAGGGGCTTGTCATATTCCTGCCGCAGGGCGCATAGAGTGGGACAAGAACAAAAGAGGAGGCGATGGAACGAATGGATGTGGATCTGATTTTTAAAATCGCAGCCATCGGCATCATTGTGGCGGTGCTGAATCTGCTGCTGGCGCGGTCGGGACGGGAGGAACAGGCGATGATGCTTACTCTTGCAGGGCTTGTGGTGGTGCTGATGATGCTGGTGCGGCAGATCAGCGATCTCTTTGCCCTCATCAAAAGCCTGTTCGGATTCTGATGGAGACCGTGCTGCGGACGGCAGCGCTGTGTCTTATGGGCTGCATGTTGGTGCAGCTTCTGAAAAAAGACGTGCCTGCACTGCAGCTGTTGCTGACCGTGGGGATCGTGCTGGTGATGGCGCTGCCTGCGGCAAAGGCGATGCAGTCCCTTTTGCCGCTGCTGGAAGATCTTTCCGTCTTGGCAGGCATGGGGAAGGAGCATATCCGTATCGTGCTTAAGTGCGGCGCTATGGCGGTGGTGGTGCGGCTCGGCGGCGATATCTGCCGCGATGCGGGACAATCTGCCCTTGCCTCCCTCATGGAGATCACGGGCGCGGTGGCAGCCATGATCGTAACGCTGCCACTGTTTCGTGCGGTACTGGAGACGATTTTGGGACTATGATGAAACGATTACTGATGCTGGTGCTGGCTTTTCTGCTGCTCCCCATACCCGCTGCGGCAGAGGAGCTTCCAGAGGAGCTTCTCTCCTCTGTGGATAGAACCACCCGTACCATTGCGGAGCAGCGGGAGCTGCGAAGCGCGGCAGATTTTCTGGCAGGCGCACTGGAGGTTTTGCAGTCCATTCGCCCGGAACTGGGCGAGCGGGTGTGCGATGCAGTGAAGAGCGCGGTGCTGCTGCTTGCGGTGGTGATCGCAGCGGGACTTGCGCAGAGCCTTTTCTCTGCGGCAGGGGGGCATCTTTCCGTAGACTCCGTGGTGCTTGCGGGGGTGTTAGCCATGGCGGGGATCGCTCTGCGAGATATGGACGGGCTGTTGGGATCTGCCCGCAGTATGCTGACGGAGCTGGACTCCTTCACAACGGCGCTGCTGCCGACCCTCTTTGCTGCGGTGGCAGCCACTGGGGCGGTGACAACGGCTTCTGCCCAGCAGCTTGTGGCGGCGTGGCTTTCTGCGGCGCTGGTGCGCTTTGTCAGTACCACGCTCATGCCGCTGCTGCTATGCTATCTGGCGCTTGTCACTGCATCCGTTTCACTGCCGGGTGACCCGCTCTCTTTTCTTGCTGAGAGCTTGAAGAAAGGTATGACCTGGCTGCTCGGGGGCATCCTCAGCGCCTTCACCGCCTATCTTTCCCTGACCCATGTGCTCTCCGGCAGCGCAGATGCACTGACGCTGCGGCTGACCAAGGCGACGCTGTCCTCGGTGGTGCCTGTGGTGGGTGAGATCCTCTCCGGCACAGCGGAAACGGTGCTGGCGGGGGCAGGGCTGATGAAAAATGCCGTGGGCATCGTGGGACTGCTGGGCGTGCTGTCCGTGTCGCTGCTGCCCTTTCTTGCCATGCTCGCACAGTATTTTTGCTATCGCGTGGCAGCGGCGGCAGCATCGGTGACGGGCAGCAGTGCGCTGACAGCCTATCTGGAAAAGCTCGGGGGTGGCTTCGGCTTGCTGCTGGGCATGGTGGGGGCTTGTGTGCTGCTGGTGTTCATTTCGGTGTTTGCGGCGATCGCGGTGGTGACACCATGATGAGCGCGGTGACGGTGTGGCTGCGGCAGGTGATCGCGGCGGCATTTTTCTCAGCGGCGGTGGCAGCGCTGCTGCCCAAGGGGGCGGTGAAGCGGATCGCCATGCTGACTTGCTCGGTGCTGTTGCTGATGACCCTGTTTCGTCCCTTTGCGGGACAGGAGAGAGCATGGCTGCGCAGTATGGATGAGATCAGGGATGAGATCCTTAGTGCCGCAGAGGATCTCACGCAGGAGAACCGCGAAGCGTGGGCAGGACTCATAGAGCAGGAACTTGTTTCATATATTGAGACAAGAGCTGCCGAAGCAGGCGCGCCCTGCACGGTCAGCATCACCCTTGCCGTCAATGACGAAGGAGTGCCGCTGCCTGTTGCCGCGGAGCTGACAGCGCCGCGGCGCAGTGAGGAAGTCCACCGCTGTGTCCGTGAGGAGCTCGGCATCGCGGAGGAAAACATACGATGGAGGATTGGCTGACCATGGGGAAGCTGAAGGAAGAACTGCTGCGGCTGAAGCCCTATCGCTATGCCTTGGGGGTGCTGGCACTGGGGGCAGCGTTGCTGCTGTTCCCAAGCGGGGAGACGGAGCAGAAGGCAAGCACCTCATTCACAGAAGAGGAATGGCTGACAGAGATCCAGCGGGAGCTGAGCGATACCCTTTCCCGCATCGAGGGAGCAGGGCGGCTGACGCTGATGCTCTCAGTGGAGCGGGGAATGCAAAACAGCCTTGCCCGGGATGTGGAGAGTGATGTGCAGGAACGGGGAGAAAGCCTCAGACGGGAAACGGTGGTCATCTCTCAGGGCAGCGGACAGGAGACGGTGGTCATCACAGGTGCGAGCTATCCTGTGTTCCGGGGGGCGGTGGTGGTCTGCGAGGGGGGAGATCGCCCCTCCGTGCAGCTGGCAGTGACCGAAGCGATCGCAGCGCTGACTGGACTCAGCAGCGACAAAATTTCAGTGATAAAGGGGAATGTAAGATGAAACGAGTGAAGATGAGCCATCATGGAAAACGGATCGCTGTCCTGTCTGCGGTGCTGCTGATGGTCTGTTCGGCGGTGTATCTGAACTGGCGCTATGCCGATGGAGTGGATTCCGCAGGAAAGGTGCTGGGGCAGTCCACACTGGTGAATGCGGAGGAGCAGACGGAGGCACCTGCGGGAGATTACTTTGCCACCGCCCGCCTCACCCGACAGCAGGCGCGTGACAGTGCCCTTGCGCTGCTGGAGCAGGCAGCAAGCGAGGAGGGGGCGGATGAGAGCGTCCTGAATGAAGCGTCCGAGAGCATTCAGGTCATGGCGGCATACACCATGACCGAGGCGCAGATCGAAAATCTCGTCACCGCCAAGGGCTATGCCGACTGCGTGGCGTTTATGAGCGATCAGAGTGTGAGCGTGGTGGTTGCCAAGGGCGAAGAGGCGCTCACGGCGGCAGATGTAGCAAAAATCACCGACATTGTCATCAACGAAACGGGCTATGGAGCGGATCAGATCAAGATTTTGGAATCTGACCAATGAAAACTGTTGTATTTTTGGCTGAGAAATGGTAGAATACTTTTACGAATGATCTAAAAGGAGAAGTATCCCATGCCTGAGAACAAAGATTATCTGAACATGCCGGATAAAAACGGCAATATCCATATTGCGGAAGAAGTGGTGGCTGCCATTGCCATCGGCGCTGCCAAAGAGGCTGAGGGCGTGCACGCTGTGGCATCTGCAAATGCGCTGCCCGACTTTATGAAGAAGGTGGCTTCCCGCGGTGTTCGCGTTGCCATGAAGGATGATGCGATGATCGTTGACCTGTTCCTTGTGGTGGAATACGGCGTGGTGATCCCCGACGTGGCTGCCAAGGTGCAGAACTCCGTCGCCACCGCCATCGAGTCCATGACCGGTTACGCTGTCCATCATGTGAACGTCCACGTGGTCGGCGTGCACCTCGACTAAGAGAACAAGAGAGAGAAGGAAACATTATGCTGCGCAATACAGCGAGAGAGATCGCCATTCATCTTTCCTATGAACTGAATTTTGCATCCCGGGATATCCCCGAGATGCTGGAGCATCGCCTTTCGGAGGAGAGCTTTGCGGCTCTGGCGGAGGAGTGCAATCTGTATGAGGCACTTCCCGGTCCCAAGCAGATGGAGTATATCCGCGGTCTTGTCAACGGCGTTGCCATGCATCAGGGTGAGCTGGACGGCTATATTGAAAAATACGCGGTGGGCTGGAAGTTTTCCCGTATTCCCATGATGGCAGTCGCCATCATGCGTGTGGCAATGTACGAGGTGATGTACAGTCAGGATATCCCCACCGGCGTTGCCATCAACGAGGCGGTGGAGATTGCCAAGAAGTATGAGACGGAGGAGACTGTCCGCTTCATCAACGGCATCCTCGGCAGCTTTGTGCGCGAGGAAGTCAAGGAATAAGCACAATTACATGAGCAGGGCAGAACGCGGCGCTTGCACGCGCTCTGTCCTTTTTCTTTGCGGGAAAGGAGGGAGAGCATGGAACGACCGATCCTCAGTGTGACAGAACTGAATATGCTGGTGAAAACCCTGCTGGATGAAGAGCCGCTGCTGGCAAATATCTATGTGCGGGGCGAGATCTCCAACTACAAGCTCTACCCCTCGGGACACCATTACTTTACTCTGAAGGACGCGGAGAGCGCCATTCGCTGCGTGATGTTTCGCGGCAGCGCATCCACCCTGCGCTTCCGTCCCGAAAACGGCATGAAGGTGCTGGCGCTCGGTCGGGTGTCCGTCTATCCCCGCGACGGTGTCTATCAGCTTTACTGCAACGAGATGATCGCCGACGGTGTCGGTGATCTCCATGTGGCATTTGAGCAGCTCAAGCAGAAGCTTTACGCAGAGGGGCTGTTTGATGCAGCGCATAAAAAACCGCTCCCGCCCTATCCCGAGCGGATCGCCGTGGTGACTTCCTCGGCGGGTGCGGCGGTGCATGATGTGATCCGCGTGCTGAGAAAGCGCTGGCCCATGGCGAAGGTGATTCTGCTGCCTGTGCGGGTGCAGGGCGCGGAAGCGCCCCCTGAGATCGTGGGTGCGATTCGCTATGCCAACCGCTGGCAGGTGGCGGATCTGATGATCGTCGGACGCGGCGGCGGCTCGGTGGAGGATCTCTGGTGCTTCAATGATGAGCGTGTCGCACGGGCGATCTATGAATCCGAGATCCCTGTGATCTCTGCTGTGGGGCATGAGCCCGATGTGAGCATTTCCGACTTCGTGGCAGATGTGCGGGCGGCAACGCCCTCCAACGCGGCGGAGCTTGCCGTACCCGACCAGAGCGAACTGCTGCGGGGTTTGGAGGAGCTTCGTCTTCGCATGGGCGAGATCGTGGGCGGCAGAGTGCAGCGCCAGTCTCAGCGGCTTTCTGCCATTGCGCAGCGCCGTGCCATGCAGGACGCGTCGGCGTTTTTGCAGGACAGAAGGCAAACTCTTGACCTGCTGCAAAGCCGTCTCGCACGGGCGGAGGAACGCACTTTGTCTGTGAGGCGGGAACGCTTTACGGCACTTGCGGCATCACTGGATGCGTTGAGTCCGCTGAAGGTTTTGGCGCGTGGCTATAGCGTGGTGAAGGACGAGCAGGGACGAATCGTGAAGGACAGTGCCGAGGTACAGACCGGCGATGCGGTGGATGTGAAACTGGGGCGCGGTGAGCTTCGCTGCCGCGTGGAAGAATGCAGGGGAGAAGAAAGATGAAGAAGCAGAGCTTTGAAGAAAAGATGAAGCGGCTGGAGGAGATCGCCTCGGCTCTTGAAAAGGGCGATGCAGCACTGGAGGATTCGCTGAAGCTGTTTGAAGAGGGCACAAAGCTGATCGCGGAGTGCAGCCGACAGCTGGAGGCGGCAGAGCAGAAGGTGGTCAAGCTCATGAAGGGGGCGGACGGCGCACCGCAGGAGCTGCCCTTTGATACCTTGGAGGACTGATATGGAACAGTTTGCAAAGAATATGGAAAGCGCCCGATTGATGGTGGAGCAGCGTCTCAGTGAATTTTTCCCCGGTGGGGGACTGCAGGAAGCCATGCGCTACAGTCTCCTTGGCGGCGGCAAGCGCATTCGCCCCATCCTTGCGTTGAAGTTCTGTGAAGCAGCGGGCGGCACGATGGAAGAGGCTCTGGATTTCGGCTGTGCAGTAGAAATGCTTCACACCTATTCCCTGATCCACGATGATCTGCCCTGCATGGATGACGATGATCTGCGCCGCGGCAGACCCACCAGTCATAAGGTGTTTGGCGAGTGCATCGCCACCCTTGCGGGTGACGCGCTGCAGGCAGCGGCATTTCAGACGGTTGCCTGCACCGTGGCTGACTGGCGCAGCGGCGGTGAGACCGCGCCCGGGCTTGCGGCGGGAGTGCTGGCAAGAGCGGCAGGCGAGGAAGGTATGTGCGGCGGTCAGTATTACGATACCATGGGGGACGGCAAGCCCCACACGGAAGAGGAACTGTTGGAGATCCACGACAAAAAGACGGGTGCGCTGCTCCGCGCTGCCTGTGTCATGGGTGTGATCGCATCCTTCGGTCACCGGGAGGTGGAGGAGGGCTGCTTTGCCGCCGCGAAGGAGTATGCGACAAAGCTGGGTCTTGCCTTCCAGATCCGCGATGATATGCTGGATGTGATCGCCACGGAGGAGGATCTTGGCAAGCCCATCGGCTCTGATGCGGAAAACGAAAAGACCACCTACGTAACTCTGCTGGGGCTTGAGGGCTGCGCAGAGCGGGTGAAGCGCTATACCGAAGAGGCAAAGACTG
This sequence comes from Oscillospiraceae bacterium, assembly GCA_017501355.1. Taxonomy (GTDB): domain Bacteria; phylum Bacillota; class Clostridia; order Oscillospirales; family Oscillospiraceae; genus RGIG5472. The sequence continues at coordinate 110,724 of JAFVXA010000037.1, forward strand.
CTCTGCGCAGCTGCAGCTGGGGCGGCGATACCGCCTTTTTGGAGCAGTTGGCGGACGAGCTTGCCACAAGAGGAAACTGAATCGAAGTCGGGTGCAAAAGCGCCCGACTTTTTTTCGTCCAATATTCATCTATGCTTGTATATTCGTGAAAACGGGTGTATACTCATGATGTACCGGAATGGTCGAAAAGCACGTTTATCCGATTCGACGGATCGGTACACAGCAAATCATCCGAAAGGAGTCCTTGCTTTGATTCTGGAACAAATCCATTCCCCGGCGGATGTGAAGAAGCTCAGTAAGAAAGAGTGCGAGACGCTCTGCGCGGAGCTGAGAGAGTTTCTGGTGTCCTCGGTCGCCAAAACCGGCGGTCATCTGGCATCCAATCTGGGCGTGGTCGAGCTGACCGTCGCCATCCATCGGGTGTTTGATACGGAAAAAGACAGACTGGTGTTCGATGTGGGACACCAGTGTTATGTGCATAAGCTCCTCACCGGACGGCAGGAGGGGTTTGCCCGTTTGCGCCAATATGAGGGACTTTCCGGCTTCCCCAAGCCCCACGAAAGCGTACACGATGCCTTTATTGCGGGACATGCCTCCAATTCCGTTTCCGTTGCCCTCGGCATGGCGCGGGCGCGCACCTTGCAGAAGCAGGATTACAGTGTCCTTGCCCTCATCGGTGACGGCGCGCTCACGGGCGGTCTTGCCTATGAGGGGCTCAACGACGCGGGTGAATCCGGCGAACCGCTGATCATCCTGCTCAATGACAACGGTATGTCCATCAGCGGCAACGTGGGCGGTATTTCCGAGCATTTGAAAAAACTCCGCACCAAGCGGGGCTACTATACGTTCAAGAAGTGGTATCGCGGTCTCTTTGGCGATGACGTGGAGGAGAATAAGGTCTATCAGGTGAACCATTGCGTCAAGACGCTGATCAAGCAGTCCATCTATCCCTACAGTACCCTGTTTGAGGATATGGGCTTTACCTATCTCGGTCCGGTGGACGGACATGATGTGGAGCAGATCACCAATACCCTGCAGTGGGCAAAGGAGCAGTCCGGTCCCGTTGTGGTGCACATCAAGACGGAGAAGGGCAGGGGCTATGCACCCGCAGTCAAGGAGCCGAACCTCTACCACGGCGTGGGTGCCTTTGACCCGGAAAAAGGCGTCAGCACTGCGGGCAAGCGGGATTTCTCCGCTGTGTTCGGCGAAACGCTGATGCAGCTTGCAGCAGAGGAAGAAAAGGTTTGCGCCATCACCGCTGCCATGAAGGAGGGGACGGGGCTGAATGGCTTTGCCGAGCAGTACCCGCAGCGTTTCTTCGATGTGGGTATCGCAGAGGGGCACGCCGTTTCCCTCGCGGCAGGACTTGCCATGCAGGGCAGTATCCCTGTCTTTGCGGTCTACTCCACCTTCCTGCAGCGGGGCTACGATCAGCTCATCCACGATATCTCCCTCTGCAAGCTCCATGCAGTGTTTGCGGTGGATCGCGCGGGACTGGTGGGTGCCGATGGCGAGACCCATCACGGCATCTTCGATGTGGGCTATCTTTCCTCTGTGCCGGGGATGAAGGTGTATTCTCCTGCGAATTTTGCAGAGCTGCACTCCATGCTGCGCCATGCGGTGCTGGAGAACAGCGGTTCTGTCACCGTCCGTTATCCCCGCGGGGTGGAGGGTGCATACAAGACCGATTGGGACGGCAGCGACTTCTCCTGCGTGAGAGAGGGCAGTGACTGTGCCATCGTGACCTACGGACTGCTCACGAACAATGCCCTTGCGGCGGCAGAGCTGCTGGCGCAGCGGGGGATCTCGGCGGCTGTGTGGAAGCTGCACGTGGTCGCTCCGTTGGATGAGGATGCCTTGGTGAAGGCGCTCGCGCCCTATGGAGCAGTGCTGATCGCGGAGGAATCGGCGCAAAGCGGCGGCGCAGGCGAGCAACTGCTGGCAGCGTTTGCCCATCGGGGTGAGAGAAAGACCTATGGTCTTGCCAATCTCGGCAGAGATATCCCTCATCAGGGCACGCTGGCAGAGCTGCACAAGGCGCTGGGGCTCGATGCCGAGGGGCTTGCTGAGCGCGTGAAAACGATGATCAGATAAAATTGACTTTTGCGCCGCGTTGGCGGCGGGAGGTGGAAGGATATGAAGGAAAAAGAGCGTTTGGACGTGTTGCTGGTGGAACTCGGCATGGCGGAGAGCCGTGCCAAGGCACAGGCGACCATTATGAGCGGACTGGTCTTTGTGAACGGTCAGCGGGTGGATAAGCCCGGCACTTCTGTGCTGAAAACCGCCCCCATTGAGGTGCGGGGCAATACGCTGAAATATGTGAGCCGCGGCGGACTGAAGCTGGAAAAGGCGATGAGCTCCTTTGGCTTGCAGCTGGATGGCTGCATCTGCGGCGACATCGGTGCATCCACAGGCGGCTTTACCGACTGTATGCTGCAAAACGGCGCGGTGAAGGTGTACGCTGTGGACGTGGGCTATGGTCAGCTGGACTGGAAGCTGAGAAGCGACGAGCGCGTGGTCTCTCTCGAACGCACCAATGCCCGTAATCTCACCCATGATCAGATCCCGGAGGAACTGGATTTCGCATCGGTGGACGTATCCTTCATTTCGTTGAAGCTGATTCTGCCCGCCCTCGCAAGAGTGCTGAAAAGTGACGGTCATGTGGTCTGCCTTGTGAAGCCCCAGTTTGAGGCGGGCAAGGACAAGGTGGGCAAAAAGGGCGTGGTCCGCGACCCGGAAGTGCATAAGGAAGTGCTGGAAAACTTCCTTATCCATGCGAAGGAAAATGACTTTACAGTGATTGCTCTGGATTATTCTCCCATCAGAGGACCTGAGGGAAATATCGAGTACCTTGGCTATCTTGCCCTCCACGGCGGAGAGAGTGGCACCTTTGATCTGGAGGATCTGGTTGAGCGCTCCCATGGGGCGCTGACGAAGGAGGAGAGCCATTGAGAACAGTTGCTCTTTGCCCGAATCCGAAGCGGGATTCGGAACTGAAATACACGAAGGAAGCGTTGGACATTCTGCGGGAAAAGGGCTTTACCTGTATACTGACCTATCCCTTTGAAACCGATGCGCCCACGGATGGACTGGGGATCCCCTTCCTGCCGCTGGTGGATGCGGTGGAGCAGGCAGACCTGCTCATCACCCTCGGCGGTGACGGTACGATCCTGCGTGTCGCCCCCCATGCGGCGCGGCATCAGTGCCCCATCCTTGCAGTGAATGTGGGTCACCTTGGCTTTATCTGCGATCTTGAAATGGACGAAGTGCCGCTGATCGAAAAGCTCAGCGACGAAGCGTGGAAGATCGAGCGGCGCATGATGCTGGATGTTTCCGTGCGGCGGGAGGGGCGTGTGATCTACAATACCCTTGCGCTGAACGAGGCGGTGGTGAACAAGGGCGCGGTCTCCCGCGTGGTGAACCTCGGCGTGGACATCAACGGGCAGCGTATGCTCTATCTTCGCGGTGACGGTCTCATCGCCGCCACCGCAACGGGCTCCACGGGTTACTCCCGCTCTGCGGGCGGACCTGTCATGTCCCCCAAGATCCGCGGCATCATTATGACCCCTGTCTGCCCCATGAACCTGCCCATCGGTTCCTGGGTGCTGGAGGCAGAGGATGTGCTGACCATCGAGTCGCTTGAAAAGAATTACATCAGCGGCTTCCTTTCCGTGGACGGCGGAAGAGCCTTTTCTCTCCATCGGGGCGATACGGTGGAGCTCAGATGCTCGAAATTTGAGACGCAGCTTCTTCGTCTGAAGGGGCGCGGCTTCTTTGATGAATATGAAAGAAAAATGGGTACAGGAGGAGTGCAGCATGAAAAATGAGCGACAGGAACGGATTCTGCAGGTCATTCGTGATCACGATGTGGAGACCCAGGAAGAACTGCTGGCATATCTGAAGGATATGGGCATCAGCAGCACCCAGGCAACGATTTCCAGAGATATCAAGCAGCTGCACCTTGTCAAGCAGCCTACGGGCAAGGGCGGCTATAAGTATGCGGTTTCTGCCGTGAAGCACCATCTGAACGTGACGGAGAAGCTTCGCACCATTTTCTGCGAGAGCGTGATCAGTCTGGATTATGCCCAGAACATTGTGGTCATCAAGACCATGCCCGGTCTTGCCAATGCCGCCTGCGCTTCTGTGGATGCCATGGACATCAAGGAAATGGTGGGCAGCCTTGCGGGCGATGACACGGCGTTCCTTGTCATGCGCAGCGAAACCGCGGCGGCTGACTTTGTGGAAGAACTGAAGGAAACTCTGTAACGATAGTCTGAGGAGGGCAAAGCGGATGCTGGAACTGCTCCATATTGAGAATATTGCCGTGATCGAGGAGTCGGAGATCTGCTTTGACACGGGCTTCAATGCCCTCACGGGTGAGACGGGTGCGGGTAAATCCATCGTGATCGACGCCCTCGGCGCAGTGCTGGGTCGGCGTACATCCCGGGATCTCATCCGCACAGGTGCGGCGAAGGCGCGGGTCACCGCCCAGTTTTCCGGCATCAGCGCCGAAGTGCTGGAGCCCTATGGTGTGGAAGCGGGGGAGGAGCTGTTCCTCCAGCGTGAGCTGACGGCAGACGGCAAGAATGTCTGCCGTGTGAACGGTCGCCCGGTGTCGGTAGCACAGCTGCGTGAGCTTGGCAGCCGCCTGCTGGACATCCACGGGCAGCATGATGGGCAGCAGCTGCTGGACGAGGAGCAGCACGGCGCATATCTCGACCGCTTCGGTTTGACCGGGGGACAGATGGAGGAATACCGCCGTGAGTTCGATGCCCTTGCGGAGCTGCGCGGAAAGATCCGCAGCCTTTCCATGGACGAATCCGAAAAGGCGCGGCGCATGGATACCCTCCGTTTCCAGATCGACGAGCTGGAGCGGGCGGAGCTGGTGGCAGGGGAAGAGGAAAAGCTTGCCGAGCGGCGGGAAATTCTCCGCAACAGCGAAAAGTTCTCCTCCGCCATTGACGGGGCGGATGCCTGTCTCAGCGGCGGGGAGGACAGCAGCGGCGCGGTGGCGGCGCTGCAAAACGCAGCAGAGGAGCTGCGCAGCCTCAAACGCTACGGCGGCTCTTTTGAGGAACTGGCAAAGCGCCTGCACGAGCTTTGCTGTGAAGCGGCAGATGTGGCGGAGAGTCTGCGTGATCTGCGGCGGGAATATGAGTTTTCTCCCGAGGAGCTGGACAGCGTGGAGGAACGCTGCGATCGGCTGTACCGACTGAAAAAGAAATACGGCGCCAGCGTCGAGGAGATGCTGGAGTATCTCGACCGCTGCCGCGAGGAACTGGATCGCATTGAATTTGCGGATGATACCCTGCTGCGTTTGCAGGGGGAGGAGAAGAAGCAGGAAGCGAAGGTGAGAGACGCAGGCAAGCGGCTTTCCGCTGCCCGCAGGGCGGCGGCACAGGAGCTTGAACAGCGCATCCTGACGGAACTTCGTCAGCTGGATATGCCGAAAGTTCAGTTTGCGGTGGATTTTACGGAAAAAGAACCCGCAAGCGACGGTATGGATGTGATCCGCTTCCTGATGTCTGCCAACGTGGGCGAAGCCTTGAAGCCCATTGACCGTGTTGCCTCCGGCGGTGAGCTTGCCCGCATTATGCTGGCGCTGAAAAATGTGCTGGCAGAGCAGGACGAGGTGGGGACGCTGGTGTTCGACGAGGTGGACACGGGTGTGTCCGGTCGCGCGGCGGAGAAGGTGGCAGAGAAGCTCGCCATGGTCTCCCGTGCCAAACAGGTGCTCTGCGTGACCCATCTGCCCCAGATCGCCGCCATGGCGGATGTGCATTTCTCGGTGGAGAAGGGCGAACGCAATGGTCGCACCTATACCGAGGTCTGCAGACTGGATCGTGCGCAGCGCTGTCAGGAGCTCAGCCGCATCACCGGTGGCACCCTTGTCTCCGATGCCATGCTCCGCAGCAGCGAGGAGCTGTTGGACGCGGCAGAGAAGTTCAAAGCTGCGCATCGCTAAAGCTGATTTACCTGTTCATAGTCGGTTGACAAACTTGAAAAAACAGGGTAAAATACCTCTCGTTACAGCGTTGAAGAGGAGAAGTATCTGCTTTTTCTGCCGCGAAGAGAGCCCCCGGTCGGTGCAAGGGGGAGGGTGAGATGCAGAGAATACACCTTGGAGCCGACGTCCGAACAGGGAAACCCCAGTAGGCACGTACCGGGTGCGCCCGTTACCGCGCTGCCGTGTGATCAAACGGCGTGAGGTCGCTTTCCGTGAGGGGGCGGCGAACCAGAGGTGGTACCGCGAAATTGTTTCGCCCTCTGTCCCGATGAGGGACGGAGGGCGTTTTTTTGCAAAGACGCACCATATTCCCTCAAATAACCATTATCTTGACATAAAGAGGAGATCGAAAACCATGCAGATTTATGAAGAACTGGTAGAGCGCGGTCTGATCGCGCAGGTCACCAACGAAGAAGAAATTCGTGAGATGGTCAACAACGGCAAGGCTGTGTTCTACATCGGCTTTGACCCCACCGCTGATTCCCTCCATGTGGGTCACTTCATGGCGCTGTGCCTGATGAAGCGCCTGCAGATGGCAGGCAACAAGCCCATCGCCCTCATCGGCGGCGGCACTGCCATGATCGGCGACCCCTCCGGTCGTACCGATATGCGCAGCATGATGACCAAGGAGACCATTCAGCACAACTGCGACTGCTTCAAGAAGCAGATGGAGCGCTTCATCGAGTTCGGTGAGGGTAAAGCGCAGATGGTTAACAACGCTGACTGGCTGCTGGATCTGAACTATGTGGACGTGCTGCGTGAGGTGGGCGCTTGCTTCAGTGTGAACAATATGCTCCGCGCAGAGTGCTACAAGCAGCGCATGGAAAAGGGTCTGAGCTTCCTGGAGTTCAACTATATGATCATGCAGTCCTACGACTTCTATCGCCTGTATCAGAGCCATGGCTGCAATATGCAGTTCGGCGGCAATGACCAGTGGAGCAATATGCTCGGCGGCACTGAGCTGATCCGCCGCAAGCTCGGCAAGGATGCACACGCCATGACCATCACTCTGCTGCTCAACAGCGAGGGCAAGAAGATGGGCAAGACCGCCAGCGGCGCTGTGTGGCTCGATCCCAACAAGACCAGCCCCTTCGATTTCTACCAGTACTGGAGAAACGTGGAGGATGCAGACGTGCTCAAGTGCATCCGTATGCTGACCTTCCTGCCCCTCGAGCAGATCGACGAGATGGACAAGTGGGAGGGCGCGCAGCTCAACACTGCGAAGGAAATTCTTGCATACGAGCTGACCAAGCTCGTCCACGGCGAGGAAGAGGCAGAAAAGGCACAGACTGCAGCTAAGGCGCTCTTCGGCGGCGCAGGCGACAGTGCCAATATGCCCACCACTGTGCTGAGCGAGGCTGATTTCGAGAACGGCAGCATTGGTCTGATGACCCTCATGGTCAAGGCAGGTCTCTGCGCATCCAACGGCGAGGCAAGACGTCTGATCCAGCAGGGCGGTGTCATGGTGGGCGACGTGAAGGCAGAGGTCAGCGCAAGCTATGCACCCGAAGCCTTTGCAGAGGGTCTGATCATCAAGAAGGGCAAGAAAGTGTTCCATAAGGTGACGATGTAAATTGTTTTGGGCGGTCAGTGGTGCTGACCGCCCATTTTTCTTTGTGGGCGCTGTGGAATTGCTTGAAAAGCGTGTCGAAATATACTATAATTTATTTTGTATGCGAATGTGCTTTTCGCGAAGTCTGCAAGGGCTTCGCAGCGATATATTCCGGAGGTTCCCGATGAAGAAAATTCTCTATTATTGTACCTTGCTTGTACTGCTCATGGCGTCTTTCACTGTTTCTGCGTCTGCGGTGACCAATGATGTGGTCAAGGTGGGACTTTATTACGGCAGCAATTCCCTGTACAGTGCCAACGCGCAGGTCGTTACGGGTCTGGGCGATGGCTTTGAGCTGGGCTACTATGACGAGGCGCGGCAGTTTGTGTCTCTTGGCTATATCGAAGAGAACTCTGTCAGTGTGACCCCCGATGGAAGCATTGCCTACGGCAAGGATGGAGAGATCACCAGCGGCAGCGGGCAGACTGTGCTGGGCGGCTGGCATGTGCAAATTCCCGAGACCTATCCGGATTTTGCCACGGCACAACAGGCAGCAGATGCGAGGGGCGGCTATGTAGCGTGCGTGGACGGTGTATTCTATGTGCGTGTGGGAAGCTACCTCTCGGAGGGAGAGGCTGTGACTGCAGCAGTGGAGCTCGGCGGCACGGTTGTCGGTCCCAGTGCCACCGGTGTGACAGTGACTGCACGTGCCGAGCAGCGGATCCTCTTCCAGTTTGATTATAAGGGCTGGTACGACTTCGCTTTGCAGGCATGCCGCAGCGGCAATGAACCCACCCAGACCTGGTTTAAGGCAAAGAAGTATTATGGCGGCTTCCAGTATCGCCGCGTCAGCGGCAGCAACAGCCTCTATGTATATAGCGTGGTGGGGCTGGAGGATTACATCAAGTGCGTCGTCCCCTATGAAATGAGCAATTCCTGGCCCCTGGAGGCGCTGAAGGCGCAGGCGATCTGCGCCCGCACCTATGTGACCCGTGTGGGGGAGCGCCACAGCAAGTACGGCTTCGATGTCTGCAACAGTGAGGACTGTCAGGTGTATTTCGGCGTGGACTTCCAGTACAACGATCATACCACGGTCTCTGACGAGGCGGTGGAAGCAACGGCGGGTCTTTGTATGTACTATGAGGGCAAGCCCATCTATGCGGTTTATTCCGCCTCCAACGGCGGCGCGTCGGAGGATGCGAAGAATATCTGGAGTACGGAGCATCCCTATCTCAAGGGCAAGGCAGATCCCTATGAAGCGTCCATTGCAAACAAGATCTCCGGATACAATTATTCGGTGAGCTATACGGCATCCTCTCTCGGCAGCCGTCTGGCAAGCCGTTATTCCGGCTACAAGCTGGGCACACTGGCAAGTGTCTATGTTTCGGAATATACCCCCAACGGCAACGTCTATTCCGTGACCTTTGTGGATCAAAGCGGCAAAACCTATACCGTGAAGGGGGAGACCTGCCGTATCGCACTGGGGACAAAGAGCCAGCGATTTACCATCAACGGCGGCAATGCCACCCGCTATTTCGTCAACGAGGGTGACACCATCGCCTCCATTGGTGGCAGCTATGTCATCGGCGGTGACGGTTCGGTGAGTGTTTACAACGACACGCCCTATGTCATCACCTCTGCAGGGGTAGAGGAGATCAGCAGCAATCAGCAGAGCGGCAGCGATATCGCCAATGGCATTCTGATCGAAGGCACCGGTAACGGTCACAATGTGGGCATGAGCCAGTGGGGTGCCAATGCCATGGCAAAGCAGGGCTATAGCTACCGCGATATTCTGAATTTCTACTATACCGGAATCACCATTCAGTGAGGTTACAATATTCCATGAAAACCCATGATTTTTACTATGATCTGCCCGAAGAACTGATTGCGCAGACTCCCTTGCAGCAGCGGGACTCCTCCCGTATGCTGGTGCTGGATAAGGAAACGGGGGAGTGGGAGCATCGGCATTTCTTTGATCTGCCTGCGTTTCTCCGTCCCGGCGACTGTCTGATCCTCAATAACTCCCGCGTGCTGCCTGCCCGCCTGCTCGGTGCAAAGGAAGGTACTGGCGGTGCCTGTGAGGTACTGCTGCTGAAGGACAAGGGGGAAAAGACCTGGGAGTGTCTGGTTCGTCCCGGACGGCGCTTGCGCCCCGGTGCCCGCATCACCTTTGGTGACGGTGCGCTCACGGCGGAGATCGTCGGCGAGACCGAGGGCGGCGGACGACTGGTGCGCTTTGAATACGAGGGCATCTTCCTTGAGGTGCTGGAGCGGCTCGGCAAAATGCCTCTGCCGCCCTATATCAAAGAAGAACTGCAGGATCAGGAACGTTATCAGACCGTCTATTCCAAGGTCAGCGGCTCTGCCGCAGCCCCCACGGCGGGACTGCACTTTACGCCGCAGCTGTTGGAGCAGATCCGCGGCATGGGTATCGGCATCGGCTATGTGACCCTTCATGTGGGTCTTGGTACCTTCCGCCCTGTGCAGGCAGAGGATGTGCTGGACCATGAGATGCACAGCGAATACTGCGAGATCCCGCAGGAGACTGCGGATCTCATCAATGAGACCAAGGCAAAGGGCGGTCGGGTCATCTGCGTGGGGACCACCTCCTGCCGCACCATTGAGTCCTGGGCGGCGGAGGACGGCACCATGAGAGCCTGCTCCGGCTGGACGAAGATCTTTATCTATCCCGGCTACAAATTCAAGGTGCTGGATGCGCTGGTGACCAATTTCCACCTGCCGGAATCCACCCTTGTGATGCTGGTCAGCGCCCTCGCGGGACGCGAGCATGTCCTTGCGGCGTATGAGGAAGCAGTGAAGGAGCGGTATCGCTTCTTCAGCTTCGGTGATGCGATGTTTATTCATTAAAACTGTTGTAGTGCAACAACTGTAAAGGAGATTACCATGGCAACGAAACTGGCATATAAGGAAGTTCCCAATATCAGCTTTGAGCTCATCGACCTGCTGGGTGAGGTGGGCATTTACACGGTGGAGGACCTGCAGGCTGTGGGCGGTAAGGAAGCTTTTCTGAAGATCCGCCACAAGATCAAGGAGCGTCCCTTCCACACCCTCTGCAGCCTTGTGGCAACCTGCCGCTGGCAGTATAAGAATGAGCTGGATCAGAAAACCCGTCAGGAGCTTCGCTTCTTCTTCGAGGAGCTGGAGGCAAAGGACAAGGCAGAGCAGGCTGCCAATGCAGAAAACGCATAAAGAGGAAAACGATGTTTCGAGTGATCAAAAAAGAAGGACGTGCCCGCCGCGGTGAGTTTCAGTGTGCCCACGGCGGCACGGTACAGACCCCTGTGTTTATGAACGTGGGTACGCAGGGGGCGATCAAGGGCGCGGTGAGTGCGCTGGATCTGAAGGAGCTCAAGTGCCAGATCGAACTGAGCAATACCTACCATCTGCACCTGCGCCCCGGTGATGAACTGGTCAAGCGCATGGGTGGACTGCATAAGTTTATGAATTGGGATGGTCCTATCCTCACTGACAGCGGCGGCTTTCAGGTGTTCTCGCTGGCAGGACTGCGCAAGATCAAGGAGGAGGGCGTGACCTTTGCCTCCCATCTGGATGGACACAAGATCTTCATGGGTCCTGAGGAGAGTATGCGCATTCAGGCGAATCTCGGCTCTGATATCGCCATGGCGTTTGACGAGTGCATCGAGAATCCCGCCCCCTACAAGTATGTCAAGGACTCCTGCGACCGTACCTATCGGTGGCTGGAGCGCTGCGTGAAGGCGCATAAGGAATACTGCGCCGAGCCGGGCGCCGTGAATCCCGATCAGATGCTCTTTGGCATCAATCAGGGCGGCACCTATGCGGATCTCCGTGTGGAGCACATGAAGAAGATCCGTGATCTGGACTGCGATGGCTTTGCCATCGGCGGTCTCGCCGTGGGCGAGGAGACACAGGTGATGTATGACATCATCGATGCGGTGGAACCCCACATGCCCGAGGAGAAGCCCCGCTACCTCATGGGCGTGGGTACGCCCTCCAACATCATTGAGGCAGTGGCAAGAGGTGTGGACTTCTTTGACTGTGTGATGCCTGCCCGCAATGCCCGCCACGGTAAACTCTTCACCTGGAGCGGCACGGTAAACATCCGTAACGAAAAGTATGCCGAGGATGAAACGCCCCTCGATCCGGAGTGCGATTGCCCCACCTGCCGCAACTTCTCCAAGGCGTACCTGCGCCATTTGTTCAAGGCAGAGGAGATGCTTGCCATGCGTCTTGCGGTGATGCACAACCTGTATTTCTACAATACGCTTGCCGAGCGGATCCGCACCTCCCTTGATGAAGGCACGTTTGAGCAATTCCGTGCCCGTTACAGCGGAAAACTGGAAAAAAGAGTGTGAAAAGTCACTCTTGCAATCTGTTCCAATATTAGGTATAATATTTTTTACGCGAAACAAAAAACATAAAGGAGTCTTTTTACACTATGGATCTGTACAGTATCATTATGCTTGTCGTTATGATCGCGCTGTTCTATTTCCTGATGATCCGTCCGGAAAATAAGCGCAAGAAGGCAGCACAGGAAATGCGTGACGCACTGAAGAAGGGTGACAGCATCACCACCATCGGCGGTATGAAGGGCAAGGTCGTTGCCATCATGGATGAGACCATTGTCTTTGAGACCAGCGAGGATCGCGTTCGCATCGAAATCGCAAAGTGGGGCATCTCCAGCAACGATACCGCTGCAGCTGCCGCTGCTGCCGCAGCCGCTGAAAAGAAGAACGCAAAGGCTGCTGCCAAGACCGAGACTGAGACCAAGGTCGAAGAATAAGCATAATCAATCATAAAGTTGACCTCCTTCGGAATAGGCTGTAGCAAGCCAACCGGAGGAGGTTTTGCTTTATGAAAAAGAAATGGAAGCAGGTATTGGCGGCGCTGCTGCTGACCGGCCTGCTGTACCTGGCGATCCCCATGTTCAGCGCCCTTCTGGCGGTGAACGAATGGGCAGACACGGAAAAGCTCCTGCTGCCGATGCTGCTTGCAGCAGGGCTATCCTCGGCTGTGGGAACACTGTTTCTGGTGCGAAGAGGGAAGTGGAGCGTGTTTTCCGCCGCTTTGCTGACGGGGGTGGGAGTTCAGCTGCTTGCACTGCTCGTGGGCTATCTGGCGTTTGGTTCTGCCGCTCTGGACGGACAGCGCTGGCTGCTGCCGCTCGTGGGCTTCCTTTCTGCGCTGTTTGCGGGACTTTTTATGGGAAAAAGCAGGAAGCGGGATGGACGGAGCGGGAAGCGGAGACGCAGCTGAAGGCAGTGGTGAATATGAACAAAAAGTTCAATTCGACCGGATTTTTGGTTGACAAAAGGAAAAAACTGTGCGTGCTGTAAAAATTTGTCATATATTCCTACATTTTGCAATAAGACACAGACCCATGACACAAGATGTGGACGAAGGTGGGAAATCCGTTATTTTGAGAAAAATGTCGCCGATGCTGCGTTTACATAATATTTTGACAGAATCTACAAACTTTTGTGATTGGTTACTTTTTTCCTTGCGCCAACGGATAATTTGACATATTATTGTAGTGCGAAGTTTACAAATAAGGCTTCTTTTTTTGTGTTTGCCGCATAGTGTTAGGATGAGGTGAGTGCATGGAAGCTGTGAGTCGTGTAAAGACCAGCTCGAAGGAGAAACATTCTCTGACGACGCTGGGGCTTTTTTTCCTGTGTTTTTTGTTGGGACTGTATCTGGGACGTGCTGCATCGGTTTCCCGCATGGCGGAGGTTTCGCCGGAGCTGCGGCAGTATCTGCAGGGCTATGTGCAGGCTGCCCCCCGGATGAGCTTTACGGCAAAGCATCTGTTACAGTCGATGCTTGTTTATTTTCGCTATCCCTTGCTGGTGTTCGCGTTGGGCTTTGCTTCATTTGGTGTGTTGATGATCCCGGTCCTTGCGACACTGCTGACGTTTTCCTTTTCCTATTCGGTCTGCTGCTTTACGACATCCTTTGGGGAAAAGGGAGCGCTGCTGTCCCTTGCGCTGTTCGGACTTCGATATCTGCTGACACTGCCCTGCTTTCTGGTGCTGGCGGTGCAGGCATTCCGCAGCTCTTGGGAGCTTGCGGGCTATACCCTCGGGTATGGTGGTCGGCGGGGGACAGAACTGTACGGGGTGCAGTATTTTACAAAGTTTTTTGCCGCTGCGGCGGTTCTGCTGGTGGGTGCGCTGCTGGATCTGTGGTTGACGCCATGGCTGCTGCAGCTGCTTACCACCTGAGCTGAGAGGAAAGGAGGGGAAGGGTTTGACGGATCGCATCCATGATTTTCAAGTATATCTCGAAACGGAGAAGCATTCTTCTCCCAACACGGTCAGCTCCTATGTCCGTGATCTGCGCCAGTTTCAGGAGTATCTCGGTGAGTTCGGCAAGGTGGATTTCCGCCGCGTGAAGAAGGAGCAGGTGCAGGCATACACAGATTGGATGCAGGAGAAGGGCAAGTCTCCCGCCTCTGTCACCCGTTCTCTCGTTGCCATCAAGGCGTTTTTCTCTCATCTGATGATGAAGTCTCTCATCAAGAACAACCCTGCCAAGGGTGTGACCACAGCCCCTGTTGAGAAAAAATATCCCCAGATCCTCACCAGTAAAGAGGTGGAGCTGTTTCTGGAGCAACCACAGTGCGCAGAGCCCAAGGGGATTCGGGATCATGCCATGCTGGAACTGCTGTATGCAACAGGCATTCGCGTGAGCGAACTGATCTCTCTTGATGTGAAGAGCGTGAATCCGGAGGCGGGCTTTATCCTCTGCGAGAGCAAGGGAAAGAGTCGTATGATCCCCCTGTATCCCGTGGCAGTGAAGGCGCTGCAGGACTATTTGGACGATGTCCGTCCCCAGCTTGTGGCAGATGAAGGGGAACAGGCGCTCTTTGTGAACATGAATGGCGAGCGTATGAGCCGTCAGGGTTTTTGGAAGATCATCAAGTATTATCAGGAAAAGGCGCAGATCAGCAAGGACATCACTCCTCACACCCTGCGTCATTCCTTTGCGGTGCATCTGCTGGAGAATGGCGCGGATCTGCGGGCGATTCAGGAGATGATGGGGCATGCCGATATCTCTTCCACCCAGATCTATACCCATGTAGCGAAAAATCAACTGAAGGATGTCTACAACAAGGCACATCCGAGAGCATAAGGATCACGAAAGTCGGACTTTTTTCGGAAAGTCCGACTTAAATATTTCTTCCATCGTGAGAGAAATATCAAACAAATTTTCTATTTCTCTCTTGCGCCCGAATATATTCTTTTGTTATAATAATAAAGACGGCTGTGTGCCGCGATTTCAGAAAAAGGAGGCGGCGCATGCGTATTCTCGGCATTGACCCCGGTATTGCCATTGTGGGCTTTGGACTGATCGAGTCCGAGCGGGGACGGGATCAGATGATCCATTACGGGGCGATCAATACGCCTGCAGGATTGCCTCTTGCAAAGCGCCTGCTGCAGATCGAGCGGGATATGGAGGAGCTGCTGCAGCTCACAAAGCCCGATGTGATGGCGGTGGAGGAACTCTTTTTCTCGAACAATATCACAACAGGTATTGCCGTTGCCCATGGACGCGGTGTGATCCTTGCCACGGCAGAGCGGATGGGCGTACCCCTGTTTGAGTATACCCCCATGCAGGTGAAGCAGGCTGTGGCAGGCTATGGAAAGGCGGATAAGCGGCAGGTGATGGACATGACCAGACGTTTGCTGCGCCTGAACGATCTGCCCCGTCCCGATGATGCGGCGGATGCACTGGCGATCGCTCTGTGCCATGCCCGCTGCGCCACCTCACTGCTGCAAAAGCAGAATCTTGCTGCGAAGCAGACCATTTAAGGAGCGTTTACTTATGTTGTATTTCGTCGACGGCTCTGTTGCCGTGATTGAACCGAATCTGGCAGTGATCGACTGCGGCGGTGTGGGCTACGCCTGCGCTACCACCAATCACACCCTTTCTCAGCTGAAGAAGGGGGAAAAGACCAGACTCTATACCCATCTAAATGTCCGTGAGGATGCGGTGGATCTGTTCGGCTTTGCTTCTCAGAGGGAGCTTTCCTGTTTCCGTCAGCTTCTCGGCGTTTCCGGTGTGGGTCCCAAGGCAGCCCTCGCTATTCTCAGTGCCACCACGCCCGATTCTCTGGCACTTGCCATCCTCTCCGGGGATGAGAAGGCGCTGACCGCCGCCCCCGGTATCGGCAAGAAGATCGCCCAGCGCATCATTCTGGAGCTCAAGGACAAGATGGCACAGGTGACGACGGAAGTGGGCTTTACCGCCCCTGCTGTTTCCGGTCAGATGGCTGTGGGCAGCAAGGCGGCGGAAGCGGCTGCGGCACTGGCAGTGCTGGGCTATTCCTCGCAGGATGCTGCTGCGGCACTCAAGGGCTTGGATGTGGAGAATCTTCCGCTGGAGGAACTCATCCGTCAGGCACTCAAGCGCATGGTGCGCAACTGATCAACAATAAGGAGGTGAGCGTGTGAGCCTCGATTTCGGAAATGATATTTACGGGGAACCTTTGGTCTCCAAATCCTTCCTGCCGGAGGACGCGGCGGAGACGAGCCTGCGCCCCAAGACTTTGGATGATTATGTGGGTCAGACCAAGGCGAAGGAAAATCTGTCTGTGTTTATTCAGGCGGCGAAGCAGAGAACCGAGCCGCTGGATCATGTGCTGCTGCACGGTCCTCCCGGTCTCGGCAAAACCACCCTTGCGGGCATCATTGCCGCGGAGATGGGCGTGAACATCCGTATCACCTCCGGTCCTGCCATTGAAAAGGCGGGAGATCTGGCGGCGCTTCTGACCAATCTCAATGAAAACGATATCCTCTTTGTGGATGAGATCCACCGTCTGAACCGCGCGGTGGAAGAGGTGCTCTATCCCGCTATGGAGGATTATGCCCTCGATATCATCATCGGCAAGGGTCCCTCTGCCAACTCCATTCGTCTGGATCTGCCGAAGTTTACGCTGATTGGCGCGACCACCCGCAGCGGTCAGCTTTCTGCGCCCCTGCGTGACCGTTTCGGCGTGACACTGCGTCTGGAACTGTATTCTCCCGAGGAGCTCTGCGGCATCGTGACGCGCAGTGCAGGCATTCTTCGCGTGCCCATTGAAGAGGAGGGCGCGATGGAGATCGCCCGCCGCTCCCGCGGAACACCCCGTATTGCCAACCGTATGCTGCGCCGTGTCCGTGACTTTGCGCAGGTGAAGGCAGACGGCGTGATCACGAGAGAAGTGGCAGACACGGCACTGTCTGCCCTTGAGATCGACTATCTGGGTCTTGACCCCATCGACCGCCGGATGCTCCATGCCATCATTGAGCATTATGGCGGCGGTCCTGTGGGACTGGAAACCCTCGCCGTTACCATCGGCGAAGAGGCGATCACTTTGGAAGATGTGTACGAACCCTATCTCATGCAGCTTGGCTTCCTCAGCCGTACACCCCGTGGTCGCTGCGCGACCCGTAAGGCGTATGAACATCTCCATCTCCCGATTCCCGGGGGCTGTGCTGACAGCCCGATGGAGCAACTTTCTATTTGATGTGTGGAGGACATTAAAATGGGTAAGCTTTTCGGAACTGACGGTATCCGCGGCGTGGTGGGTGAGAACCTGACGGCAGATCTTGCATATCGTGTCGGTCAGGCGGTTTCCACCGTGCTGGAGGAGGAACTGGGGCGCGCCCCGGTGATGACCATTGGCAAGGACACCCGCATTTCTTCGGATATGCTGGAATCCGCCCTCATGGCAGGCATCTGCTCTGTGGGCGGTAATGTGATCCCGCTCGGCACCATTCCTACCCCCGCGGTAGCATTCCTCACCGTACAGGAGCAGGCGGATGCGGGCATTGTGATCTCCGCGTCCCACAATCCTTTCGAGCATAACGGCATCAAGGTGTTCAACAGCAAGGGTTATAAGCTTCCCGACGAAACGGAGCTGAAGGTGGAGGAGAAGATCCTCTCCGGTGTGCCCATGGTGGAGAAGAAGGGATTTGCCATCGGTCGCCGTCTGCACGGCATGCGTCAGTTGAAGAAAGATTATATCCATCACCTTCGCAGTTCGATCGAAAGTGATCTGTCGGGGCTTCGCATTCTGGTGGACTGTGCCTGCGGCGCAGCCAGTGCCACCGCGCCGGAGCTTTTTGGTCTGCTCAACGCCCATACGGAATTTATCGCCATTGAACCCGATGGCGTGAATATCAATGACCACTGTGGTTCAACCCATCTGGATCTGCTGGCGGAAAAGGTGGTTGCCGGCGGCTATGACATTGGTGTTGCCTTCGATGGTGACGCGGATCGCTGCCTGCTGGTGGATGAAAAAGGGCATGAGATTGACGGTGACCAGATCATGGCGATCTGTGGTCTGGAACTGAAGAAGCAGGGGAGACTCAGCGGCAATACACTGGTTGCTACAGTGATGTCCAACATTGGTCTGAAGGAGTTTGGCAATGCCAACGGCATTGATCTGGTCTGCACCAGTGTGGGCGACCGTAACGTTCTGGAGAAGATGCTGGAGTGCGATTATGCCCTCGGCGGTGAGCAGTCCGGTCATACCATTTTCCGCGAGTATGCTACCACCGGCGATGGCGAGTTGACGGCACTGCAGTTCCTGCAGGTGTTGCAGCGCAGCGGTAGGAAAGCGTCTGAGCTTGCCAGTGTTTGCCCCAAATATCCGCAGGTTCTCAAGAATGTGAAGCTGGCAAATGTGGCAGGATTGAAGGAACGTATCATGGCAGACCCGACACTCCGTGAAGCGATGGCAAAGCAGGAGGCGGCATTTAACGGCGAGGGGCGTCTGCTGATTCGCGCCTCCGGCACAGAGCCCCTGATCCGTGTCATGGCAGAAGCCAAGACCCGCGAGATGGCGGAGTCTGTGGTAGATGCTTTCGTGGATCTCGTCAACGCACTTTGATTAATTTGGAAACACCCCGGAAAACCGGGGTGTTTTTCTTGTATCTGGGAGAAAAAAGCAGTCGATTTTTGTCAGTTGATGTGATATCCTTAATTCAAAATACGGCACAAAGGAGAACTGCTATGGGAATCGTTGTCGTTGGCGCTACTTTTGTGGATATCAAGGGCTTTCCGGAGGATACCTATATCCCTACCGGAAGAAATGTCGGTCGGGTAGAGTACATTCATGGCGGTGTAGCGAGAAATGTGGTGGAGGATATCGCCAATGTGGAGCTGCGTCCAACCTTTTTGAGCGTTGTGGATGACAGTCCTTTGGGCGCAGATGTGGTACATAAGCTGAGAAATCATAAGGTGAATGTGGATTATATCCTCAGCCGGGAAGGTGGCATGGGGACTTGGCTTGCTGTGTTTGATAATCAGGGGGATGTGGCGGGTTCGATCTCCAAGCGACCTGCAATGCTTCCTTTGCGTGAACTTCTGGATGAGAAGGGTGACGAGATTTTCTCACAGGCAGATTCTGTGGTCATCGAGGTAGATATCGAAAAGGAAGTTATCAAGTGCGTGCTGGATCTTGCTGAAAAACACGGCAAGAAGGTCTTTGGTCTGGTTTCCAATATGAGCATTGCTGCTCAGCGCCGTGATTTTCTGCAGCGTATGACCTGTTTTATCTGCAATCAGCTGGAGGCAGGTATCCTGTTTTTGGAGGATTACGACGGTAAATCTCCTGAAGAGATGCGTGATATATTGTGCGAAAAGGTCATTAATGCAAATATTTCGTCCATGGTGGTCACTATGGGGGGTCAGGGTGCGGTGTATGCAAACTGTGCCGGCGAAAAAGGGATTTGTCCTGCCCGCAAGGTGATCGTCAAGGACACGACCGGTGCGGGGGATGCGTTCTGCGCAGGTGTCTCTGTGGGCTTGACCTACGGCAAGACGCTGGCGGAGTCCATAGAGATCGGCAGTATGCTGGCTGCGTCCGTGATCACATCTTCCGAAAATGTCTGTCCCCGCTTCCGTCCGGAGGAACTGGGGCTGGATATAGAGAGCTGACAGGGAAGAAGTGCGCCCGGTATCTCGCAAGATACCGGGCGTTTTTGGTAGACGAGGGGGGAATAATCTATTGACAAAATACCATGTATTTGGTATTATTCCACTTGTAACAAGTCAATCTGGGGGTATAGCTCAGCTGGGAGCCCGTTCAATTAGAAAGTAGCCCCCATCATGAGCAGTAAGCACACCCATGATTTGACAAAAGGATTAATGTCTCCCCAAAAAGTTCAAAAAAGTTGCAAAAAAGGACAGATTTGGGGGTATAGCTCAGCTGGGAGCCCGTTCAATTAGAAGGTAGCCCCCATCATGAGCAGTAAGCACACCCATGATTTGACAAGTTTATACAGTTA
>JAFVXA010000038.1 GCA_017501355.1 Oscillospiraceae bacterium
AGGCAAGCTCTTAGTCAGTACTTTTTCAAGTACCGTCTGGTGCTTTTCGTTCGTTTCGTTGTTTAATTTACAAGGTACACGCCGCATCAGCGGAACATTATTGAGTATATCAGAACCAAACCCGTTTGTCAAGAACTTTTTTCATTCTTTTTCAAACTTTTTTCAGTTCGCTTTGCTCATTCGACGTTCTCGCGGAGAGCTTGTTTAATATACCAGTCTTTTTTTCAATTGTCAATAGGAAAATTCGAATTTTTTCGATTTTTTTCCTTTCCCTTTTTCCCCTACATGATATAATGGTAGGTAACGAAATAACACACCATATATAGGAGACACCCCCGATGCGTTTTGATAAATTGACCGCCTCCTTCGGCAGACTCTCGCAGCAGACCCTGCTTCCCGGTCCCGGACTCAATATAATAGAGGCTCCCAACGAAAGCGGAAAAAGCACATGGTGCGCTTTTCTCCGCACAATATTATATGGTCTCCCCACCCGCGAGCGCGGCGCGCTTGCCGACAAGAACCGCTACGCGCCCTGGGACGGCACTCCCATGCAGGGCACCCTGGAACTGTTCGACGGAGAGCGGTACATCACCATCCGCCGCGATACCGCCCGCGCCAACTCTCCCATGGGGCGCTTCTCCGCCGTCTTTACCGGCACTGCAGAGCCCGTGCCGGAGCTCAGCGGCGACAACTGTGGCGAAACTCTTCTCGGCATCCCAAGAGAGGTGTTTGAGCGCAGCGTTTTCATCCGCCAGACCGGTCTCGCCGTAGACCAGTCTCCCGAACTGGAACGCCGCATCGCCGCCCTGCTCTCCACAGGTGAGGAGCAGAGCTCCTTTTCCGAGGTCTATGATGCACTGAAGAAGGAGCTGAACCGCCGCCGTCACAACCGCACAGGTCTCCTGCCCGCACTGGAAAACGAGATCGCGGAGCTGGAGACGCTTCTGCAGCAGTCTGATCTGCTGCAAACGCGGTTGGAGGAAAACGAAGCCCGGAGCACGGCACTCTCCCAGCGCGCAGCAGCGCTGCAGGAGGAACTCCGCCGCCACGAGCTCGCCGCCCGCGCCGCCCGGTGGGCACAGCGCGAAGATGCCCGCCTTGCCGCAGAAACCGCCGCCGCAAAGAGCAGCGCACTGCAAGCCGCCATCTGCCGCGACGGACTTCCCGGCGAAGATGCACTGCATCAGCTTGCCGCCCGTCTGGATTCCCTGCAGGCAACAGAGGGACGCGCAGACGAACTCTCCCACAGTCTCGCCCTTTCCCGCAAGACTGCGGAGGAGACCCATGCCCGCCACGCGGCACACCGTTTTTATCCTCTGCCCCCCGCGCAGGCTGCCGATACACCCCTGCAAACACCCCCGCAGCCCCGCTTCCCTCTCGCGGCACTCATCCTGCTGCCCATTGCAGGTGCTGCCCTCGCAGGCGCACTGCTGTACCTCAGCCAAAATCTCTGGCTTTCCATCGGACTCGGTCTTGTTTTTACAGGGCTGTCCCTCTTGGCGGCAGGCATCCTCAACGGCAAAAAACACCGCCGCTGGGAGGACGCTCTCATACAGCTGCGACAGGCGCAGGACGAGGAGCTGCGACGCTATACTATATTGTATGAAGAAGCAGAGACCGCCAAACAGCACTTCGAGCAGCTCGCCGCCGAGGAATCCGCCCTTTCTGCAAGCCGCCGCACCGACCTCTCTGCCATCCTCAAAGCCACCGCGCTGTTCGCCCCCGTCGCCACCGCCGCCGAAGCCGAGCGCGCGGTGCAGGATGCCCTTGCGCGCCGCAAGGAAGCGCAGGACGCAGAAACACTTGCGCAGGCGGCGAAACTGCGTTATGATGTTCTTTGTGAGCATTCTCCCGATCTCATCGAACCCGAGACCGAGTTTACCCCGCCGACAAGCGACCAAAGCGCTCTTCTGCACGAGGCGAGCGAAGTGAACGCCGCCATCGCAAACCAGCGGGAGGAGCGCAGCCGACTGGAGGGCGAATGCAGCGCCCTCGGCAGGCACAGCGAGCTCGTCGAAAAGCGGGATGAGCTGGAGCAGCGCCGCACACAGCTGCAGCACGAGTATCACGCCATCGCCCTTGCTATGGAGACCCTCAACGATGCCAACGCCGAGCTGCAAAGCCACTTTTCTCCCGCTCTCGGGCAGGAAGCGGGGCGCATTTTCTCCGCCCTCACAGACGGAAAATATGCCCACGTTCTGCTCGATCGCACCCTCAGCGCCTCTGCCGCATCCGCAGACGGAACGCCCCGCAGTGCCGCCATCCTCAGTCAGGGCTGCGCCGATCAGCTGTATCTTGCCCTGCGCCTTGCGATTTCCCGCATGGTGCTGCCTGCGGAGAAGCAGATCCCGCTGATCCTTGACGATGCACTGACGAGCTTTGACGATGCCCGTCTTGCCCGCGCCCTCGACTGGCTAATCGAAGAGAGCAAGCAGCGCCAGATCCTCCTCTTCACCTGCCAGAGCCGCGAGCGCAGCTATCTCGCAGGAAACAAGAACGTCACGTTCCTGCATCTATAATTCGTTATCCCCTGTTCCCGCCCCATTTGTGGGACAGAAACAAGATATTCCATCTGACAAAGGAGATTTTCATCATGAGTGAATGTACGCATGATTGCAGCACCTGCTCTGCCAACTGCGGCGAGCGCAAGGAGCCCCAGTCCCTCGTGCAGCAGCCCAACCCCAGAAGCGAGATCGGCAAGGTCTACGCCATCGTTTCCGGCAAGGGCGGCGTGGGCAAGTCCATGGTGACGAGCCAGCTTGCCGTTTCCATGCACCGCGCAGGCTACCGCGTGGGCGTTCTCGATGCCGACGTGACCGGTCCTTCCATCCCCAAGGCATTCGGTGTCACCGAAGCCGGCGGCACGGATGGCAGCGTCCTCTACCCCGGTGTCAGCAAGACCGGCATTGAGGTCATGAGCATCAACCTGCTGTTGGACAGTGAGACCGCCCCTGTCGTCTGGCGTGGTCCCATCATCAGCGGCGTGGTGCAGCAGTTCTGGACGGATGTGGAGTGGCACACCGACTTCATGTTCATTGATATGCCCCCCGGAACCGGCGACGTGCCTCTGAGCGTGTTCCAGTCCATCGTACCCGATGGCATCATCATCGTCACCTCCCCTCAGGATCTGGTGAGCATGGTGGTGGAAAAGGCTGTGAACATGGCAAAGATGATGAACATTCCCATCGTGGGTCTCGTGGAAAACATGAGCTATCTCTCCTGCCCCGACTGCGGCAAGAAGATCCATCTCTTTGGCGAAGGTAAGACCGACGAAGCTGCGGCTCGCCACGGTCTCGAGTGCCTCGCCAAGATGCCCATCGATCCCGCCCTCGCTTCCCTTGTGGACGATGGTCGCATCGAGGACTTTGAGGGCGACTGGCTCAGCGGCGTGGTGGCTCGTCTCGAAGAGATCGCCAAGGCTGAGTTTGAAGGCGACGCAGAATAAGGAGAACGCCTATGATCCTCGCTGTTTCCCACAAGGACGGTCAGCTCGTCCCCTTTGCTGAGACCACTGAGTTTCAGCTCTACGATATTCAAGCCGGCAGCTTCACCGCGCAGGGCATTCTGCCTGTCAGCGGTATGGGCACCGCCGCACTGGTGATGACCCTCATGGGCGGCGGCGTAAACGCCGTGCTCACCGGTGCACTGACCCCCGATATGCGCGCCATGCTCTCCGACATGGAGATCCCCGCCTTCGGCGGCGCGGCGGGCAGCTGCGAAGAAAGTGTTCGCCGCTTCCTCGCAGGGGAGCTCACCTATACCGCTCCCGCCTCCTGCAGCGGAAACTGCAGCGGCTGCAGCGGCTGTCACTAAACGACAAACGACCTTTCGCGGTGACGCGAAAGGTCGTTTCAGCGTGTCGAAAAAGTATTTCGCCCCGCTGTGCAAGTTTTTAGAACTTGCAAAAAGTTCTAAAAACTTCTTATTTGAAAGGTGCAGGACACCCTTCCTGGGTTTCCCGCACACACCCTTCCTTCCCGTCGAATCGGA
>JAFVXA010000039.1 GCA_017501355.1 Oscillospiraceae bacterium
AAGAATGGTGTTGTGCCACCATTTACCTGCCTTCGTGCGGGCGGCAAAGCTCATCAGCAGTCCCATGACAAAGATCACCAGCCAAAAGCCTGCTACAGCGCAGAAACCGATGTACAGCATCAGATTCTCCAGATAATACACACTGAAGGTGACTTCGTAAGTAAAGAGGACGATCAGTATGCAGATGCCGACAATAGCAGCTGTCAGCAAATCAAAGGGGATGCGGTTGAACCAGTTGAGATGGATGCCGTCTACGCCATCCACATGCCCTGCGGCGCAGAGCAGGAAGATGAACAGAGCGAGGCAGAGGATGAGAAAGAGCGCCGTCAAAAGCGGGATCAGATCCTGCATTTCCAGCAAAAACTCCAGCCAATAGTTGAGGGCTTTGTATTCGTCGTTGACGGAGAACTCCTGCGGCAGAGCGAGTGTGACCATAACATCGCGGTAGGTGTGTTCCGCCCACTCGATGTCCACCTTGAGTGTTCTGCCGGTGGGGGAGCCGGAATCAATCATTTCCTCGCCCGAGGTGCTGATGCAGATGTATCCCCTTGCTTCTTTCTCGGCGATGTAGTTATCCCGCTCTTCGTGAGAATTGAAATACACGGTTTCATACTGTGTGCCATTGCGTTCGGAGAAGGGATAGGTTTCCGTACAGCTGTATCGGATCGCGGGATCGGCATCATTGCTGAACAGGATCGTGCCGTCCAGTTCCTGAATGGTGACGCGCAGATTGGTGTTTCGGATGTCATATCGCGTCTGAAAGAAGCTGAGATATTCGCCGTTGTCTCCCTGATGCTTCATTTCCAGCGCATCCTCGTAGAATATCACCACATCGTCCAGTTCGCTAAGGAGTATCGTTTCATTTACCTTGTGGCGCAGGGCTTCTCCATCGTCAAGATAGCTGTTTTCCGTGGCCAGCAGAACCGTGCCGATGCCGCAAAATACAGCACCGACGGCAAAGACCGCCAGGAGCAGCAGGGCGGTGATCTTTGCCCAAAGTTTTGATTTCAGTTTTTTCATGCCCAATCATCCTCCTTCACTTTGCGGCATTTGCAGAAAGCGATTGCCGCCGCGATCAGGGTGAATATTGCAAGTCTTTTCCAGAGTTTCTGTTTCATTGCTTTGCCTCCATTTTGTAGCCCTTGCCCCAGACCACCTTCAGATAGCGGGGCTCGGCGGGATTGATCTCAATTTTTTCGCGGATGTGTCGGATGTGGACGGCGATGGCACCGGCGGCGTTCAGCGGCGCTTCCTCCCACACGCGGCGATAGATCTCATCGGGGGAGAAAACCGTGCCTGCGTTCTGCATGAGAAATCGCAGGATATCATACTCCTTCGGCGTGAGGTTTACGTTCTCGCCGTCTACGCTCACGGTTTTGGCGTTGTCGTCCAGTTCAATGCCGCCAATGCTGAGTGTGGAGGGCTGCACCGTACCGCTGCCGAGCTGCAGGTAGCGCCGCAGCTGCGAACGCACCCGTGCCTGCACCTCCAAGGGGTTGAAGGGCTTGGTGATATAGTCATCCGCGCCGATGTTGAGCCCCAGCACCTTGTCGCTGTCTTCGCTCTTTGCCGTCAGCAGGATAATGGGGACGTTGGAGAACTCACGGATCTTTGCCATGGCAGAAAGTCCGTCCATTTCGGGCATCATAATATCGAGCAGGATCAGATGAATGTCCTCTTTGGACACGAGGGAAACTGCCTCGCGCCCGTTGGAAGCCTTAAAGATGCGGTGTCCTTCCGCAGTCAGATAAATTTCCAGCGCCGAGAGAATGTCTTTCTCATCGTCGCAGATCAGAATGTTGTACATAGCTTTGCCTCCTTGCTGTTGACAAGGTTATCATACAGAATAATCACTTAAGAAACAATGCCGCAGCAGTTTAAGGTTTTCTTAATTTCATTTCACGATAAAACGGAGCAAAAAGCGGCTTTCACTTCTATGGAAAAGATGGTATAATAATTTACTCATGTAGAATCTCTATGGGAGGGACTATGGAAAGAAAGTTTGATTATCTGACGCCCCGCTGGCTTGGGCGTGCCCATATTTATCACGGTGAACAGGATGCTATGCGCTATCGCTTTGCCATGGACGGCAAGGAGAAAAAGGTGGAGGCATCCGTCTATACCAAGGTCTGCTTTGAACAGGCGGATGACGTGGTGAGCGAAGTGTTTGCCTGGGACGAGGATGGTGTCGCGGCGCTGCGGGACTGGCTGCAGCAGCACTATGAGCGCATTTGTGAGGGCAAGTGATGAAACGGATTTGCATCGGTATACTGGCACACGTGGACGCGGGGAAAACCACGCTCAGCGAGGGACTTTTGTACCATACAGGAAAAATCAAAAAGCTGGGTCGTGTGGATCATCGGGATACCTATCTCGATACCCACGCCATCGAGCGGGAGCGGGGCATTACCATCTTTTCCAAGCAGGCGGTTCTGACCACGAACGATCTACAGTTGACGCTGCTGGATACGCCGGGACACGTGGACTTTTCTGCGGAGACCGAGCGCACTCTGTCCGTTCTCGATTATGCCATTCTCGTCATCAGCGCATCCGACGGTGTGCAGGCACATACAGAGACCCTGTGGCGGCTGCTGCAGCGCTACGGTGTGCCGACCTTCGTGTTTGTGACGAAGATGGATCTGCCGGACGTGGATCGTGCTGCGCTGATGCAGGAACTGAAAAAGCGCCTTGGCACGGGCTGTGTGGATTTCGGCGGGGAAAACCGCGAGGAAGAGATCGCTGTGCTGGATGACGCGCTGCTGGAGCGCTATCTGGAAAACGGCAGCATCGAGACGCGGGACATTGCCCATTTGGTGCGTCAGCGGATGCTTTATCCCTGTTACTTTGGCTCGGGTCTGCAGCTTGTGGGCGTGGAGGAGTTTTTGCAGGGCATCGAGGAGTATACTCTTGCGCCCGAAGCGTCCGAGGCGTTCGGCGCCAAGGTGTTCAAGATCTCCCGCGATCCGCAGGGGGCGAGACTGACCTATCTGAAGGTGACAGGCGGCTCACTGAAGGTGCGTGCGGCGCTGCAATATCGCCCTGCAGGAGAAGAGGAAGCGGTTGAGGAAAAAGTCAATCAGATCCGCCGCTATTCCGGCGCGAAGTTCGACGCGGTGGAGGAGATGTTCCCCGGTGATATCTGCGCGGTGACGGGTCTCACGGCGACCTATCCCGGACAGGCGCTGGGCGCAGAGCGGAGCGCAGATCTGCCCGCGCTGGAACCCGTTATGAGCTATCGCCTCCGTTTGCCTGAGGGCAGCGATATCCGCGTAGAGCTGCCGAAGCTCCAGCAGCTGCAGGAGGAAGACCCCCAGCTCCACATTGTGTGGGACGAGCGTCTGCGGGAAATTCAGCTGCGTCTCATGGGTGAGGTGCAGATCGAAGTATTGCAGCGCATGATCGCTGATCGCTTTGATTTGGATGTGACCATCGACACGGGACGTGTGCGCTATTTGGAAACCATTAAGGACACGGTGGAAGGTGTAGGACACTATGAGCCCCTGCGTCACTATGCGGAGGTACACTTGCTGCTGGAGCCCCTGCCGCGGGGAAGCGGACTGGTGTTTGCCACGAGCTGCCGCGAGGATGTGCTGGATCTCAACTGGCAGCGCCTGATCCTGACACATTTGGAGGAGAAACCCCATCTTGGTGTGCTGACGGGTTCCCCCATTACGGATATGAAGATCACGGTGGTGGCAGGTCGTGCCCACCTGAAACACACCGAGGGCGGTGATTTCCGTCAGTCCACCTACCGTGCGGTGCGCCACGGTCTGATGAAGGCGGAAAGTGTGCTGCTGGAGCCCTATTATCATTTCCGTCTGGAAGTTCCCATGGAGGAAATCGGGCGTGCCATCAGCGATATCCGTCTGCGCAGCGGCACCTTTGATGCGCCCGAGGAGGAGGGGGGCAATATGGTGCTGACAGGTCGCGCGCCTGTGGCAGCACTGCGGGATTATGCGCAGGATGTTGCCGCCTATACCCGCGGCAGAGGGCGCTTCCACTGCACGGTGGAGGGCTATGACCTTTGCCATAACCCCGAAGAAGTCATAGCGGAGATCGCTTATGATCCCGAGCGGGATACGGAGAACACAGCGGATTCCGTGTTCTGCGCCCATGGCGCGGGCTTTGTTGTCAAGTGGAATGAGGTGGAGGAGCACATGCACCTCGAAAGCTGTCTGAAAACGGAAGCAGAGGAGACGGAGGTGGAGACTGCGCCCCGCGTGATGCACCGCAATCTCAGCATTGACGACAAGGAACTCGAAGCCATCATGCTGCGCGAGTTTGGTCCGATTTCGAGACGGCAGTACAGCGCTGCGCGGGAGTATACTGCCTCTTCCACGCATACGAATTATCGCAAAAAGACCAATTATCTCATCGTGGATGGCTACAATCTTATCTTCGCATGGGATGAGCTGGCGGAGCTGGGACGGGAGGATATTGGCGCGGCGCGCCACCGCTTGAAGGAGATCCTCAGCAATTACCGCGGCTATACGGGCTGCGAGCTGATTCTGGTGTTTGACGGCTATCTCGTCAAAGGCAATCAGGGCAGCACGGAGGAGCACCACGGCATTCATGTGGTCTACACCAAGGAAGGGGAGACGGGCGATCTCTACATTGAGCGTCTGACCAATGAAATCGGTAAAAACGACGCAGTGCGGGTTGCCACCTCCGATGCCATGATCCAGATGGCAGCTCTGCGCGACGGTGTGCAGCGTATGTCCTCCCGCGAACTGATTGAGGAGATCAAGGAAGTGGAGAAGAAGATCGCTGCCGATATTGACACCATCAACAGGAAATGAGAAAATCCCCGCCGTGATCACGGCGGGGATTGCTTTGTCTTATAAAGGGAACTACTTCGCAGACTGGATTACAGCAGTTCGCGGTAAATCTTTGTCATGGTGTCCTGATCGAACTTCACATAGCTCTGATTCAGCAGTCTCTGCTGCAGCTCGATGACATCGGCGGCAAAGCTGACGGTCTCCTCCTCGGTCATACCGTATTCATGGAGCTTCTTGCGGCTGATGATGTTGTCGAGGAGCTTTTCCAGCTCGTCGTATACCACATCAGTTTCGCAGCCGAGGATGTCAGCCATCAGCGCTTCCATGCGCACCAGCTTGCCCGTGGGGTTCTGGCGGTGATACTCGCGGAACACGGCAGTGAAGAACTGATAGTTTGCCTCGCCGTGGGTCACATGGTATTTGCCCGAGAGGGGGTAGCTCATGGCGTGGACAGCGCCAGTGCCTGCGTTGGCAAAGGCGACGCCAGCCATGTCGCTTGCCATGAGAAAGTCGCCGAGGAGTGCAAGGCGGGTTTCCTCGCCCTCGGAGAGAACACGGCGGAAACCGCTGATGATGAGTCTTGCGGCTTCTTCGCTGAAGAGTTCGGTGTAACGATTTGCTTTGGGGGAGACGTAGGACTCCACTGCGTGGATCAGCGCGTCAATGGCGCTGGTGGCAAAGACCTCGTAGGGCATTTCGGTCAGCAGCTCGGGAATCAGAACAGCGGCATCGGGGAAGATGGCATCGTCGGCAAGACCCAGCTTGCTGCCGCGCTCGGTCAGCGCGGTGATGGACACACTGGAAACCTCGCTGCCTGCGCCGCAGGTGGTGGGCACGGCGATCAGCTCATGTGCCTTTACAATGGGTACCTTCCGCAGGAAGATATCCTCCGTGCGCTCGGCATCCTTCAGCACCAGCACCTTTGCCATGTCGATGACGGCACCGCCGCCGATGGCAATGATACGGCTGCAGCCGCTGCTGCGGAAATCCTGAATGAGGGCATCCATCATCAGGTCAGTGGGTTCCCCCGCACCGTATTTGCTCTTGAACTCCACGTGGGCGGTGAGACCGAGGGGGGCGAAATACTTTTCAAAGGTGCGGCGGCTTGCGAGAATAAAGTCGGACGGACCGATCTGGTATTCGGCGACGAAATCTGCGGCGTGGTCAAAGGACTTGATCGTTGTTTTCTGGCGGAACAGCTGCATGAGGAAACCTCCTTGTTTATTGTTATTTATGGTTTGAGTATACTCCCGTGTAAAGGGAATGGCAAACGGTTTTTCGCGGGAAAAAACAAAAACAAACGGTAAACATTTCATTGCGGCGGTTGAAGTTGCAGCGGGTTTGTGATACTCTTCTGTATGAATATTTTGCCAAAGGAGTCTGGAAATGCTGTTTCCGTTGTTCTGTGCTGTCTCGGCTGTTGCCGCTGGCATCACTGCTGTAAATATGGGCTTGTTTGGCGGGGCTGCGGGTGTGCTGTGGTTCCTGCTGCTGGGCTTTGGGTACTTTGTGCTGCTGACGCTGCTGTGGCTGTTGCCGCTGGTGATTTTTTCCTTCACCGTGGATCAGTCGAAGCCTGCGGGAAAGCACCAGAAGCTGATCCGCAGCGCTCTTGCGGAGACGCTGCTGCTGCTGTTCTCCATCTGCCGTGTGCGGATCCATGTTTCGGGCATCGACATGGTGCCGACAGACAGCCGCTATCTCTTCACCAGCAACCATATTTCCATTTTCGACCCCCTCGCATCGCTGATCGTGATGCGGAAGAAGGATATGACCTTCATTTCCAAGAAGGAGAATATGTCCCGCCCCGTCATCGGCAATCTGATGCACGCGGCAGGTATGCTGCCCATTGACCGTGAGAATGACCGCAGCGCTGTCCGCACCGTTGTGCAGGCGGCAAAGCTGATGAAGGACGACTATACCTCGGTGGGTCTCTATCCCGAAGGCTATACCAACCGCCAGCCCAATACGGTGCTGCTGCCGTTTCGTGACGGTTCGCTGAAAACCGCCCAGAAGGCGGGAGTGCCTGTGGTGGTGGCGGTGATCCGCGGGTCGAATCGGGTGCATTTCCCTGAGGTGCTGCTGCGATGGAAGACGGAGATCCGACTGGACTTTCTGACGGTGATCCCCGCGGAGGAGGTCTGTAGCGTGTCCACCCATGAGCTGGGGGAAAAGATGTGGAAGATCATGTATCGGGAACTGACAGGGGAGGAGTGCGAGAGCATTCCTGCCACCGCGAAAGAAAACGAAATGTAAGAGGGCAGACACGCCTTCGACACGATTCACCCTTGTCATGGGGGGGATTTTGTGGTAATCTGTTAAAAAACCTGTGAGGTGGGACAATGAGCAATCATACGATGAAGGGCACGCTGTTTGGTGGTTTCAAGCGCAGCGACGTGACGGAATATATTGAGCGGCTGTCCAAGGAAAATATGGAAGCGCTGACCCTGCTTCGCGAGGAAGTAGAGAATCTGCGCAGCGAGCGGGATCAGCTCAGCACGGAGAAGGAGTCTCTTGTGGAGACCAACGCCCTGCTGGAGGCGGCGAAGGAAGAAAAGGCAGCGCTGACGGAGGAAGTGGTGGCACTTCGTGCCGATAAGCTTGCCGCCGAAAAAGAGCTTGCCGCCATGCGGGAGGAACTGGAGCAGCTCCGTCCCGAGGTGCAGGAGTATCACGACATCAAGGCAAAGCTCAGCGATCTCCAGATCGAAGCCTGCCGCCGTGCCAACGAGCTGGAGGAGAATACCAAGGCTCGTATGCAGGCGCTGGAGGATGAGACTTATGAGCGTCTGCAAAAGCTCGCAAGCGGCTGCCGCAGCGCGTATGATGCGACCTTTGTGGAGCACTATCCTGCTGTGTTCGACGAGATCGACGAGCTGCTGAAGCGGGAAGAAGTGGTGGAGCCCCACGCAGAGGGCGCGGAAGAAGCCTCTGTGACCTATCTGTTTTAAGCAAAAGGAACGAGCCGAAATGGTTCGTTCCTTTTTTGTCAAGTTAAGGTGTTGTGTGTTGCATTTGCTTTGATTATGGTGTACCATAAACAGGTAAAATGCGCATGGTGCGGAAACAAGTTCCAACTGAGGGAGGAATCCTGTATGAAAGAGAGAAAGCGTCGTCAGCCGATCTCCTCGGAGAATATTTATAAGCTGATGATTTTTCTGGCATATTTCGTCTCTGCTCTGTTTTTCGTAAAGGACATGGCGGGCGGCGATACGAAGGGTGCGATCATCATCGGCATTGTGCTGGGTGTCTTTACGCTGGCTCTGGTGGTGATGCGCCTGCTGCATATCAAGCCCGATACACAGCGACTGGTGGTGGCATCGTCGCTGGTCGTCATCGTGTTCATCGTCTCGCTGACGACGGGCAGCTATTACAGCGACGACTACAGTCTGTATCTCGCGGTGATCGCGCTGAACGGTCTCTATTTCAAGAAGCGTTACAGCTATGTCCAGCTGGTCATGGCAGATATTTTTCTTGTGGTGCAGTTTATCATCTATCCCCACAAGGCAGATCCGCTCGGTCAGTTCATCATGTGCATGGCAACCTTCAATCTTGCTGCCATTACGATCTGCCTGTTGGTTTCCCGTGGAAGCGCCTTTATCGAGCAGAACCGCCTTCGCGCCGCTGCGGCAGAGGAGACCCTCAAAACGATGGAGACCATCGGCGTGGAGCTGGAGAAGAGCTTTAACGCCTCTGCCGGTCGTATGAACACCCTGCAGGCGGCAAACAGCACCATGAAGGACAGCGCTGACATTCTCGAGCAAAATTCTGTCAGTATTTCCGGCGGTGCAGACTCGGTTTCCGCATCCTGCGACAATGTGCAGCATCAGATGCGGGAGACTGCGGACAATATCCATTCCCTCAACGGCGGTGTGCAGCGCTTTGAAGATGTGCTGAACGAAAACCGTACCAATATGATGGAGATGAGTGCGCAGATGGCCACTGTCCGGGAAACCATGGATGAGACGGACCGCGTGTTCTGTGTGCTGTCCGATCAGATGAGGAAAATTGCGGCGGTCACGGAAGAGATCAACCAGATCGCGTCCAACACTGCGCTCCTTGCAGTCAATGCATCCATTGAGGCGGCACGCGCGGGCGAGGCGGGACGTGGATTTGCGGTGGTTGCATCCAATGTGCGTGAACTTGCGGTCAGCAGTACTCGTTCCTCCAATGAAGTGGCTGAGGTGGTCTCTTCCATGCAGAAGCAGATCGATAACACCACCCGCCAGCTGAGCGACAGCCTCAATGCCATCGCAGCATCTTCTGAGACGCTGCAGCAGCTGCAGGCGGGCTTTGGCGAAATGATGCAGCAGTTTGGCGATCTTTACGGCAGCATTGAAGCGCAGAACACCAGTATTGATGAGGTCACACGCATTTTCGATGATCTGAAGAATCGTGTGTCGGATATGAGCCTGAACTCCGGTGAAAACCGCAATTCTGTGGGTTCGATCACGGAAACCATTCGTCTCTACCGCGACAATATCGCGGCAGTGATCGAGGATAACCGCCAGATTCGTGAATTGTCCGAGCAGATACTGGAGCTTGCGAAGAACCACGCAGACGATACGGAATAAGTGAAAACAGGAAAGGACGGGCGTTCAGCCCGTCCTTCTTCTTTGTGTGTGAGGGATTACTCGATGGTGATGCCCTGCTCGCGGGCGATGATGCGTGCCGCGGTCTCGATGCAGAACTTTACGATCTCGGCACATTTTGCCTTGCGGTCTGCGCCGTTACGGTCGGGAAATTCCTCGATCAGCTTGCCGCAGCAGCAGGAGCCCCACTTTTCTACCACCGCATTGCCGAACTCGCAGGTGAGCTCGAAGCAGCGGTTGATGCAGGGGTCACCGGGGGTCTTGCGACCAAAGCAATAGCCGATGCACATGGTGCCGCCGGCAACAGCGCCGCAGAGACAGCCCACGCCGCCGAGACCCCAAGGGAAGCCGCTGCTCATGGCGATGGCGTCATCGCTCATATCCTCCCAGCCGAAGTGCTTGCGCAAGGTATAGATCACAGTTTCAGAACAGGCGAAGCCGTTATGGAAAACATACATAGCGTCCTCAAACATAGCCTGCAAATTCACATGTTCAACCATGGATGTATCCTCCTATTGTATTTGATATCATCAGTATACTGCCAGAAGAAACAAAAAACAATAGCAAGGTTTCTCGAAAATTTATGAAAAAAGCTTGACAGAGTAACATTTTATTCATTATAATGTATGATGTTATGGAAGAGCATATTGAGCAACTGAATGAACGAAGTGATGAGAATCTCAGCATCCTTGCTGTCGGCGGTCGCGCTGAAGCGGAGGAGATTCTGGTGCATCGCTATACCCGCCTTGTCCGCGCACAGGCTCACTCCCTCTATCTCGTGGGAGGGGACAGCGAGGATCTGATTCAGGAGGGTATGATCGGTTTGCTCCGTGCGATTCGTTCCTATGACCCTGCAAAGGCGGTTTCTTTCCGCGCCTTTGCCGAAACCTGTGTCCGCAACCGTTTGTACTCCGTGCTTCGCTCTGCCAACAGTGAAAAGCAGGCGGCACTGAACCAGTCGGTTTCCTTTGATACCCCTTTCTTTGATGGCAATTCCATTGCCCCTGATGTTCCGCGATATGCTTCCTCAAACCCTGAAGATCTCGTCATTGACGAGGAAAGAGTTTCTGCACTGTTCGCCGGAATACAAAAGCAGCTGTCCGCACTTGAAGGGATAGTTCTCGGGTATTATTTGAAAGGCTATTCCTGTCGGGAGATTGCCGCTTTGATCGGGCGCTCCCCCAAATCCGTGGACAATGCAGTGCAGCGTCTCAGACGCAAGATCCACCTTTCCTCCGGCGAAATCAGCGGAAGCTGATCGCAATATATCTTTTTCTATCTAAAGAGAGGGCAAAAACATGTACGAAGATAAGACTTTGGTGTGCAAAGAGTGCGGTAACGAGTTCGTTTTCACCGCTGGTGAGCAGGAGTTCTACGCTGAGCGTGGCTTCCAGAATGAGCCCCAGCGTTGCAAGGCTTGCCGCGATGCTCGCAAGAACGCTACCCGCGGTCCCCGCGAGTACTTCACTGCTACCTGCGCTTCCTGCGGCGGCGAAGCTAAGGTTCCTTTTGAACCCAAGAGCGATCGTCCTGTCTACTGCAGCGAGTGCTTCGCTAAGATGAAGGAGCAGGGCTAATTTAACCTTTGCCTGTCCAAAAAACACCTGCCGTATGGCAGGTGTTTTTTTGCTGCTTTTCAGACGGAAATACTTGAAAAGCGGGGGTGAATTGGATATACTAAATCTATATTTTCTACCCATGGAGGACTCTGACATGATTGAGATCAAGAGAGATACGATTATCGGTGAAATTCTGGATATCGCACCTCATACCGCTCCCATTTTCTATGGTATTGGTATGCACTGCCTCGGCTGCCCCTCTGCCCGCAGCGAGACGGTGGAGCAGGCTTGCATGGTTCACGGCGTTGACTGCGACAAGCTGCTGGAACTGGTGAACGAAGAGGCAAACAAGCCCCAGGCTTAACTGAAATGATTAAGAGGAAACGCATACCTTGGTATGCGTTTCCTCTGCATTGTTGGCTATTTTGCGGAAAGCTGTTTGACCGCAAGTACTTCATACTGTGATCCCTTTGCGCAGGGCTGGGATGCCATCAGCGCAATCTCGCGGACAGGTTCTTCGATTTCGGAAAGGATCTGCTCGGCGGGAATGGGAGAGGAGTCGGGATTGGGGGAAAAGTGCCGCACAAGGGTGACGTGGGGGATGAAGTCCCGATCTTCCAAAGGAAAGCCTGCTGCTTTGAGGTGCCCGATCAGCTGTGCCTGCAGTGCGCGAAGCGCCGTGTTTTCCCGGACTCCCGCCCAGTGAAGCGTGCCGAACTGCCCAATCTTTGAAAATTGCAGGGAAAAGGCGGGGAAATCAAGCTGCTCCAGCGCTGCGACGGCAGCACCGACAGACTCTATCTCCCCCAAAAAGGCGAGAGTCAGATGCAGATTTTCCGCAGGGGAGAATTGTCCCTGTCCTTGGGCACACAGCGTATTTGCCGCAGTAAGCAGATGCCTGCGGGTCTTATCGGAAAAATTGATCGCAAGAAACAATCGCATGGCAGGATCTCCTTTCGCGGTTCTGTTGTCAGCTTAGCACGTTATATGCCGGAGGAAAAGACTATGGCAGAAAAAAATCTACATCTGCAGCCGAGACTTCGCTGCCTTGCTGATCTGGTGCCGCAGCAGGCTCGCCTTGCGGACATTGGCACGGATCACGGTTATATTCCGGTGTATTTGCTGCAGCGAGGGCGTATTGATCGCGCCATTGCCGCCGATATCGGCGCAGAGCCGTTGGAGCATGCCCGCCGCACAGCCGAAGAGTATGGGCTGACGGAGCAGATCGATTTTCGCCTCTGCGACGGTCTGGCTGGCATTGGTGCGGAAGAGACAGATTGCATCCTCATTGCCGGTATGGGCGGTGAGACCATCATCTCCATTCTGGAGAATGCGCCGTGGCTGCGCTATGGAGAGCATCGCCTGCTGCTGCAGCCCCAGAGCCGACAGGAACTGCTGCGTACCTGGCTGACAGAGCATGGCTTCCGCATTCTACGGGAACATCTGGCACTGGATAAGGGCACGATTTACAACGTGATGCAGGTGCAGGCAGAGGTGTCTGCACCTCTCAGCGAGGTGGAACTCTACGGCGGCGTGAATGTGGAGGAGGATCCCCTGTATGGTGACTACCTCGACTGGCAGATCAACAAAATGGCACAAGCTGTAAAGGGATTGCGCCTGTCGAAAAATGACGATGCGCAGCAGCGTGCGGACGAGCTGGAACGTCTGATGGCACTGCTGAATGAGAAGAAGGGAGCGTGGCAGCGTGACAAAAGTTCGGGAAATTGAAGGGCTTCTTTATACTTGGGCACCGAAGGAACTGGCAGCATCCTGGGACAATGTAGGACTGCTGGTGGGTGATCCCGAAACTACCGTGCAGACGGTGCTGGTGGCGCTGGATATTACACAGGGCGTGGTGGAGGAAGCGGCAGAAATTGGCGCGGAGCTGATTGTTGCCCATCATCCTGTGATGAACTGTGCATGGCATCCTGTGCAGACCCTGCGGGAGGATGATCCTCTCGGCAAGAAGCTGCGGACTCTCGTCCGCGAGAACATTTCTGCCATCTGTATGCACACCAATCTGGACGCTGCCGAAGGTGGTGTGAACGATGTCCTTGCGGAAAAACTGGGGCTCACAGATGTTTTGCCCCTTGGTGAGGACGGAATTGGTCGAATTGGTGCGCTGAAAGAGGAAAAAAGCCTTGCAGAATACACCTCTTTTGTGGTAAAATCTTTAGGCTGTAACGGAGCGCGTGTCCGCAATGGCGGAAACAGTGTGCGCCTGGTGGCAGTGGGCGGAGGTGCCTGTGGCAGTTATATTGCTGCGGCGAAGGAAAAGGGCTGTGATACCTTTGTGACCTCTGACCTGAAATACAACGATTTCCTCGATACCGAGGGGCTCAATCTCATTGATGCGGGTCATTTCCCCACGGAAAACGTGATTTGCCCCGTGATCGCGGCGCGATTGCGTGAGGCGTATCCCCATTTGAACGTTGTTGTTTCTGCTTCCCACAAAGAAGCGTTGGAATATTACATGAATTAATAATTTCTAAGGAGATTTACACTATGTCCGGACATTCCAAATGGCATAATATTCAGAAAACCAAGGGCGCAGCAGACGCAAAGCGCAGCGCTGCGTTCACCAAGATCGCCAAGGAGATCATTGTGGCAGTGAAGCAGGGCGGCAGCGGTGATCCCGCAAACAACTCCCGCCTTGCAACCGTCATTGCCAAGGCAAAGGCTGCCAATATGCCCAACGACAACATCAAGCGCACCATCGACAAGGCACTCGGTGCAGGAAACACTGACAACTACGAGTCCGTCACCTATGAGGGTTACGGTCCCTGCGGCGTTGCTGTCATTGTGGAAGCGCTGACTGATAACCGCAATCGTACCGCTCCTGAAGTTCGCCACTATTTCGATAAGTTCGGCGGCAACATGGGCGCACAGGGCTGCGTGAGCTGGTCCTTTGACCGCAAGGGTGTCATTGTCATCGACAACGAGGATGGCGATTATGACGAGGATACCGTTATGATGGATGCTCTTGATGCCGGCGCAGAGGACTTCTCTCCCGATGAGACCATCTTTGAGATCACCACTGATCCCGACAGCTTCAACGACGTGGTGTCCGCCCTGGAAGGCAAGGGCTATACCTTTGTTTCCGCTGAGATCGGTCTTGTTCCTCAGAATTACATCAAGCTGAACACCGAGGATGATGTGAAGATGATGAACAAGCTCCTCGATGCTCTCGAGGACAACGACGACGTGCAGAACGTCTACCACAACTGGGAGCAGGAATAAGCCTAAATGACAAGCAGAGAGATTGAGGTTGCAAATGACCTCAATCTCTTTTTTGCGTGATAACGAAAAAGTATGATACGCTATTGTCACCTTTTTTTCCGCACAGCCGTCTAACAGTCAGAACCCCGACAAACGGTGCAGAAAAAGGGAAGGAAAAAGATGTCACCTTTTTCCTTCAAGCAGCGTCTTATGATCGAACGGGTTCCAAGTTTCATGAAACAGATACATCGAAAGAGGAGGTGAGAACCCTTTGACTGAAAAGGAATATTTCTGCGAACAAATTCGCGAATGCGAGGGTAGTATGTATGCCCTTGCTTACAGCATCTTGAAAAATGAGGCAGATGCCGCAGATGTGATGCAGGATGCTATCCTGAAGGCTTACAGCAATCTGGCACAGCTGAAGGACAGGGAGAAGTTCCGCCCGTGGATACTCTCCATCGTGCACAACACCGCCATTGCTTACATACGGGGCAGGAAGGATACAGTTGACATCAGTGAAAGGGAGGATCTGGCATCTCCCGAACCTGCCATTGACCCCGCTGCGCGGCTGACCGTCCGCGAAGCGGTGGAAAAACTGAAAATGCCCTATCGTACCGTGATCCTGCTGTTTTACTATGAGGAGTATTCCGCAAGACAGATTGCGGAGGTCATGTGCTCGTCCGAGATTGCAGTCAAACAGCAGTTGTCCCGGGGACGAAAAATGCTGTCAAAGCTACTCAATAAGGAGGATTTCGCTCTATGAATCATACGTTTGATGCCGAAATGCGAAAGGCGCTTCGGGAAGACCCGATCCCCGTACCTGACCATGTTCATCGGCGCACGGAGGAACTACTGGCATCCCTGCCTGAATGTACTGCGGAGAAGAAGCTCGTTCGTTTCCCCAGATCCCTGCAGCGCATGGTAAGCGTCGCTGCCTGCTTTCTGTTTGTCATGCTGGTGGTGCTGCCCAATACCAGCGTTGCCTATGCCAGAGCGGTGGAGGATATCCCTGTGATCGGGAGACTGGTGCAGGTGTTCACCATCCGGAACTATGACTATTTTGACGGCAGCCATGAGCTGGAGGCGGATATTCCCTCTGTGAACGATCCGTTCAACAGAGAACCCGGCGATCTGATCAACAAGAATGTGACCGAACTGACGGACGCAGTGATCGCAGACTTCTACGCAGAGGTGGAGCGTCATGGTGGCGAGGGCTTCGGTGCGCTGCACATCACCCATGAAACGCTCTGCAGCACGGAGCGGTGGTTTACTCTTCGTTTGACTGTCAGTGAGTCGTCTGCCAGCAGCAGCTCTGTCATTCACATCTATCACATTGACCGCATCAGCGGCAAGTATGTGACCTTTGGCGATCTCTTTGACAGCGATGACCGCGAGGTGTTGGAGCGGATGATTCTCGCCGATATGCGGGCACAGATGGCTGCAGATGACAACGTAAGCTACTGGAGTGAGGAGGAAGAACCCGGTTTTGCTGCTCTCGACGCAGAGCAGAACTTCTACTTCGCAGAAAATGGCGATCTTGTGATCGTATATGATGAGTTTGCAGTAGCTCCGGGCTACATGGGTAATCCGGAATTTACGATTGCCGCAGAGGACTGTGCGGCACTGGTTGCTCCCGCGTATGGGGATTTGTTCTAAACAGAATAACAAAAAGGGAAGAGCGGCGTGTTCACGCCGCTCTTCCCATATCTGCGAGTAAGTCTGTAAGCCGGGTTCTGTATTTGACAGTCATCTATCTAGGCATACCGTTGCCGATATGCTCAAGCCACCTCCCGGGGACGGCCGGGCAAGCCTGTTGTCCCCCCACGGTGTTGCTCCGAATAGAGTTTACAGCATCGCACTGTCTCCAGCCGATGGGTGAGCTCTTACCTCGCCTTTCCACCCTTACCCTCGTCGACGCAAACTCCACATCCTTCGCCCCGCCGCAAAGCGGCAGGTCTCATACGTTCCGTTGCGTCTCCTCTTCCTGTCGGAACCGCTTCGCTGGGTTCCTCTGGGAGTAAAGAAACGTAGTTACGCAAAGAATATGAAGTTTGCGCCGACCAAGGCGGTATATCTCTGTTGCACTTTTCCTGAAGTCGCCTTCGGCGGGCGTTACCCGTTATCCTTGCCCTGTGGAGCCCGGACTTTCCTCATGGCGCACCTTTCGGTGTCGCCCCGCGACTGTCTGGCTTACTCGCACGGGATATTTTACAGGAAAGCCGGCGGCTTGTCAATGTGAAAGGCAGCGGATTTTGGTGTCAACTGTTGCAGTATGGGTACCCGGATGGTGAAACGAAATCGTTGTATTTTACGGGACGCTGCGGTATAATATTCCATGTATGAAAAGCTTTGACCAAAAGGAGTGATCTTGTGAATCTGAAGGATTATCTTGGGAGTTTGCAGAGAAAAACTGTGGCAGTCATCGGCATTGGTGTCAGCAATACCCCGCTGATCCGTCTGCTGCGCGAGGACGGCATCGCTGTGACCGCCTGCGATAAAAAGAGCCGTGAGGAGCTGGGCGAGCTTGCGGTGGAATTGGAGAACATGGGCGCAAAGCTGCGCCTCGGGGAGGGCTATCTCCGCGATCTGAGGGAGGATGTGATCTTCCGCACCCCCGGTATGCGTCCCGATGTGCCGGAGCTTTGCGCTGCGATTGAGCGGGGCAGCGTGCTGACCTCTGAAATGGAAGTGTTTTTTGAGGTGTGCCCCTGTCCTATCCTTGCAGTGACGGGCAGCGATGGTAAGACCACCACCACGACCCTTGTTTCTGAGCTTCTGAAGGCGGAGGGCAAGACTGTCCATGTGGGCGGTAATATCGGGCATCCGCTGTTGGCAGAAGCAGGGGAGATGAAAGCCGATGATTTTGCCGTGCTGGAGCTGAGCTCTTTCCAGTTGATGACTATGTGTAAGAGTGCGGACAAGGCAATCGTCACCAATCTTTCTCCCAACCACCTGGATGTTCATAAGGACTATCGTGAATATGTGGAAGCGAAGGAGAATATTTTCCTCCACCAGAGTGCCGATGGTCTGCTGATCCTCAACGCCGACAATGCAGACGATGTTGCTCTTGCGCCCAAGGCAAAGGGCAAGGTGCTTTGGTTCAGCCGCCGCAAGACCGTAGAAAACGGTGCATATCTGAAAGACGGTGTGATCTGCTTTGCCGAAAACGGTGCGAGCAGGGAAGTCCTCGCTGTCAGTGATATCCGTATTCCCGGCACCCATAACATTGAAAACTACATGGCAGCAATCGCTATGGTACAGGGACTGGTGTCTGACGGGACCATCCGAGCAGTGGCAAAGAGCTTCAACGGCGTTGCCCACCGCATCGAACTGGTGCGGACGCTTCGCGGCGTGCGCTACTATAATGACTCTATTGCCTCCTCTCCCAGTCGTACCATCGCGGGTCTCCGTGCATTCCCCGAAAAAGTCATTCTCATTGCGGGTGGCAAGGATAAGGGCATCCCTTATGATGAGATTGGTCCTGAAATCAGAACGCATGTAAAGGAATTGTTCCTTACGGGCATGACTGCCGAAAAGATCCGCCGCGCGGTGGTGGATTCTCCCGATTATGACGCAGAAATGCTGCCCATCCATGAATATGAGGACTTCAGGGAGACGATCCTTGCGGCATCTGCTGCGGCAAAGGACGGGGATGTGGTGATTCTTTCTCCCGCCAGCACCTCCTTTGACAAGTTCCGCAATTTCGCCCATCGCGGTGATACCTTCCGCGCCATCGTGGAAGAATTGAAATAAGGAAAAGCCATCCCTGCATACCCTGTACGGGTGATGTCAGATGAAACTTTGGCTGCTGCGCTTTCGCCGCCGCAACCGAAAATGGATTGCGCTTGTTTGCGCCGCTTTGATTCTTTGTGGCGCATCCTGGCTGCTGGTGACCCAGATGCAGCCCCTGATCGCCCGTGTGGCGGTGACGCGGGTTTCCAATCAGGTCAACCGCATCATTTCCGCTGCCGTGTCGGATGCGGTTTCCCGGGGCGAGGTGGAGTACGAGCGCTTGATTTCCTTCCAGAAGGACAATGACGGACGCATTACCGCCATTTCCAGCAACATGGCAGAGTTCAACCGCCTGCAATGTCTGATTGATGCGGAGATCCTTGCGAAGCTTTCCGACATTTCCACCAGCACCATCAGTATTCCTGTGGGAACGCTGACGGGAGTGACGCTGCTTTCGGGACGCGGACCGTCTCTTGCGGTGAAGATGCAGTCGGTGGGATCTTCCGTGTCCCGCTTTGAAAACGAATTTACTTCGGCCGGCATCAACCAGACCAAGCACCGTGTGGTGCTGTATGTAGATGTGGGCGTGAGTGTCCTTTTGCCCGGTTTTCGCACGGCAACACAGGTTTCCGGCGCTTATGTGGTGGCGGAAACGGTGATCGTCGGCAGTGTCCCGGACAATTACACCTATTTCAGCGGTACGATGGAAGAGGTGGAGGACAGCATTATCAACGATACCTAAGCGAGAAAGGAAGCATGACAATGGATTACCGTGAAGAGATCCGGCTGCTGCGCGAGCAGCTGAAAGAAGAGAGCTACCGCTACTATGTGCTGGATCAGCCCACGCTTTCTGATTATGAATACGATATGCTGCAGCGGAAGCTCGCAAAGCTGGAGCAGGAGCATCCCGAGGAGATCACCCCCGATTCGCCTACGCAGCGCGTGGGCGGTGCGGTGCTGAGCGGCTTTGAGAGCTATGAGCATCGTGTGCCGCTGGAGAGTCTGCAGGATGTGTTCGGATTGGATGAGGTGCGGGATTTCACTGACCGCATGAGCGAAGCACTGGGGGATGTCAGCTATACACTGGAGCCCAAGGTGGATGGTCTCTCCATTGCGCTGGAGTATCGTGACGGCGTGTTTTATCGCGGTGCGACCCGCGGTGACGGACGCATGGGAGAGGATGTGACGGAAAATCTCCGCACCATCCGCTCCATTCCCATGACCCTGCCGGAAAAGCTGCCGCTGCTGATCGTGCGAGGCGAAGTGTATATGTCGAAAAAGGTGTTCCGCGAGCTGAATCAGCAGCGGGAACTGAACGAAGAGCCTCTGTTTGCCAATCCACGAAACGCGGCTGCGGGATCGCTGCGTCAGCTCGATCCCAAGATCGCAGCCAGCCGCAAGCTGGACGCTGCCATCTTCAATCTGCAGTACGCGGAAGGGAAAAGCTTCGCGAGCCATGAGGAAACGCTGGATTATCTGCGCTCTCAGCAGTTTAAGATGATCCCGTATAAAACTCTGTCCGATTTTTCGGACATCAGCCGGGAAATCCAGCGGCTGAACGAGGAGCGGGAGGAACTGCCCTTCGATATGGACGGTGCAGTGCTGAAGGTGAATGACCTCGCAGCCCGGGAAAAGCTTGGCAGCACGGCGAAGAATCCCCGCTGGGCGGTGGCGTTCAAGTATCCACCGGAGAAGAAATACACCAAGCTTACCGATATTGTGGTGCAGGTGGGACGCACCGGTGTGCTGACACCGAAGGCGGTGTTGGAGCCTGTACGTTTGGCAGGTACTACCGTGACCAACGCTACTCTCCACAATCAGGATTTCATCAGCGAGAAGGATATTCGCATCGGCGATACCGTGCTGGTGCAGAAGGCGGGAGAGATCATTCCGGAAGTGCTTAGCGTGGATGTGAAGCAGCGCAGCGGCGCGGAAGTGCCCTATCTGCTGCCCACCATCTGCCCTGTCTGCGGTGCGCCTACTGCCCGCGATCCCGATGGTGCGGCGATCCGCTGCACGGGTGCAGAGTGCGGCGCGCAGCTGCTCAGAAATTTGACTCACTTTGCCTCCCGCGATGCCATGGATATTGACGGTCTCGGTCCTGCGGTGATGCAGAATCTGGTGGATAACGGTCTGGTCAAGACCTGCGCTGACCTTTATGATCTCAAAGCGGAGCAGATCGCCACGCTGGAGCGCATGGGGCAGAAATCTGCAGAAAATGCCATTTCTGCCATCGAAAAGTCCAAGGAAGCGGGCTTGGAACGGCTGCTGTATGCCTTCGGTATTCGCCAGATCGGCGCGAAGGCGGCAAAGACCATCGCCCAACATTTTGGCTCCATGGAAAAGCTGATGCAGGCAAGTATGGAGGATCTCATCGCCATCGGCGATGTGGGTGAGATCACCGCGCAGTATCTGCTCACTTGGCTGAATAGTGCCTCTGCGAAGGATCTTGTTGCCCGCCTGCAGGCGGCAGGCTTGTCCTTTGAGTGTAAGGAGAAAATGCTTGATAACCGTTTTGCAGGAAAGACTTTCGTGTTCACGGGTGAGCTGACCCGCTTTGACCGCAAGGCTGCGGAAGCATTGGTGGAGCGCATGGGCGGCAAGGCATCGTCCTCTGTGTCGAAGAAAACAGCCTATGTGGTGGCAGGCGAAAATGCAGGCAGCAAGCTGCAAAAAGCCAATACTCTGGGCGTAACGGTGCTGACGGAGGAGGAGTTCCTTGCCATGACCGAAGCCGCCGCACCTGCGGCAGAGCAGCCCTTTGTGCCGGATGCTGTGCAGGAAACTACCGCGGAAGCTGAGCAGACCAGTCTCTTTTAACGAAAAATCGGCGTGACAGCTGTCACGCCGATTTCCTTTATTCTGTTTCGATGATTTCTTCGCAGCTTTCGGGGAGAGGGGATACGCGGTTCACATCCTCCCGCAGCAGCCGATAGGCTGCCGAGG
Organism: Oscillospiraceae bacterium; assembly: GCA_017501355.1. Classification (GTDB taxonomy): domain Bacteria; phylum Bacillota; class Clostridia; order Oscillospirales; family Oscillospiraceae; genus RGIG5472. The sequence continues at coordinate 20,827 of JAFVXA010000039.1, forward strand.
CGAGAGGAACACCGATCAGCATACCGGGGACACCCATCACGCCGCCACCGATGGTGACGGCAGCCAGAACCCAGATCGCAGGCAGCCCCATGGAAGAACCCACCACCTTAGGGTAGATCAGATTGTTTTCCAGCTGCTGCAGGATCACCACAAAAACGAGGAACACCAGAGCCTTCATGGGGGAGACCGTGAAGATCATAAACGCGCCCACAGCCGCGCCGATATAGCCGCCTGCCACAGGGATCAGCGCGGTGAAGGCGATGACTGCGCCCGTCATGGTGGCATAGGGGAGACGCAGCAGCGCCATACCGAGAGTACAGAGCGAACCGAGGATGACAGCCTCTGTACACTGACCCACAATATACTTGTGGAAGCAATCGTTCAGAACCGTAAGCAGGTAGCAGAGCTTTTCGTAGATGCCCGCCTTGATATAGCGTTTCATCAGACGGTGGAACTGTGTCCCCAGAGTTTCCTTGCCCAGCAGCAGATAGATGGAGAAAATCAACGCGAAGAGAGCGGTGACGATGCCGGAAAAGACGGTGGAGACCACGTTCACCATGCTGCCGATCCCTGCGGTCAGTGCACCTGCGATCTGCTCCAGCTTGGAGCGCCAGTTGACAGAGCTGAGCTGCGCGAGAAGCTCTTCCTGCAGAGCGCCCTTGGATTCCAGCCACTTGAAGAAGGAGTCCAAGGCGCCGGGGACCTGCGCAACCAGCAGTTCAATGCAGTTGACGAGCTCCGGCAGCACCAGACGTACCAGAAATACCACGATCAGTACTACCGTCACAAACGCTGCCAGCATACAGACGGGGCGGCGGCTCTTGATGACGCTGCGATCCTTAGACGCAGGGAAGTAGTGCCGCTCATAAAAGCTCATCAGAATATTGATGATATACGCAATGACGCAGCCGATGAGCAGTGGCATTGCCGCGCCGACGACCTTACCCGCCAGTCCTGCCAGCGGCAGCCAGTATATGATGCAGAGATACAGCGCAAACAGGCTGACTCCTGCACGGAAACAGGTTTTCCAATCCAGCTTCATAATGATTCCTCTTTCGTGTGATGCTTTCATCGGCTACTTGCAGCCGATGAAAGCATTATAATGTAATCTGCGCCATTTTTCCAGTACGAAAAAAGTCCCATCCGACGGATGGGACTTTTTGTCTAATTGGGAAGCTGATCTTAGAAGATAGCAACGACTGCGCCGTTGTAGCTGCTTTCGATGTAAGCCTTGACTGCATCGGTCTTGAGTGCGTTCACCAGAGCGGTGACCTTCTCGCTGTTCTCTTCGCCGGTGCGGCAAGCGATGATGTTGGCATAGGTCTGTGCTGCATCGCCGGAAGCGTCTTCGATTGCGAGAGCGTCAGCAACCTTCAGACCAGCCTGCAGAGCGTAGTTGCCGTTGATGACAGCTACGGTGCCCTCGTCGCTGTTAGCGAGCTGAGCGGGAACCATGTCAGCCTGCACTGCCTGAATGTCATAACCGCCGTTGTCGACGATGTCGAGGGTGGTGACGCCAACTGCTGCGGAAGCATCAGCGGGGAGAGTGATCAGACCTTCCTGTGCGAGGAGCAGCAGTGCGCGGGTCTCGTTACTGTCGTCAGCGGGGATCAGAATGGTTGCGCCTGCGGCGATGTCAGCGACGGAGGAAACACCATTGCCATACATACCAAAGGGTTCATAGTGGATCAGACCTGCCACGGAGAGCTCAGTGCCGTTGGAAGCGTTGAAGCTCTCGAGGTAGGGGGTGTGCTGGAAGTAGTTGGCATCAAGTTCACCGTCGTTCAGAGCGGTGTTGGGCAGGACATAGTCATCATAAACCACGATCTTCAGGTCGTAGCCGTCAGCTGCGAGGGATTCCTTGACCTGCTCGAGAATCTCAGCGTGGGGAGTGGAGCTTGCACCAACGGTGATGGTGGTCAGTGCTGCAGCGTCATCGCCGCCGTCAGTAGCAGCGTCTTCGCCGCCGCCGCAAGCGACCAGAGACAGAACGAGGATCAGAGCGAGAATGAGAGAAGTAAGCTTTTTCATAATGTTTCTCCTTTTAAAAATATTTGTTGCTTTCATCAATCTTCTTTGGTTTCCAAGTTGTTTTTATTTGCAAAGCCGAATGTCACATTCGTGCAAATTGCCAGTTAGCGTGGGTGAGCTTGAGAAGATTCATATCAAAACTCCTTTCGGAATTTTTCACTTGTTGATGCGCTTGTCGCTCTTGCGGACAATGCGCATACCGACCACCTGAATGACCTGCACGATGATCACCATCAGGAACACACAGAGCCAGGTGATGTCGGGCTTGCTGCGCTGGTGACCGTAGATGATGGCAATCTGACCGAGACCGGTGCCGCCGATGGTGCTTGCCATAGCGGAGTAGCCGAGAATGGTTACCATGGAGATCACAGCGCCGTTGAGGAGAGCGGGCTTTGCCTCGGGGATCAGTACCTTGCAGATCAGCTGGAAGGTGTTGGCACCCATGGACTGTGCGGCTTCGATGACGCCGGCGTTGACTTCCTTGAGAGAGGACTCCACCATGCGGCCGATGTAAGGTGTTGCTGCAATGATCAGCATCACGATGACTGCCTTGTTTCCGAGTGCGGTACCCACAATAAAGCGGGCTACGGGAAGCATCGACACCATGAGGATGATGAAGGGAATGCTTCGGAAGAAGTTTACCACAAAGCCGAGCACGCGGTTCAGCCAGGGAACGGGAGCGATGCCACCCTGTTCGGTGATGTGGAGAACAACACCCAGAGGAAGACCAAATACGTAAGAGACGGCGGTAGAGATCAGAGTCATGTAAATGGTTTCCCAGATGCCCAGCTGAATGAGACCTGCGTCCCAGAGCTTAAAAAACATATCAGACATATCTTACGCCTCCCCTCTGAAAGAAATTTCATTATTCTGCAGCCACAGCATGACCTTGTCAGCCTGACGCTCGTCGTTGGGCAGCTCCAGAATCATGTGACCGTAGATGCAGTCTTCCATTTCGCGGGTGTCGGCAAAGAGAATGCTGACGGGGGTCTGGCAATCCAGAACCATCTGTGCGATCACGGGTTTGTCGAAACGGTCGCCATTGAAGGTGATGCGGACGCGTCTGCCGCCCTTGGTGTTGAGTGCGGCGCGGTCACGGGGGAGAATCAGATTTTTTGCGATCTCGGAGGTGGGGTTGGTAAAGACCTCGCTGACCTTACCCTCCTCGGCAATGTGGCTCTTGTCAATGACTGCCACGCGGTCACAGATCTGATCAATGACTCGCATCTCGTGGGTGATAACGATGATCGTCACGCCCATGGTGGAGTTGATCTCCTTCAGCAGATCGAGGATCGCGCGGGTGGTGTTGGGGTCGAGGGCGCTGGTGGCTTCGTCGCAGAGCAGATACTTGGGGTTGGTGGCAAGGGCTCTTGCGATCGCCACACGCTGCTTCTGACCACCGGAGAGCTGAGAGGGATAGGAACCTGCGCGATCAGCGAGACCAACGATTTCCAGCAGCTCCATAGCTCTTGCTTCTGCCTTTGTCTTGTCTGCACCGGCGATCTCAAGAGGGAAGCAGACGTTCTTGAGGATGGTTCTCTGTTCCAGCAGGTTAAAGCCCTGGAAGATCATGCCGATGGACTGACGAACTTTCAGCAGTTCCTTCTTGGAAAGTTTAGTGAGATCCTTGCCATCCAGCAGCACTTCGCCGGAGGTGGGACGCTCCAAAAGGTTCATGCAGCGGACAAGTGTACTCTTGCCTGCACCGGAAAGACCGATAATACCGAAAATTTCGCCGTCCTGGATGGTCAGATTGATATCATCCAGAGCTACGATCTCCTTATCGGCTGTCCGATAAGTCTTGTTGAGGTTCTTGATCTCAATCATGCCGTTATAGCTCCTTACCGTTATAGCTCCTTACCAAGAATAACAAAAAAATCAGGAAACTCACCGTTTCCTGATCCAGTCGTTCCTAATTCTCTCTTGGAAAATCAGATGGATTTGAAGGAAGGCGAGTCAACTTTTGGCGCACACATCATCATGCCCATGGTACCCATGCGCATCATCATACCCATCATCATGTTGTCGATTCTCACGATGTGACGCATATGACCCGTCTCCTTTCCTGTATTTGAGCGCATTATACGCCCGCAGTAATACTTTGTCAAGGGAAAGTTTTATCACGATAAAGAAAAAAAGTGCTGCGAATAGTATTTCATATACGACATTTCCGTTGTTATAGTCGCCAATTCGCCGTTTTTGGGCGATTTCTCTGTTGTTTTCCATAGAGGTTTACGTAAAATGGAGTTCTGATTTGATGAAATTCACAAAAATCAACAAATCAAAAAGACTTTGGAAACGCGGAAAAGGAATTTACGAAAAATGGTGACTGTGGTACACTGTTTATAATTATACGGGAGGAGGGAAGTGAAGGATGAAATTGATACATTCGTATCCCGCCGTGGCGGGAGAGCGCGGTGTCAGCTTCGGTGGTGACCAGCGGGCAAGCGCAGACCCTGTCATGCGGCGCTGCGGCTGCGGTGTGGTGGCTGTGACGGATCTTTTGTTGTATCTTCATCACTGGCACGGTAACTGTACGCTGCCGCCGTTTCGGAGCGTCCCCCGGGGTCAGCCTCTGGAGCAGGGACAGTATGATCGTATCCTTTTGCGGATGCGGCAGAAGTATATCCCCCTTGTCCATCCCTTTGGGACGAACGGGTTTGCCCTTGCCGCGGGGCTGAATCGCTTTTTTCAGCGCTGTGGTGTACCATACAGGGCGCGCTGGGGGGTGCCGAGCGCCCTGTTCTGGGAGACCATGGAACAGATGCTGGCGCAAGACCTGCCCGTGATTCTGTCCGTTGGTATGAATTTCCCGCGGGTATGGGAGCAGGAGAAACTGAATTTTTACCGCGTAAACGGGGAAAACCCTGCGGTTTCCAACCGTGTCCGTGCTCATTTTGTGGTGGTGACAGGTATGGAGCGGGATTGGCTGCAGATCTCTACGTGGGGGCAGATACGATATATCCGCCGCACGGAATATGAGGATTTCAGACGACAGCACAGCGGAACGCTGCTGAGTAATCTGCTGTATCTAAGAAGGATTTGAGGAGGAAAGACGATGCAGGGAAAGATCGGTTTTGTCGGTATGGGCAGTATGGCGCAGGCGATTTTGAAGGGCTGGAAAAGCACAGCTCTTTTTGCGGAGGATCAGTTCGCCGCCTATGCGCCCAATCAGGAAAAACTTCGGAAAAACGCGAAGGAAATCGGCTTTGAACCGTACAGTGATTTGCCTTCACTGATGAGGGATTGCAACACTTTGATTGTTGCGTGCAAGCCGGATCAGGTGGAGCGTGCCCTCGGCGGCGTGAAAGAACAGCTTGCGGGCAAAACGCTGATCTCCATTGCGGCACTGTGGACGTTTGAGCGCTATGCGGAGCTGCTTGGCGATGGCGTTCGTGTCCAGTTTGTCATGCCCAATACCCCTGCCATGGCGAAGGCGGGTATGTTCCTGTTTGAAGATAACAATTCCCTCTTGCCCGAGGAGCTGGACGCAGTAAAGCAGTGGTTTTCATCTATCGGTGAGGTAGAGGTGATTCCTACGAAGCTGATGGGTATCGCCAGCTGCATTGCAGGCAGTGCGCCTGCGTTTGTAGACATGATGATGGAAGGACTTTCCGATGCGGCGGTGAGCTGCGGTATGCCCCGCGATATGTCCTATCGCCTCATTGCGCAGATGGTTGTCGGTAGCGGCAGACTTCTGCAGGAGAGCGGGGAGCATCCGGGCGCACTGAAGGATGCGGTCTGTTCTCCCGGCGGCTCTACCATTCTCGGCGTGGAAGCGCTGGACAAGGCAGGCTTCCGTGCTGCCTGTCAGGAGGCAGTTCACGCCACCATGAAGAGGACTTGATCCATGCAAAGGGAGAATCAGACGAAATTTATCCTGCTGGAGCTGCTCGCGGTTTGCTTTTGCGCCTCCAGCGGCGTGTTTGTGCGCTACAGTGCCCTTGGTCCTGTGAATACGGCGTTCTATCGGATGCTGTTTGCCCTGCCGATGCTGTTTTTGCTGGCGCGAAAAGACCTGAAGGGAATTGACCGCAGCGATATTCTGCGGCTGCTTCTTGCGGGTGTGTTCTTCTCGGGGGACATCATCCTCTTTAATCTCAGCATCACAAAGACCGCCATTGCCAACACGAATCTGTTTACCAATCTAACGATTTTTACGGTGGTTCCTGTTTCTGCATTGGTGTTCAAAGAGAAAATGCCGAAGCATCTGATTACCGGCGCAGGGATCACACTGGCGGGTGTGGTGCTGCTGGTGCTGGGTAAGGCTGAACCCAGCAGCTCCGGTTATGTGGGGGATCTGCTCGCTTGTGGAGCATCGGTGTTCTACGGCTTGTACCTTCTTGTCAGCTATCGCCTGCGGGAGCGGTTCTCCGGTCATGTGATTACCTTCTTTTGCATCATCAGCTGCCTTGTGATTATGCCGCTGTATATTGTCCCCGTGGAGGGTTTCCAGATCCCCCGCGGCTTTGCAGAGCTTTGGCCCTTGCTGGGGCTTGCGGTGTGCCTGCAAGTCTTTGGACATAATCTGATGGCATACTGTCAGGGTAAGGTCAGTGTGAATCTTTCGTCCATCATCTGTCTGACCCAGCCGGCTGTGGCGGCGATCTATTCGCTGCTGCTTTTCGGTGAGAGGCTGACGCTGATGGAAATTGCAGGTATCTGCATTGTGGTGGTGGGCGTGTATCTCGTCAAGCACCAGTATAGTGAACAGAACGCGGAAACGACATGAATTATTCTGTTTATAGCAGCAAAGAGGAGAGCCGAGCGAGGCTCTCCTCTTTTATTCAGCGATTGAACGCTTACTGTATCAAAATCAAATTTGATAAGCATCCATGAAGGTCACGAGATAGCTCATGGCTTCGAGTCTTGTGGTGGTCTTCCAAATCTCAAGAGAGGTGGTATTGGCACCAATGATACCCATTGCCACTGCCCACTGCATGGGCTCTACCGCATAGGCGGAGAGCTGGGCTGCATCAGCGTAGGAAGTAAGGCTGGCACGCCTGGACACATCCAGACCCTGACCTTCCGCATAGCGGTAAAGCATGGCAATGAGCTGCTGATGGCTGATGCCCTGCTGGGCAAGGAACCTGCCGTCGTTGCCGAGCACGATCTTGTTTTCGCACGCCCAACGGGCAGCACTGCCATACCATGCGTCCGCAGCAACATCCGAAAAGGTGGTGCTGCCCTCGATGACTGCTTCGCCATCCTTGCCTGCGTGCAGGCGGGAAAGCATTACGGAAAAGGTGGCGCGGGTGATAGGATTATGGGGACGGAAGGTGTGGTCGCTGTAACCGTTGGTAATACCGCGCTCCGTGCCTGCAATGACCATTTTGGCAAGGGCGGGATCCGCAGGGATATCGAAGAAATTCAACGGTGCGGCATCTGCATAGAGGAGCGTGCGGGCAAACTGATCGGCTGCGATCAGCGTATCATTTGCGCGGAGCAGACCGCGTGGCTGGATCGGGGGCGCAGTGGTGCTGCTGGCTGCGACAAAGGTGGTTACTCGACCGTCTGCGATCTTGCGGATGCAGCTGTTGCCGGTGTCAGAGACAAAGATGCTGCCATCGCTGTTGACCACGAGATCCTGAGGGTGGTCAAATTTTGCTTTGCTGACAGGACCGTTGGCGAAGCCGCCAATGTATTCGCCGTCTTCCAAAATAGCGGTGTCACCGGCGATAACTTCCAGCTTGGTGTTGTTTATGCGGCAGATGCGGTTGCGCCCGGTTTCTGCGATGTAGAGCATACCGTCAGCCCAGCAAAGACCGGTGGGTTCCACGAGACCGGAGAGAACCGTGGTGACCTTGCCGTTTTTGTCCATCATGCGGATGCTGCCGTTTCCGGTGTCGGCAATGTAAAGATTGCCCATGTCATCGGCGGCAAGTCCAGTAGGGCGATTGAAGGTGGCGCCGGTACCGTTGCCGTTGGACTTGCCGGCGCTGCCATTTTTGCCGGCTGCGGTGAGGACACTGTCCTTGCCGATGAAACGAATGACATGAGCGGCAGTATCACTTACCGCATAGCCGTCGAGGAAGGGAGCAATGTCCCAAGGCTCCATGAAGTAAGCCTTGTCCAAAGCGCCGTCGATGCATCTTCCGATGGGTTCACCGCTGATATCAGCCACGTTGATCGCGCCGGCATAGCGGGTGACCTTGCCGAGGTTCAAATGCCAAATGACTTTATTATAGGTATCCGTTACCAGCAAGCCATTTTCATGCCTGGTGATGCCGGAGAGGCTGCCATTCTCAAAATCAGCGGGGGACAAAGCCGAAGCGGAAACAGAGAAGAGCATGACCAGCACAAGCATCAGTGCCGAGAGTTTCATTTTCATAATATTTACCCTCTTTTCAAAGCTTATTGATGTTCGGTGCGGCGGGCGTTCCGCTGCAGGGAATCCAGTGTCAGGGTTTCAAAGCCCTCTGCCTTACCCTTGAGCTTGATGGTGTCGCCGAGGGAAGTGGTTTCGGCACGGTCGCCGAGAGCGTCTGCCACAGCGCGGGAGATGAGCACCTTGCCGCCAGGGGCGTTGGCTTCCAGTCTCGCAGAGGTGTTCACCGTGTCTCCGATGGCAGTATAGTCCATGCGCTGGGGGGCACCGATATTACCAACGACTGCGGGACCAACATGAACGCCCACGCCGAAGGAAACCGTGCGTCCATATTTCTTTTCCAATTCCTCGCCAAGGGCTTTGGAACCCTCTACCATGTCCATAGCGGCACAGCAGGCGAGGTAAACGGCGTCTTCCTGGGGCAGCGGCGCATTCCAAAATGCCATGGTACAGTCACCGACGAATTTATCCAGTGTGCCCTGATGGCGCATGATACATTCGGTGGTAAGGGTCAGATAGCGGTTGAGGATCTCCACAATGGTGGGGGGATCCAGTGCCTCGCTCATGGTGGTGAAGCCACGGATATCCACGAACAGCACCGCGATCTCGAACATCTTGCCGCCAAGATCGCTGGCTGCGTCGCGTTCCAGCAAGTCTTTCAAAATGGCGGGGTCAACGTAGCGACCGAAGGTAGCGGTGACCTTTCGCTTTTCCTGTGCGGCGCGGATGTAATTTGCCGCGACGGAGGCGACAAACAGCAGCGTCACCGCAAGGGGGATCCACAATGCGTGAAGCACAAAGCCCATGCGATAGGCGAGCAGACAAATGCCGATCCAAGCACCCGAAACCAGCAGCCAGAAAAGAACGGAGAAGCCGACTTTGCGGTTTCGAAGCCACAGCATTGCCGCGAAGCTGACCGCAAACAGCAGTGCAAGCTGCAATGTGTTGGAAACTTCCTTCGGCAGGAAGCCTGCGCGGTATGCCTCGATCTGATTTGCCTGAATCTCGATGCCGTACATGGGAGCGGCGTGGTCGATGGAGGTGCGGTATTCATCCTGCAAACCTGCGGCGTAAGGACCGATCAGCACGATCTTTCCCGCGAAATACTCGGGGTCGATCGTGCCTTCCAGCAGATCAAGGATGGAGACCTCGTCATAATAGTTGAAGGGGGCTGCGGTGTAGGGGAGATAGAAGAAGCCGTCGCTGTCTGTTTCGGGCAGGGAGGTGACTTCCAAACCGTGATACGCCGCATAGCATTCGTAGATGGTCCTTGCAAAGGAAAATACCTTTTCACCATCAGGCGTATCAACATAGAGCAGTGCGTGACGGATGATGCCGTCTTTGTCTGCCATAGCGTTGATGTGCCCTGTTTCGGTAACAGCGGCGAGAGCATCGTAGGGGGCATCCCATGCGAGTACCGCGCGGGTATCCATGTAGAAGTCCTCGCCTTCGCCCGCAAGGTCGCTGCCGAAGGTGGCAGCGCCTGCCGTGATCACGTTGCCGTATTCGCCCGCGATCTCCGCAAGATAGGCATCCGCGTCGGGATCGGCGCTTTCCCCTGCGTAAAGAACGTCGATGCCGATGACGGCGGGGGCGCTTGCTTCATCCGCGTTGAGGTATGCAATGGCATCAGCCATGTAGCTGCGGGGCCAGGGCATGGGACCGAGGGCATCCAGCGCCCGCTGGTCGATACCGATGACGACGATCTCACCGTCGGTTGCGGCAGGGGAGTGGTAGAGCTCATCGGAAACCGCGCCGTCGGGGCTGCTGAGCAGCCCCGTTGCGGCGATGCAGGTGATGCATGCGGCGACGATCAGATAGAGAACGACGCTGCGAAGTTTGTTTTTCATACGATCACCTCAGTTGGTGTCAGGTTGCGCTGCCATCGCTACCTTCAGTGGTGGTACTGTCGCCCCCCTCGGAAGTACTGCCATCGTCACCTTCAGAGGGAGGGATAATGAGGCCTTCGCCACTGATTTTGCCGTTGTTTTCAATTTTGCCGTCGTTTTCAATTTTGCCGTTGTTAATCAGCGTGCAGCCATTAACGATGGTCATCGTATTGCCGCTGTTGATGGTAATGGTGCCGTTGTTGTAGGCGTTAGGAGTGTCGGTGACTTCTGTGCCACCAAAGATCAGTTGACCGCCGCTGGAGTTTTCACCAACAGTGATTGTGCAACCATCATTGTTGCCGAACGTACTGGTTTTTGTATTGTTGAGCGTGCCATTATTGATCGTGATCGTACCGCGATCGACAGAGTCGCCGACCCAGTTGTTGAGCAGTTCGCCGTGGTTGGTGAGTGTTCCGTTTACGGTCAACGTTCCAAGGTTGTTCAGCGTGCAGCCAAATCCAATGATAAATTCGCAGTTACTATTGACGGTAATCGTACCTTCGTTTGTCAACGAATAGGAATACTCTTCGAGCAAAATTTCACGGTTCGAAATAAACTCACCCTTGGTAATTTCGATGATGCCGCCTTTAAAGTTGTAGATGCAACCATCGCTGCGGATGCAGATTGTGTAATCATCAATAGTTCCTGCAGCAGCGGAAGTGAACAAGCCGCTGTTCAGGAAAAGGTGCATGTTGGTGAAAGAACCACTGCTTGTAAAGGTACCACTGTTTTCGAAAGTGCCGTAATTTTGGATTTCGCCGATGCTTGCACTGCCATCTTCAAGTTTTTTAATATTGTTGTTGATCGTACCTTCACTTTTCAGCGTTCCGTAGTTGTTCAGCGTACCAAGATTAGTCAATGAGCAGTCGGAAGTGATGATCAATTCACCATCGACGGTGATCGTGCTATAGTTGTTAATTTCAGCCGTATTGGTAAGGCTCACCACGCTGTGTTCATCAATAGAGATACCACCGCTGCCATAGTCAGTGATGTTGTTATTCACAGGACCTGCGATAGTCGTGATGCTGCTGCTTATGACCTCGTCTGTATAAGTTCCGTTGATCTCGACATTCTCGGTAACCGTTACAGCATGGAAAGTACCTGTATTCTCCCAAGTTCCGTTATTTACAAGTGAGCCATAGTTTTCAATAGAAGCTTCATTGTTCACAAGCTTTCCGCTGTTGACCAGTTCGCCGTAGATGATCAGCTGACCACAATTACCAGTGCCATAGCCGATCAAATCAAGGTTCTTAATATTGTTCAGAGTAGCACCGCTTGCGATGGTGATCGCACTGTCGTTGATCTCATTGTTGCCGTAAACGCTGATGGTTCCAAAGTTCATGGAGGGAGAGGCATTTTCATCAACTGCAGCGGCGTTGAAGTTCAGCTTACCGCCATAACTGGGATAGCTGATATTGTCTACGACCTCACCTTCAAATCCGACGCGAACAGTTCCGGTCTCTCCGTTGGTAAATTGGCTGCCTTCTTCGTTGGTCAATTCAGCATTGCAGAGAAGTAGAGTGCCTTTGTTGAAAAGCGTCCCGCAGTTGGTAATCTCGGGCAGCTTGCCCTCTGTTGTTTCATCCTCTGTATATGCGTTACCGATGGTTTGCAGTGTGCCATCATTGTTCAGAGCACCGCCCTGATAAATGTAAATCGTTCCATCAGATTCGGTAAGCAAAGAGGCACCTTCTGCAATGTTCAGAGTGCCGTAAATATTGAGGTTGGCCTTACCCGGATTTTCAGGGAAAACAGTGTCGGCACTGTCAATTACTGCAGTCATGACCAAGGTGCCTGAAACAAGATTGAGTTCCTTGTTTGCGGGGACATCCAGATAGAGATATTCCGTAAAGTATCCGGTGGTTTCCTCGGTGTTGGTAAAAACAACACTGACGCTATCTGCAGTTTCAAATGCTGCCGTGAGCTCCGCTTGTGTAGGATCGGTCAAAGGCTCAGGTTCGGAATCAGAGCCGGAACCGTCAGAACCGGAGTCAGAGCCGCCAGAGCCGGAGCCGGAATCATCAGAACCGGAGTCAGAGCCGCCAGAGCCGGAGCCGGAATCATCAGAACCGGAGTCAGAGCCGCCAGAGCCAGTACCGATTTCGGGGGTAGGAACATATTCCGGTTCGCTGGAGTTATTGTCAAAGAGTGTGTCGTTGCTGTTCTGATTCTGCTGCGCATCAGATGTAGACTGCTGTTCCTGCTGCTTGAGCTGCTGCTCCTGCTTGTCAGCATTATTTTCATCCTGCTTCAGCTTTTCATCTGCGCCGTCCGTCACAGCATTGGGGTCAATGGGGGAACCTGCGTCCTCCATGCGCTTCTGCAACTCGGGGTTTTCTGCCACTTCCGTTGCAACGAAGCCGGGGACTTCTGCGGTGGTGAAGTTTTCCACCTTTACCTCAGCCGGGACTTCGGTTTCGCCGGTGGTGCCAGAGCCGTCGGGAGTGCCGGGACTGTCGGGGGCATCGGGAGCGGCGGCGACCTGAGAGGTCATCTGCTGACCGGAGGTGATGTTGGTGGGCGTGCTTCTGCCGGTGGAATAGACATCCAGAGAGCCTTCCAGCAGATAGACAGCGGAAGAACGCTGATCAGACTCGAACCAGCCCGCCGTACCGCGAACACCCGTGACCATGGTGGAAGTACGGATGGTCAGGGATTCCTGACTGGTCAGCGGTGCGCTGACATTGAACATGACCTTGCCGGAGACCACCTTGACCTCCAGCTTTTTGCCTGCCTTATGGATGGAGACCTTACTGGAGGCATCCAGCTTCAGCGCCTTGCTGTTGTCGAGGCTGATGTAGGCATAGCTTGCCTTGCCTGTGCTGACCGTGTAGCCGCTGAGGAGCTTCATGTTTTGGGTTGCTTTTTTGCTGGTGCCGCTGGCGTTGGTCACAGTGACAGAGCCTTGTGTCTTTTCAAGACGCAGGGTTGCCGCCTTGGCGCTCTGCGCAGCGGAGGCTGTGATGGTCGAGCTGAAAAGCAGCGCGAAGCACAGCACGAAAATACTGATTGCTCTCAATTTTTTCATTTTGCTTCCTCCCATGCTTTACTTTCGATGAAGAGATTGACGATCTTCTCGTCGAGATTGCCTTCCTGCACCATGTTTTGCAGAATGGAGAGTGCTTTTTCGGTGGGCATGCCGGGCTTATAGGGTCTGTCAAAAGCGGTAAGCGCGTCGAAAATATCCAGAACCGTCAGCAGGCGAACCTCTGGCGGGATGGACTCTGCGGTAAGGTGTTGGGGATAGCCGCGACCGTTGAGCAATTCGTGGTGCGCGGATGCCCATTTGGGAACCTGCCAGTACTGCTTGGGGAAGGAGACCTGTTCCAAAATACGGGCGGTGACCTCCACGTGGCTTTCCATGATGGTGCGTTCCTCTGCGGAAAGTGTGCCTTTTCGGATAGAGAGAAGCTTTCGTTCCTCTTCGGTGATCCACGGCTTCATTTCGCCGTTTTGGTCGATAAAGCTCCGCTTGGCGATCTCCTCCACCCGGGCGAGATGATCATCCGGCAGGAAGCCTGCGGTGTTGATCTCACGGATGAAGCGGAGAGTATCTTCCTGCTCGGCAATGCGGCGATCATACTCTGCTTGGTCGATCTCACCCTGCAAAAGGGAAATCTTCGTCAGCAGCGCCATGGTGGAGAAGCGATGCTCCACCTCTCCAAGGTGATCTGCAAGGCGCGTTGGCTTGTCCATTACCTCCAGCGGCACCACCAGCTTGCCTACGTCGTGCAGCCAGACACTCAGCAGAAAGGAACGGCGGGTATCCGGATCAAACTGCCAGTTATTGCCGCTTGTCTCCAGCCAGTCGAGGAAACGGGTGCCGTATTTGACCATGTTGCGGGTGTGATTGGCGTTGTATGGGGTGCGGGCATCGATAGCGGTGGAAAGAGCGCCTACAAGGGAATCCAACAGCTGTGTGATCTGTTCGGAATAGAACATATTGGTGAGGCTGATGGCCGCCTGAGAGGCAAGCGCAAGGATCACAGCCTCCACTTCCACCGAGAAGTCGGTGGGGTCGCCGTTTTCCGTCAGTGCGTTGATGAGCTGCAGCACACCGATAAGCTCACCGCGGTCGTTGGCGAGGGGAACCACCAGCATAGAGCGGGTGTGATAGCCGGTCATGGCGTCATATTTCCTTGCACCGGTGAAATCAAACTCTTCGTTGCTGTGAACATCCGGCACGTTGATGAGCCGTCGTTCCAGTACAGCGCGGGCGCAGACATGAGAGTGGCGCAGGGGAACGGGCGGCAGGGTAATGGGGGCGGCGTGACCACCTTGACGAATGGAGAACGACTTCGTTACCATGCGGCAGAAGTGGAGCTGGTTATCCTCCAACAGATACAGCGTGCCGCCGTCAGAGTTGGCGAGATCAATGGCGGTGTCCAAAATGCGGGAGAGCAGTTCTTCACGATCTCTCTCAGAGGACAGCGCAACACAAATATCAAGCAGTTTTTGGAAGTGCGTGGAGATCATAGCAAAATTACCTCCTCATCATAGCCGAAGCGACAGTTGGGACAACGGGCAGATACTACGTTTGCCGCTGCATCCAGTTCATCATCAGTGCGATCCGGGGCGTGGTGAATGATGCGAACCTGCTTTGCACCGCAGTCCTGCCCCAATTTGGCAGCGGCAAACCATGTGTTGTGTCCGAAACTGCTGCGACTTGCCCACTCTTCCTCGCTATATTGCCCGTCGCAAAGAAGCAAATCACAGTCTTTGGCAAATTCTCTCAATATCGGCAACAGATCTTCAGTGAAAGTACAATCAGTAGCAAGGACAACGGACTTTCCTGCACCGCTGACACGATAAACAGTAACGCCGCCGGGATGTACACCGGGCATCGTATCCACATGGACAGCGCCGATATCCAGTGAAGCAGGTAACTCATGGAAACGGATCGCTGCGGGAAGCGCCTCCGGTCCCACAGGCCAAAGAGGCGGCTGCATCAGCGCGCGCACCTGCTGTTCGCCGCTTCGACCGTCCCGGGTTGCGGCGTAGAGATCAAGTATCATATCTTTTTCTGTCAAAAGGGGACACATGGGTAAACCCAACAGATGATCCACATGGGCGTGGGTGAGAAGGAGAGTCAGACGGCGGGAGGGAACGGATTTCGGTTTCAGGAAAGCCATACCACTGCCACCATCCAACAGCAGAGTTTCCCCTGCCAACTGAACGAGGATGCAGCTTGTTCTGCCGCCATACCGAAGGTATTCTTTTCCGCTGCATGGCATGGATCCGCGAGTTCCCAGCAGCGTGACGGTGCTTTTGTGTTCCATAAGCAATACCTCCGTATAGAAAGTGCTATTATATAATATAGTATCACAATGTGGTAAACGCTTCAAGATTTATGTGGAAAATGACAACAATTCAGAGTAAAGCGTTTCAATGAGAAACTTGAGAATTATGCACACTTGATGGTGTTTGAATGTTTGTTTGGTCGGTAGCGTCGGGCAACCGTTGAAAAGGCGCTCCGTCCATGGTAAAATTGACTGCGGAAGGGGAAGATGATGCCCTTTCAAATTGCTTGTGCGGGAGGATACGGTCATGGTTCTGACGATTGATGTAGGAAATTCAGAGATCGCGCTTGGTGGCTTTAAGGAGCATGAAGTTGCGTTCGTAGCGCGGCTGACAACAAACACACGCCAGACAGATGACGAGTATTCCATGAAAATCGACGGTGTGCTGCGTCTGCACGGAATCGAGAAAACGCAAATCAGAGGTGTCATTATCTCCTCGGTGGTACCCCAGCTGAACCGCGTGCTGAAAAACGCAGTGCGCCATCTCTTTGCCGTGGAGCCGCTGCTGGTGGGACCCGGTGTCAAGACGGGACTTGCTATCCGCTGCGACAATCCCGCCTCCGTGGGGGCGGATCTGATCTGCGCCTGTGTTGCCGCCCTGAGTGAGTATGGCGCGCCCTGTCTCATTGTTGACATCGGTACCGCCACCAAGATGATGGTGGTGGACGAGCAGGGGGCGTTCATCGGTGTGTCCATCATGCCGGGTGTGCTGATGGGGCTGAATGCCCTTGCTACGGGGACGGCGCAGCTGCCGAACATTGACCTTGGCACACCACATGGCGTGATTGGGAAAAACACCATCGACTGTATGCGCTCGGGCGTGATTTTCGGACACGCCGGCATGATCGACGGCATGATCGACCGCATCAATGCCGAAATGGGCAGGGAGCTTCCCACCTATGTGACGGGTGGTCTTGCCCCCATCGTGCTGCCCCACTGCAGGCACTGCATGACGGCAGATGAGCTGCTGGTGCTGAAGGGCTTGTACCAGATTTATCAGAAGAACAAGTAAATAGAATGGTTGTATATTGCTCCTGCGGGAGTGAATATAAATTTTGATGCGTTGTACCGCTATGCGGACGACAGCAAGGAGGAAATTTATGAACACAACAAACAACCGACGGATGAAAACCGGGACCTTGGTCTTGGGGGCGATTCTGACGGCACTGGTGGTGATTCTCCAGTGCATGGGGCAGTTTATCCGCTTTGGAATGTTTTCCATCTCGCTGGTGCTGATTCCGATTGTCATCGGGGCGGCGACCTGCGGACCCAAAATCAGTACATGGCTTGGATTTGTGTTCGGCGTTGTGGTACTCATGACAGACGCGGCGGCGTTTCTCGCCATCAGTATTCCGGGGACAGTGGTGACGGTGCTGGCAAAGGGCATTGCCTGTGGTCTCACGGCAGGGCTTGTCTACAAAGCACTGGAAAAGAAGGGCAGTGCCATTGCGGCGACGGCTGCCGCCATTATTTGCCCTGTGGTGAACACAGGTGTGTTCCTTGGGGGCTGCGTGCTCTTTTTCTTCGATACCATCCGCCAGTGGGGCGAGGGACTTGGCTTCAGCAATGTCTTTACCTATATGATGCTGGGGCTTGTGGGAGGCAACTTTTTGTTTGAGCTTGCTATCAATGTCATTCTCAGCCCTGCCATCAGCACGATCCTGCGGGCTGTCAGAAGAAAGGCTTTTTGATCAGAGAGCCGATAACAAAAGCGCTGAGGTAAGCTTTTGCTCGTTTGGGGAAATCACAGCTTGTTGCATCCTGTAACGACATGCGCTATAATCGCGGTGGGAACAATAGCTTTTGTCAGATCATTGGCACCGGCAGCGAGTCGCTGTCGGCAGGCACATGGTATCGTATTCGCTTTGCTCAGTGGAACTGCTTGCAGTATTTCAGCACACTCCGTGTGCGCCACCGCGGCACATTTCATGTGCCCGCACCCCAAAATACTGCTGCGCATTTCGCCATACATCATTGTATTGTTCCGATCTGAGAAAGGGAGGGGAGTTTCGTGATCGTATATAGGGAACTTTCCTCCCTTGAACAGGATCTTGGCTTCAGCGCCAGGACGCTCTATGCTGTCAGCAACAATTTGACGAAGCATTATCACGAGACGAAGCTCCCCAAGAAGAGCGGCGGTTTTCGCAAACTGTCCGTCCCGGATCAGGTGCTGAAAGCTATGCAAAAGCGGATCACGGAAGTGCTTCTGATCTATATGCCTGTGTCACGCTATGCAATGGCATATCGGTTTGGGAGTTCCACGATCCAAAATGCCAGATATCATGTGGGCAAGCAGATCGTATTGAAGCTGGATATTCTTCATTTCTTTGACAGTATTCGCTATTCTGATGTAAAGGATAAAGCCTTTCCGACAGCGATCTACGAAGAGCCGCTTCGCATTCTGCTGACTATGCTGTGCTATCACAAGGATGCTCTTCCGCAGGGCGCACCCAGCTCGCCTGCCATCACCAATATCATCCTGTATGAGTTTGATGAACAGATCGGTCAGTGGTGCCGGGAGCGCAACATTACTTATACGCGCTACTGCGACGATATGACGTTTTCCGGTGATTTCGATCCCGCAGAAGTGATTTGTCTTGTCAGACAGGAATTGAAGAAGCTTGGTTTCCTGCTGAATGAACAGAAAACCCGGATTCAGCGACCCGGTCAGCAGCAGACTGTGACCGGTATTGTCGTCAACGAAAAGCTGAGCATCCCGTCAGACTACCGCCGTAAACTGCGGCAGGAACTGTATTACTGCAGGAAGTTTGGTATGCAGGAGCATCTCCAAAGAACTGGGTCGGAGATCTCAGCGGACACATACAGACGGCAGCTGATGGGAAAAATCAATTATGTGCTGCAGCTTACTCCCGATGATCGCGATCTGCTGCAAGCAAAAGAATGGCTGTCGAATGAGGGGTAAAAAGTGCGTCCCTTGCGAAGAGCCTGTTTCAAATAAAATGAAAGGAGCTGCTGCAGAATGAAAAGTTCTGCAACAGCTCCTTGTTCATTGTTTGATATCAATTCTTTTTCTTTGGCAGAGGAAGCTCCTGATACATGGTATCAAACAGCTTAGATAGAAATTCTTTGCTGTCAACCTGATCGACTAACAGCATTTCTGGCAATCACCATTATCTACATGAAAATGAAGTTTCAAAATCGGCGTTAGTTAGTCGATCCTTCCGCCGCAATGCTGGCAGAAAGCCCCTTCATTTCGCCCCAATCGCTTTTGGCAGTGGGGACATTTGTTATAGAGGAAGTCGGGAATCAGGCAGGAAAGCATAATAATCGCACCGATGATGGTACTTACAAGTCCAAACAAATATCCGGACAACATGACGACGAAGCCAATCACCATCAGTGTGTCTCGCAGTGTTCGCGCTTTTTTGTGATCCATATAGTACCTCCATCATACTCGACGCTAACTTCTTCTTTTTATTCTCAAAAGATCGCTAAATTCTATATTCAGTTTATCACATACCGTGCTTGGCTTCAATCTGCAAAGATCGTTGATGTTGTTGCCGGTGTGTGGTAAACTGAACGCAATGACGGAGAATGGTTTTAAGGAGTGGATTTATGAAACTGGAAACCGAGAGATTGCTGCTGCGGCGCTGGGAAGAAACAGATGCCGAGGCTTTGTTTGAATACGCCAAAGACCCTGACATTGGTCCGATCGCAGGCTGGCCGCCTCATAAAAGTGTTGCTGAAAGCCTGGATGTGATCAGAAATGTGTTCAATGGCTCCGAGTGTTATGCGATCTGCGAAAAAGGCAGCAACAGGGCAATCGGTGCGATTGAGCTGAAATTGAATGGGCATACCGATATGACCGATCGGGACGATGAGTGCGAGCTTGGCTACTGGCTTGGAAAACCGTTTTGGGGGAGAGGGTATATGCCCGAAGCGGTCAGGGAGCTGCTGCACCATGGGTTTGAAACGCTTGGAATGACCACTATTTGGTGCGGATATTACGACGGCAATGAGAAGTCGAAGCGAGTACAGGAAAAAACAGGCTTTGTGTATCACCACACTTGTGAGGAAGTGGACGTGCCGCTGATGAACGAAATCAGGGTGGGTCACACGAATTTTATGACAAAGGAAAGATGGGAAACCCTCATTTGACAGCAAGGAGATACTTATGTATTTTTCTACTCGTGATGAAGAAGTTGTCTTTCTCAAAAAGCTGTGGCGCAAAGAGCCGGTGAGCTGCCCCAAGTGCAATGGTGCGGTGTTGGAGTACCTGCATAAAAAGGCGAAGAAGAGCGATTGCGACTGGAAGTGTCCCGCTTGCGGCGAAGTGTACCGAACCATCGGTATGCTGAAAGATCTCCCTGACCGATGAAATATGCAATCGAATGAAGCTGAACATCTGAGGAGTGAAACAACTTTACAAGCGTTTGGCTCAACTCTGCACGTGCTGAAAAAGTATGTGCAGGGTTTTTATTTTCTTAATAAAACAAATTTTTAATAAGATCTGTGATAAATATCACAGATTATCGGATGCATTTTGGGTATAATAAAATCACAAAGAACAAGGAGGTGCTCTGCATGAGACTGAAAGACAAAGTTGCAATCATTACCGGTGGAAGCCGTGGTATCGGTTTTGCTACCGCTGACAAGTTTTTGAAGGAAGGCGCAAGCGTAATTCTGACGGCAAGCACCCAGGCATCGGCTGATAAGGCGGTGGCACAGCTGAAGGAAAAATATCCGGAGGCAACGGTTGCCGGTATCAGCCCCAACTTGGCAAATTTGGAATCTGTACGGGAAGCGTTTCGGGAAGCAACCGGCAAATACGGCTGCGTGGACATTCTTGTGAATAATGCGGGTGTATCGGAAAGTACGCCCTTTATGGATTACACCGAGGAGACCTTTGATAAGGTCATGGATCTGAACGTAAAGGGGGTATTCAACGCAATCCGCGCAGCAGCGGAATGCATGGTGGCAAGGGGCAGCGGCGTGATCCTCTCGACCTCTTCCATGGTCAGCATTTCCGGTCAGCCCAGCGGCTTTGCCTATCCTGCATCCAAGTTTGCAGTAAACGGTTTGACGGTGTCGCTTGCAAGAGAGCTTGGTCCCAAGGGGATTCGTGTCAATGCAGTTGCACCCGGCATCACCGAGACCGACATGATGAAGGCGGTTCCGAAAGAAGTCATCGATCCTATGATCGCGAGAATCCCTTTGCGCCGACTGGGGCAGCCCGAGGACATTGCAAATGCCTTTGTGTTTCTGGCATCTGACGAAGCAAGCTATATCACGGGTGTGGTGCTGAGTGTAGACGGCATGGCAAGAACCTAAAAAACCGCGAAATCAAAGAAAGGAGCTGATAATATGGCAGCTATCCATATCAATCAAGAACAATTTCATCAGCTGGTGAATGAAAATAAGCCCCTCCTCGTGGATTATTGGGCACCCTGGTGCGGCTATTGCCGCAGAATCGGTCCCGCTTACGAGAAGATCGCGGAGGAGTACGGAGAATCCCTCGTTGTTGCCAAGGTGAACATTGACGAGGAGCCGCAGCTGGCAGAGGAAGAAAAGATCGAAGTGATCCCGGCATTGGTTTTGTACCGCAATGGACAGGCTGTGGATTCTGTGGTTGCGCCTGAGTCCAAGGCGATGATCGACCGCTTTATTCAAAGCGCACTGGAGAAGTAACAGGAGGTGACGAGGGTGAATCAGAATCATGTTTACGATATGATCATTGTCGGTGGCGGACCGGGCGGTTATACCGCAGCACTGTATGCCGCAAGAGCCGGACTGGATACCGTCATTCTTGAAAAACTGTCCGCAGGCGGGCAGATGGCGCTGACCAACAAAATTGATAATTATCCCGGTTTCGAGGATGGGATCGACGGATTTACCCTCGCGGAAAATATGCAGAAGCAGGCAGAACGCTTCGGCGCAAAGACAGAATACGCCGAAGTGACCCGCATGGATCTGAATGCTTCGCCCAAGGTGGTAGAGACCAGCGAGGGGCAGTTTCTTGGAAGGACGCTTGTCCTTGCAACGGGTGCGAACCCCAGAGAATTGGGCGTTGCGAAAGAAGCGGAGCTGGTGGGGCGCGGTGTCGCTTACTGTGCGGCTTGCGACGGAATGTTCTATCGAGGTAAGACCGTTGTTGTGGTGGGCGGCGGCAATTCTGCAGCGGCAGATGCACTGCTTCTCAGCCGTATCGCGAAGAAAGTCATTATGGTGCATCGTAGAGATACCCTGCGGGCAACCAAGATCTATCACGAGCCACTGATGAAGGCAGAAAATGTGGAGCTTCGCTGGAACAGCACGGTGGAAGAGTTGATTCATGGTGAGAGACTGACGGGTGTGCGTCTGCGCAACTCTGTCACAGGAGAAGAAAGCGTTGTCGAGTGCGACGGTGTCTTTGTGAGTGTAGGACGTAAACCTGCAACGGAGCTTGTACAGGGGCAGCTGGAGCTTGACCGCAGTGGTTATGTGATCGCAGGAGAAAGCACGGCGACCAATATTGGCGGCGTTTATGCAGTGGGCGATGTCAGAACGAAAGTGCTTCGTCAAGTGGTTACTGCCGTAGCAGACGGTGCCATGGCGGTTCATGCGGCAGAGGAGTATTTGGCAGAAAGCGGGCAGTGAGATTCGGATGATGACAACAGCCCTCAGAGGATCACCTCTGAGGGCTGTTCAGTCTGTCGGAAGACTGTCTCTCATTTTTTGCGCGCAAATTTTGTGAAATCCATTACATATCGCTGAGATACCGTTTGTCGATCAAAGGACGGATTCAAGAAATATACATTCTTCTCGTTCATTTTCTCCTTTGCAAGCTGCAATCCCTCGCCGAAGTGATCAATTGAAGTAATTCCTGTATCCGTTGGAAGGGATGCGTTGTTTTTTAGAGTGATCAGTTTAGAGCTCTGCATCGTAATAGAATGCATCCATCTCTTCTTTTGTGGGGAAGGTTGCTACATACATCTGATTGCCCATGCCGCCTGACAATGCGTCGGGAATACGCCCAACCATCTTCATCTGACTGCGGTATTTCTCGATGAATGCGTCGTGATCCAGCTTGAAGTCTTTGCCGTCACGGCGACCCATAAAAGCGCAGTAGCTACGTTCGCCCAAAGCGACCTGTGTGCTGTCATAAGCAATCATATCCGCCCAAATCTTATAGACATTTGTGCTGCTGCTATAGTTTATCATGTCGGGCGTGAAGCCTCCGCAGGGACGCATGTTGACCTCCAGCGCAACGATCTCGCCCTTCTTTCCGAGTCCCTTATGATCCTCATTTAGGCGGAAAAACTCAAAATGGATAAAGCGGCTCTTGACACCAAAGCTCTTGACCGTGGCGCGACCGGCTGCACGGGTATCCTCCGGCAGTTCCTTGTGTATGAAATAGAGCGAATTATCGTTGTTGTTGACCACTTCCATCAGATTGGAGAGGGTCACATTGCCGGTTTCAAAAATAGGCTCACCCTTGGAGTTAATGATAGCATCGTAGGAGTTGACCTGTGCGTTGATGAATTCCTCCATGATGTAGGGGACACTTTTGGGATAGTCATTGATAAAGTGGATGAGATCATCGTCACAGCTCAGCTTGTAGGTGGCCACGGCACCTACGCCGTTGTCGGGCTTTACTACCACCGGGTATCCGACCTTCTTCAGGAATGCGCGGCAACCTTCCAAATCATCCACGATATGGTAACGAGCCACGGGGATGCCGGCTTTGGTGTAAAATTCCTTCATTTTGGACTTATACTTGATGCGCTCCATCTCATCGTGCTGGAAACCGCTGGTGATATGGAAGTCCGTGCGCAACTGGGCATCATTCATCAGCCAATATTCGTTGTTGGATTCCAGCCAGTCGATGCGTCCATACTTGAAGATGAAGAATGCCACTGCACGGTATACCTCATCGTAGTTTTCCAGACTGGAGACCTTGTAGTATTCTGTCAGGCTGTCTTTCAGCTGGGGAAGCAGCTCGTCATAGGGCTGATCACCAATGCCCAAAACGTTAAGCCCGTTGTTTTTTAGCTCATGACAGAACTGCCAGTAGTTGACCGGGAAATTCGGGGAAATAAAAATGAAGTTCTTCATACGTTTCGCCAGCTTTCCATCTTTCAATTTCTTTCTGTTTGCAGGAGCAGTCTGCTCGGACGGTGCTTAGTCCAGCAGGTAGGGGAGGAAGTAGGGAACCATCTTATGCCACCAGGGCCAGTCATGGTTCACATCATAGCCCCAGAAGTCCACCCACAGATGGATGCCCTTCTCCTGACAGATTTCATCAATGCGGTGCGTAGTGAAAGGCTCTTCCCATGCACCCTGTCCGACGCACACAACACCCTTGTTGCGGTTATAGTGTGCAATGTAGGGATGATCTGTGGGCATATTGGCCAAATAGTGGACGGGGGAGTTGTTGTAGACCACTTCGTCCATATAGTCACCCCAGCCATACTCGGCAGTATAGATGCCGCTGATCGCCAGCACTCGGTCGAACAGATCGGGGCGGCGGAAGTAAAGGTTGGCAGCGTGGGTAGCACCCAAGCTGCAGCCAAAGGTCATGATACCGGGATACCCATCCCAGTTGTTGCGGCTGTTGACCATGCTTCGAATGAACGGAACCATTTCATCGGTGATATAGTGAACCCAGTCCTCATATCGACGAGCGCGCCAAAAAGGATCACCGGACTTGTCGGACCAAGTCTCTTTGTCGATGGTGTCAATACAAAAGACCATCACCTTTCCGGACTCCAGCCAAGGTCCCCAAGTCTCGTGCATTTGGAATCCCTCAAAGTCCCAGAACCGACCGTCCTGACAGGGGATAAAGAGGACCGGCTTGCCTGCATGACCATAAACCTTGCACTCCATATCACGCCCCAGAGCATGACTGAAGTGTTTAAAATACTGCACTTCCATAGGGGATACCTCCAAATCTTATTCTACTCCATATAAGAGTGTATTCATGAAAAAGGGGATTTGCTGCTCCCAGCTGGCTTCGCAGTGGCTGCCTCCTGGAACGATACGGCAGTCCAGCAGTACCCCGCGTTCCAGCAGCAGGGATGCTACTTTGGAAAACTGCTGCTTCATCGTGTTGTGAGAGTGGAGCTCCAGAGAGCCGTAGTCCATGTAGACCACCGTGTCCGGTTCCACGGGGGATTGACGCAGCATGCGATCCAGTTGACGCGGGGAGAACCACAGGGACGGAGAGAGGGCGGCTGCCCGGGAAAAGATGTGGTTATAGTTCATAACAGCATAAAGACTCATGAGCCCTCCCATAGAGCTTCCTGCGATGAAGGTGTATTCTCGCTGGGGGAGTGTGGGAAAATGAGCATCGACATAGGGTTTGAACTGATTGATCAACCACTCCATGGTGATATGTCCCCGACCGCGGATATGGCCGAGCTCGGGATTGTCAAAGGTAAAGGGAGAGTATTCGGAAAGTCTTCCGTTATTGGGGCAATGATTGCATTCCACTGCAGCGATGATCATGGGAAGTTGGTTTTTTTCCATAAACTCCTTCATGCCCCAGCTTTTGCCGTAAGTGGCATCTTCATCATAAAAAACATTGTGCCCGTCAAACATATATAGCACTGGGTAGCGGGTATCTGGAGATTTCTTGTATTCATCCGGCACATAGATGTATGCATGGCGGTATGTCTCGCCGGTCAGGGGAGGTATGGTGATCTTCCATTTTTTTATCATTTGGAAAGTCCTTTTCTACTAAAAATTAATAATAGTTTATCACGGCAAAGTGAAAAAGTCAAATTCAGTAAAAAGCAATAAATGAAAAAATGGAGTCACAGTTGTGACTCCATTTTTTCATCGATCAAACGACGGATTGAGGAAATAGATATTCTTCTCGTTCATCTTGTCCTTTGCAAGCTGCAATCCTTCGCCGAAGTTATCAATTTAAGTAAATGGTTGTATCCCTTACGGCGCCGAAGGTGCAGATGTTTTCTCTCTTCCTTCGAGTACGGTTTGGAAAATGGGTTTTGCCAAGTATCAACTGCCATCGAAAATGGTAAATTATGCCGGTTATTCTTTGGTTGAGTGGACATGAGTTTTTTTGTGATGTATAATTTATTCAATTAAGTATGATCGCACAGGAGTCCAATGCTGGCAATCCAGTTTATGACTTTACAAGGGCAGATTTGACTGTGGCAGTAATGGAGAAGAATTTTAGGAAGCTGATTGAAATCTCAGGAAAATAGAGAAATTGGGTTTGGTGTGTGCCGTGTGAATTAGATTGCATAGAGACATTCAGTGTATCGACAGATAGAGAATCTACTTTGGATGGTGGAGAAAAATGAGCTTAGATAATAGATTAAATGTTAGGTTTTTGGCAGATGTACCGCTTTTGCGATATATTGTTCCTTTTTCTTATGGTCATAACAATGTGAAATATGAAGAGGCTGTCGCCAGAATCATGAATACGGGAGAGTGGCGAGTAGCAAATCGCTCGGATATCGTGCCTTCCCATGAAGAAGATTTGTATAACCATGTTTATTGTAGCTTTATAGATTCTGCTTTAGATCCGGATGGAGGCGGTGTTCCGGGGAATAACATTGGCGCTGGGTTTATTCCGCTGAACTTTAAAAGAAAGGGAATGTACTATCATTACCACGAGAAAGAAAGCGCCAAACAGACAACTTGCGCAGAAAAGGATACGAAAGCAGATCATAAAGCTGTACTTGTAAAGGGAAAGTATGATCCGACACGACGGATTTTAAATTTTACAATTGTGAATGAGGGGATTTTTCTCTTTAGAACCGGAGTTGGTTTTTACTGGTATGAGGTTAAGCTCCCGGAAATGGATGTGGATCACCTTGTGTTGTTCCAGAATAGATTTAAAGAATTGAATGCAATTCGCTTGACAAAATCGGTCAGTGATAAATTTTGGTTCTGCGACAAAAAAGACCCTGGTGGAGATAAATTTACGCTTGGAACTCAAATTTCATTGAAACTTAATGATATCTTTAAAGATGTCAACTTTTATCCGCCAAGAATAAATGAGGTTGTTAGGAACAAAATGGCGGAGGAAAACCGAAAACGATGGAGAGATTATGAAAAAGCTGCCGTAAAAGAATGGGAAAACAAAGAATTTGCGCAGCAGAAAGAAGGGAGCCTGCAGAATTCGGAAGAGTATAGAGCAAAATTGGATGCATATCACAAAGAGAACCAAAAATGGGAGAACATGACGATATCTCACGCTCAGAAAATCGGCTTTTTGGAAGGATATCCCATGGTTGTTCCTGACAGAGCTATTCTATATAGTTATGTGGTTTTCTACGCAGATAAGGATGCAGAAAGTGAAGCTGAAAAGCAGAAACTCATTGGTGATATGTGCAAGTATGCATATTATATCTCCAGAGGATATAAAGAGTCATATAAAGTGACTAAAAATGCAGAAGCAGAAAGAGCACAAATGTTTTTTAGACATGAAAATGATGTTTGGGATGCTTCTCTTGAGGGGATTGGCTGTTTTGTTTCCATCTACGAAAGAGTTTATAATAAGGATGGAAGTTTGAAATCGAATACATTTTATGATAAGAACAGAGTAAAAGAGATGAAAGGCGATTACTTTATTCTGTACTTACTCCTTCTGTATCAGCACTATACACTAATACTCTTTTTTCAGATAGTTTCAAATAAGTTTTCTTTCAAGGTTGAGAATTATTTGGAATATAGTCAAAGGCTGTATGACGAGATATATGCATTCAAAGTTAGTCTCGATATCTTTCTTTCGGGCAGTGTGTTCGAAGCAGTTAGCCATACAACAGACATTTGTAATCTATACTCCTATGTTGAAAACAAAATGCGGATCCGAGACGATTACGAAAATCTCAAACGTAGTGTCAGTAATTTAGAAAGCCTTCAGAATTGTTTGTTGGAGAAGAAAAAGGAGTCTGATGAAGCATTTGCTGCAGC
The DNA here is from genome assembly GCA_017501355.1 of Oscillospiraceae bacterium. Lineage (GTDB taxonomy): Bacteria > Bacillota > Clostridia > Oscillospirales > Oscillospiraceae > RGIG5472. The sequence continues at coordinate 48,261 of JAFVXA010000039.1, forward strand.
AGAGAAGGATGATTTTGACAAAGCGCTAGGAATTGGTGGTGTGCTTATTGGTGGGTTAACAGTTGTTTCGTGTGTTAATGATGCGGTGGATTTGAGTGTGAAAGCAAAGGATTACTTTGCGCTCACAAATGAAATGCATGCAATCCTTATGTGGGCATTGCTGGCGTTGATTTTGATCATAGTAATCATGGCAATGTATTGTATCATTTGGTATTTCAGAAGCAAAAAGAAGAGAAGGGCCGAGCGAAAAAATAAAAAGGAGCGATTCGAGGCAGGCGATGCACCTAACCCCGAGGCTCCTTGATATGAGTATAGCATAGTGTTTTACGAAATGCAAGGGATGGTAGTTTATGGCTGGAACAGTTTTTTATAATACAAATAAAGTGGATCTGGCAATTAAAAACAGAGACGAACTTATGCTGCATGTCGAAGAATCTATAGCAAAAGGCTTTTATATCGAAGCTGTTGTAATTTTGCATTCTTTGATGGAGAACTATACCTATAAGCTCTTGCATATCTTAAGCATTCCATATAAGGCAAGTGATCGGTTGTTTCAATGCTTGGAATACCTTAAAATCCATGTAGATAAGAATGATATTTGCGTTAATTTGGAATGCCTGGAAAATGAAAGCGTTTCAGAGTATTTTTTTGCGAACCTTTTTTCAAATGGGCTGGCAGATCATATTGGTGCATGGCGAAAGAAGCGGAATTTGATGATCCACGATGTGGCAATAGAGGAATTGTCAAAGGAACGATTTCTTGCACTCGCAATAGAGGGTAACCAGCTTTTTGAGGAATATGAGACTGTATTGAGGAGATTTATTTACAGTAAAAGAGCATAGGAAAAAGAATGAAAAGAGTGCAAACGACGGGTTTGCACTCTTTTTCCGTGAAATAGTACGGACCTTGGTCGTGGCTTTGCTTTCTCAACGATCGAAGGACGGATTGAGGAAATAGTTATTCTTCTCGTTCATCTTGTCCTTTGCAAGCTGCAGCCCCTCGCCGAAGCGCTGGAAGTGGACGATCTCGCGCTCGCGAAGGAAGCGGATGACATCATTGACATCGGGATCATCACTGAGACGCAGAATGTTGTCGTAGGTGACACGGGCTTTTTGCTCTGCAGCAAGATCTTCGGTCAGATCGCAGATGACATCGCCCTTAACCGCCATGGATGCGGCGTTATAGGGCCAGCCGGATGCAGCGGTGGGGTAGACCCCAGCGGTGTGATCCACAAAATAGGCATCAAAGCCTGCGGTTTTGATCTGATCGTCGCTGAGATTTCGGGTGAGCTGATGCACCAGCGTGCCGACCATCTCCAAATGCCCGAGCTCTTCTGTACCTACAAACGGGTCTAAATGGAACCGAGAACGAAAAATGCCCGAATTGCAAGGAATTCCGGCTCTGTATCGAGCCGAAATCACGAATGTGCCAATTCCCGGCTACCTGTTTTCTATGGACATGGAGCAGGAGGGGACACGGCGAAAGGTGAAGCCTGTTTGGCAGATCGATGTCTGTGTCGCCCTGCCCGATGACCGAACCTTCCCGAAGGGAGGTGCGGCAGAGTGAAAGAGCAGGTACAGCAGATCAAGCTCGGCGAATTGCATCCCTTTCGTAACCACCCTTTCCACGTGAAGGACGATGAATCCTTGCAAGCTCTCTGCGACAGCATCCAGGAATACGGCGTCCTGTCGCCGCTTCTTGCAAGACCAACAGGGGAGGGCTACGAGATCATTTCGGGACATCGGAGACGGGCTGCCGCCTTGAAACTGGGACTGAAGCAACTGCCGGTATTGGTGCGAGATATGAGCGACGATGAAGCCATTATCCTCATGGTGGACAGCAATATCCAGCGAGAGAACCTGCTGCCCAGTGAAAAGGCGTTTGCGTATAGGATGAAACTGGAGGCGATGAAGCACCAAGGTGAACGTGTAGATTTAACTTGTGCCCAAGTTGGGAACAAGTTGACGGGCAAGAAGAGTGTTCAAATTATCGCTGATAATTCATCAGACAGTAAGACACAAATTCAGAGATACATCCGTTTGACCTACCTCGCCAAGCCTATCCTCGATTTGGTGGACGAGGGACGCATCTCATTCTCTCCCGGCGTAGAACTGTCCTATCTGAGCAAGCTGGAGCAGGCAGAGCTGTGGGACATCATGCAGTCGGAGGACTGTACGCCGTCCCTCTCCCAAGCGGTTCGGCTGAAAAAGCTTTCGATGAAAGGTGAACTAAATCCGGAACGCATCTATGAGATCATGAGCGAAGAAAAAGCCAATCAGAAAGAGCGTGTCCGCATTGAGGTCAGCCAAATACGGAAGTACTTCCCGAAGGACTACACTGCCCATCAGATGGAGGAGAAGATCCTGCAAATGCTGGAAGCCAACTACAAGAAGCGCCAGCGCAGCCAAGATGCCCGATAATTTCTGCCTCGCATATTCGCAAAATGCGACAACTTTCGCTATCCTGTGTGTAAAGGAGGTAGGCTTTATGGAGATTAATATCACAACAAAACTTGCCTATACCCAAGTGGGTGACTATCTCATTTCCAGGGATGATGGAGCAAAGGGGAGTCACAGAGGAACTGAAAGCCGCCGATCCGATGCGGTGGGTGCAGGAAATGAACGCCATCCGAGAGACCATCGAGGAGATCATCCGAAGAGCGCTGGTCTACGGGGAGGATGCGGTATGAGTCTGCTCGATGAATTTTGGTACGGCAATATCGAGCCTGCGGAGTACGATACAGCTGTCTGCAAGGAATCCAAGGATGCGCTGCAGCTGATTGTTCGCAATGAGGATAAGCTCCTTGCCACCATGACGGACGAGCAGAAGGGCTTGTTCGCCCGATACAAGGATGCAGGTGCGGTGAAATCATTCTCTGCGCAATCTTCTCCGAACTTCCCGATACTGCTGCGGAAGTTCTTCCAAAGTCATATTTCGAGGTACAGCAGTGGTGCCCGCATCTCTGGCGGTTTCGTAATACCACTGCTTGAAGTCCAGTGTTTCCAAGGTCTGCTGCAGCTCCTCCATCTGCTTACGAACAGCCTCTCGCTGACGAACGATGAGTTCCAACCTCTCATCAATGGTTTCATCGCCCTGCATTGCCATACGGATAAACTCCCGAATATCTTTCAGAGGCATTCCGGTTTTTTTGAGACATTCGATGACCTGCAGCCATTCGTAATCCGCATCCTGAAACACACGGATGCCGTTGCTGGAGCGCTCCACGAAAGGCAGCAAGCCTTCCTGATCATAGTATCGAAGCGTGGACGGCGCAACACCAAGCAGCTTCGCCATCTCCCCAACCGTATAGACCATAAAAATCCCCCTTGACTTCAAGTTAACTTTAAGCTTTACAATTTGCTTAAAGCTTAACAAAAGTCAATTGCGATGTCAAACAGAACAGGCTTTTGGATCATACGGAAAGGACGGAAGATTTATGAACTACATTACCCTGAACAACGGCGTGAAGATGCCCCAACTGGGCTATGGTGTCTATCAGGTCACCAAGGATGAGTGTGAGCGCTGCGTGGCGGATGCCTTGACGATGGGCTACCGGCTCATCGACACCGCGCAGTCCTATTTCAACGAGGAGGAAGTTGGCGCTGCCATCGCCAAAAGCGGTATTCCCCGTGAGGAGATCTTCCTGACCACCAAGGTCTGGATCGAGCATTACGGCTATGATGCCTGCCGCGCTTCTGTGCTGGAATCCATGCGCAAGCTGCAGGTGGACTATCTGGATCTCTGCCTGCTGCATCAGCCCTTTGGCGACGCATACGGCGCATACCGCGCGCTGGAAGACCTCTATGACGAGGGCAAGATTCGCGCCATCGGTATTTCCAACTTCTACACCGACCGCATGATCGATATTGCCTCTTTCTCCCGTATCAAGCCTCAGATCAATCAGGTGGAGATCCATCCCCACAACCAGCAGATCGAGGGCAAGACCTGGCACGACAAGTACGGCATCCAGATGGAAGCATGGGCTCCCTTCGGCGAAGGTCGCGGCGATATGTTCGATTTGCCCGAGCTGAAAGCGATCGGTGCAAAGTACGGCAAGACCGTGGCACAGGTCATCCTCCGCTGGCATCTGCAGCGTGGCATCGTTATCATCCCCAAGTCCACCCATATCGAGCGCATGGAGGAAAACTTCAAGGTCTTCGATTTTGAACTGACCGAGGAGGATATGACCGCCATCGCTGCTCTGGACAAAAAGCAGAGTTCCTTCTTCTCCCACACCGACCCCAACATGGTGGAGTGGTTCGTGAAGATGGTGGAGCAGCGCAAGAAGCAGCATGACAGCAGCAAGGAAAAGAAGAACTGGTAAAGGAGAACAATGATGAGCAAAAAAGTTTTGATCCTGTCCGGCAGCCCTCGCAAGAACGGCAACTCCGACCTTCTCTGCGATGAATTCATGAAGGGTGCCATCGAAGCCGGTCATCAGGTGGAGAAAATCCGCGTGGCAGACAAGAATATCGGCTACTGCCGTGCCTGCTACGGCTGTAAGGGTACCGGTGTTTGTGTCATCAAGGATGACATGACGGAAGTGCTGCAGAAGATGATTGACGCAGATGTGCTGGTGCTGGCAAGTCCTGTGTACTTCTACTCCATTGACGCCCAACTGAAAACAGTCATTGACCGCAGTGTTGCCCGCTGGCTGGAAGTCAAGGACAAGGAGCTTTACTACATCATGACAGCTGCCGATGGGGAAAAGGCATCCATGGAAACCACTCTGGCTTGTTTCCGCGGTTATGCCGACTGCGTGGAGGGAGCGAAAGAGATGGGCGTCATTTACGGCACCGGCGTCTATGGAGCGGGTGAAGTCAAGGATACCAAAGCCATGCAGGAAGCTTATGAAATGGGTAACGGTATATAAACTCAAGCAATGGAGAGAGACGCAGATAATCATGGGAGGTGCTTGAGATGATCTGTTATTTTTCTGCAACCGGCAACAGTCCAGCGGTGATTTTGTGAAGGATAAGCTGGGAAAGATGATGGAACTGGTCTATCCCGGCTTCTACAAAAGACTCAGCAAAACCAGCCATCTCCATGTGGAGGACAGCTGTGTTGGCTGTGGTCTGTGCGCACAAAACTGTCCGGTTGGAGCCATTGAACTGAAAAATGGAAAACCAACATGGATTCAGAAAAACTGCGTTATGTGCCTGAGCTGTCTGCACCGATGCCAGAAGTTCGCCATTCAGTATGAAGACAAGACCCGCAACCACGGTCAGTATCTTCATCCGGATGAAATATAAAAGCAGCGTCCCTGAAAGAACAGATGGTGCTGCAGAGGATCGTCCGCAATGAGGACAAGCTCCTCGCCACCACGACGGACGAGCAGAAGGAACTGTTCGCTCGATACACGGACGCACTTCGTGAGCATCAAGCCATAGCGGAGCGCCTGCTGTTCCAAAGCAGCTTCAAGCTCGGCGCAAGAATGATGTTAGAAGTGATGGAAGGAAAAATAGAATAGCGCATCACCATAGCCCGTCGATCAGTGATGATCGGCGGGCATTTTCTTTTGTGATTTGACCTAAATTTTACATTCCCTGTATTTTTGATTTCACATAGCGAACCTAAGATGATAACTGTTCCGAGATAATCCAAACAAAAACAGTTGTCTGAAAGGAGACACTACCATGAAAAAGATGATAACTATGTTGATGGTTGCTGTAATGGCAATCTCTGTGCTGACAGGCTGCGGCGGTGCGGAACCCAGCGGCACTGTTGCCACCGATGGTTCCACCTCTATGGAGAAGGTGATCGGCGCACTGGGCGAGGCATTCCAGAACGACACCGGCATCAGCTTTACTTACAATCCCACCGGCTCCGGTAGCGGTATCAAGGCTGTTCAGGAAGGACGCTGCGACATTGGCCTGTCCTCCCGTGAGCTGAAGGCCGAGGAAAAGGAAGCCGGTCTGAGCGGCACTGTCCTTGCTTATGACGGCATCGCGGTTATCGTTCATCCCGAAAACACTGTTTCTGATCTGAGCGTGGAAACTATCGCCAAGATCTACACCGGCGAGATCACCAACTGGTCGGAGGTCGGTGGTAACGATGCCGAAATCGTTCTCATCGGCCGTGAAGCAGGTTCCGGTACTCGTGACGGCTTTGAGTCCATCACCGATACCGAGGACGCCTGCCAGTACCGTCAGGAGCTGACTTCCACCGGTGACGTTATCACTACTGTTGCACAGAACCCCGGTGCAATCGGCTACGCTTCTGTTGCATCCACCAAGGACACCGTAAAGGCTGTGACCGTTGACGGTGTTGCTCCTACCGAAGCTACCATCAAGGACGGCAGCTATGTGGTTCAGCGTCCCTTCGTGCTGGTGACCAAGACCGGTGTTGAGCTGAGCGATGCAGCCCAGAAGTTCTTCGACTACATCACTTCTGCTGATGCAAACGAGATCATTTCCGCAGCCGGTGTGGTTTCCGCTAACTAAGAAAAAACGCAGATGCGACGGTTATTCAGATGACCGTCGCTACTCTGCTGTGAGGTTCTGATTATGAAGAAAAATCAATTGATGGAAAAGGCGATCCATGGCCTATTTCTGGTGCTGGGATTGATCACCGTAGGCTGTGTCCTTCTGATCACCGTCTATCTGGTGATCTCCGGTATTCCTGCCATCCGTGAGATCGGTCTCATCGACTTCCTGTTCGGCAAGGAATGGGCATCCACAGCATCCGAACCGAAATACGGAATTCTGCCCTTTATTCTGACCAGCATTTACGGAACGACCGGTGCCATCCTGATCGGCGTTCCCGTTGGCTTTATGACCGCAGTGTATCTGTCTAAGCTGGCATCCCCCAAGGTGAAGTCCGTGATGCAGTCTGCGGTCAGCTTGCTTGCCGGTATTTCTTCCGTGGTTTACGGTCTCGTGGGTATGCTGGTACTTGTTCTGGGTATCAGAAAGTTTTTTGATGTGCCCGATGGCGCAAGTTTGCTTGCGGCAATCATCGTTCTGGCAATTATGATTCTGCCCTCCATTATCAAAATGTCCGTCACCGCGCTTGATGCCGTTCCCAAGGAATATGAGGACGCTTCTCTTGCCCTTGGCGCAACCCCCATCGAAACTTATTTCAAGGTCTCCGTCCCTGCCGCAAAAAGCGGTATCGCGGCAGCTGTTGTGTTGGGAGTAGGCCGTGCCATCGGTGAAGCCATGGCGGTGATGATGGTGGCAGGCAATGTGCCGAACATGCCCGATTCCCTGTTCCAGAGCGTTCGCTTTCTGACCACTGCCGTGTCCAGTGAAATGGCATATTCCAGCGGCTTGCAGCAGCAGGCACTGTTCTCTATCGCGCTGGTGCTGTTCCTGTTCATCATGCTCATCAATGCCACGCTGAACTTCTTCCTCAAGCGGGAAAAGGAGTAATGTATGCTGAATCAAGCCTTGTCGAACAAAAGAAAAAGCTTTGAACTGCTGATGAAAGGGTTGATGCTGTTGTCGGTTGCCCTGACTGCCGCACTGACTCTGTTCCTGTTGGTGTATGTTCTGTTGCAGGGCATTCCCAACATCACATGGGAGCTGCTCAGCACCAAGCCCAGCTATCTCACCGAGAGCATCGGTATCCTGCCGGATATTCTCAATACAGTTTACATCGTGCTGGCAACCTTGCTGATTGTCCTGCCTTTGGGTGTAGGTGCGGCAATCTATCTGACCGAATATGCCACCAACAGAAAGGTGGTCGGTATGATCGAGTACGCCGCAGAAACCCTTTCGGGTATTCCGTCCATCATCTATGGTCTCGTGGGTATGCTGCTGTTTTCCAACCACATGGGCACCTGTCTGATGGCAGGTAGTCTAACGCTGGTCATCATGAATCTGCCCACCATCATGCGTACGACCCAGGAAAGCTTAAAAACCGTTCCCCAGTCCTACCGTGAGGGAGCCTTTGGTCTGGGTGCCGGGAAATGGCGAGTTGTCCGCACGGTTGTCCTGCCTGGTTGTGTGGACGGTGTCATCACCGGATGTATTCTGTCCGTAGGCCGTATTCTCGGCGAGTCTGCAGCACTGCTCTTTACCGCAGGCTTTGCCCATGCAGTAAATGGCATGATGGATGGTCTTGCAGCACCGGGGGCAACGCTGACTGTTGCCCTCTACGTCTACGCAAAAGAACAGGGCGAGTTCGGTGTAGCCTTTGCCATTGCCGCCATTCTGATGGTGCTGACAGTGCTGATCAACTTTGCGGCGGCATTGGTACAGAAGTACTTCGCAAAAAGGAGAAGTTTATGAGTATGATCACTGTAAAAGATATGTGCCTGTGGTACGGCGACCATCAGGCACTGCATCATATCAATATTGAGATCCCCGAAAAGAGTATCACCGCGTTCATCGGCCCTTCCGGCTGCGGCAAGTCGACCTTTCTCAAAACCCTGAACCGCATGAACGATCTGATCCCCGGTGTGAAGATCACCGGCGACATTCGCTATGAGGGCACGGATATTTTCTCCAGGGAAGTAGATGTGAATAACCTCCGCAAGAAGATCGGCATGGTATTCCAGAAGCCCAATCCTTTTCCCATGAGCATCTACGATAACATTGCCTATGGTCCTCGTACCCACGGCATCACAAACAAGGTGCAGTTGGACGAAATCGTAGAAAGCGCCCTGCGTGGTGCAGCCATCTGGGATGAGGTAAAGGACAGACTGAAGAAGAATGCCCTCGGTATGTCCGGTGGTCAGCAGCAGCGTCTGTGTATCGCAAGAGCACTGGCTGTTCAGCCCAAGATCCTGCTGATGGACGAGCCTACCTCTGCCCTTGACCCCATTTCCACCTCCCGCATTGAGGAGCTGGTGATGGAGCTGAAAGAAAAGTACACCATCGTCATGGTGACGCACAATATGCAGCAGGCAGTTCGTGTGTCTGACTATACTGCTTTCTTCCTGCTTGGTGAGCTGGTAGAGTTCGGCAAGACCGATGACAGCTTCTCTCAGCCGCAGGATAAGCGTACCGAAGATTACATTACCGGCAGATTTGGTTAAGGAGGAGAACATGAGAAACCGCTTTGATGAGCAGCTCTTTGAGCTGAACAGAGAGATTATTGAAATGGGCGCCATGTGCGAGGAAGCCATTGCATCCGCGGCAAAGGCGCTGACCAACGGCGATGTGGCGCTGGCAGACAAAGTGAAGGCAAACAGCGGTGTCATCGATCAGATGGAACGGGAAATTGAAAGCCGCTGTATGAAGCTCTTGCTTCATCAGCAGCCCGTTGCCCGGGATCTTCGTCTTATCTCCGCTGCGCTGAAGATGATCACCGACATGGAACGCATTGGCGATCAGGCGGAGGATATTGCGGAGATCGTTGCCTTTTTGAACGGTCATACCATGGAAGGAATGGAACTGATCGAGGAAATGGCGCGTGAGACCATCGCCATGGTGACTGGGAGTGTAGACGCGTTTGTGAAGAAGGATGTGGAACTGGCGCAAGAGATCATTGATCGGGATGATATTGTGGATGACTATTTTTCCAAAGTGAAATGTGGTATCATTGCCATGATCGCGGAACACGCCGCTGACGGTGAATTTGCTCTTGACCTGCTGATGATTGCGAAGTATTTTGAACGCATCGGAGATCATGCGACAAACATTGCCGAGTGGGTGATCTATTCCGTGACAGGTGTACACAAGGAGGCGTGAATATGATCTGGTGTGTAGAGGATGACGCAGGCATCCGTGAGATTGAGCTGTATGCGCTGCAGTCAGCCGGATTTGAAACCAGAGGATTTGAAGATGGGCTTTCCTTTTGGGAAGCACTGCAAAAAGAAACGCCGGAGCTGGTCGTTTTGGATGTGATGCTCCCCGGTATGGACGGCATTGCGCTTCTCGGTAAAATGAGAGAGTCTGTTGTGCACAACGGCATTCCTGTGATCCTGGCAACCGCCAAGGGGCAGGAATATGACCGCATCCACGGTTTGGAGCTGGGAGCTGACGACTATATTGTGAAGCCCTTCAGCATCATGGAAATGGTATCCAGAGTCAAGGCGGTTCTGCGCCGCAGCCAGCCCCGGCAGGTTTCCGGGGTGCTGAAGGAGGGGGGATTGACCGTCAATTTGGATGAGCACACCGTTGTGGTTGAGGGCGACAGAGTTCAGCTTACTTACAAGGAATTTGAGTTGCTTCGAATGTTCCTTACCCATCCCGGTATGGTCTATACCCGGGAGCAGCTGTTCTCACAGGTGTGGAATCAGGATTACATGGGGGATTCCCGCACACTGGACTCCCATATCCGCACACTGCGGCAGAAGCTGAACGGTTACGGCAAAATGATCGAAACGGTTCGCAACGTCGGCTATCGCTGGGAGGGCAGGCATGACAAGTAAAATTTTCAAATCGATCCTCTCCGCTGCCCTTGCGGTCCTGTTGGCAAGCTTTGTGATCATCACCGGCGTTCTGTATCAGTATTTTGGCGAGGTGCAGGAGGAGCAGCTAAAGGACGAACTGAGCCTTGCTGCCGGAGCGACCGAAGCACTCGGTGAAGCATATCTGAAAAAGCTGGATCCCGACCGATACAGACTCACATGGGTCAGCGCGGACGGTGCAGTGATCTTTGATACTCATGCAGATGCTGCGATGATGGAAAATCATGCCAATCGTGAGGAGATCAAGGAAGCCCTTGTTTCGGGTAGCGGCAGCAGCACCCGTCAGTCCTCCACACTGACCGAGCAGACCATTTATGAGGCAACACGGCTGGATGACGGCAGTGTACTTCGTATCTCCGTCAGTCGGGCAACGGCTTTTGTGCTGGTGCTGGGGATGCTGCAGCCCATCGCCATCGTGCTGGTCATTGCGGTTGCCCTTTCCGCATGGCTGGCGCACCGAATGGCAAAGCGGGTGGTAGAGCCGCTGAACAAGCTGGATTTGGAAAGGCCTACGGAAAACGAGGCTTACGAGGAGCTTTCCCCCTTGCTGCATCGAATCCATGCGCAGCAGATCGAGATCAAAAGTCAGATGCGGACATTGCAGCAAAAGCAGGATGAGTTTGACCAGATCACCGGCAATATGAAGGAAGCACTGGTGCTTTTGGATCACATGGGCAGAATCCTCAGTATCAACCCCGCCGCAAGAGCACTGTTTGAGACAGAGGCTTCCTGCCTTGGGGAAGATTTTCTGACCATTGACCGCAAGCAGGATATGCGAGAAGCTTTGGATGAGACAAAGACACGGGGACACGCGGATTTCCGAGCCGAAATGAACGGCAGAGAGTATCAGTTTGACCTGAGCCGAATTGACTCGGAGGAGAAGGTGCACGGCACCGTGATCCTTGCCTTCGATATCACAGAACAGGTCAATGCCGAAAAGCATCGGCAGGAATTTACCGCCAATGTGTCCCACGAACTGAAAACACCGCTGCAGACCATCATCGGCTCCGCTGAACTGCTGGAAAACGGTATTGTGAAAGAAGAGGACGTTCCGAGTTTTGTTGGACATATCCGTCAGGAGGCAATGCGCCTCGTCACACTGATCGAGGACATCATCCGTCTGTCCCAGCTGGATGAAGGATCAGAAATGCCGCAGGAAGATGTGTCGCTGCGTGAACTGGCAGAGGAAGTTTGCGAAACCCTTTCGGATGCTGCAAAGCGGAAAGCTGTTACGCTGGAAGTGCGCGGTGAGGACGGTGTGATCAACGGTGTCCGCAGATTGCTGTATGAGGTCGTTTACAACCTCTGCGACAATGCCATTCAGTACAACAGGCCCGGCGGCAAAGTCACGGTGACTGTTGCGCAGCGACCCGGCGAAGTTCTTCTGCGGGTGCAGGATACCGGCATCGGCATTTCTCCCGAACATCAGGAGAAGGTGTTTGAACGCTTCTACCGTGTGGATAAGAGCCACTCCAAACAGTCCGGCGGCACCGGACTTGGATTGTCCATTGTGAAGCATGCCGTGCAGTATCACCACGGCAAAATCTCCGTGGAAAGCGAACTGAACAAGGGAACGGCGATTTCTATTCGCTTTGATACAAGCGCATAAACTCAATCATAAAACCGCTGCAGCTGCAAGCTGGGAGCAAGAATGATGCAGGAGATCATGGGTGAGTAAACCATATAGCAAGAGCCGGACTTCGCTACGAAGTCCGGCTCTTACTTGTGCCGTTTTCAGTTCTCGACAATAAAGTTCACAGACTTTTCACAGAATCCACCTGAGAATCCATTATACTTTTCAGGAAAGAAAAACCAAACGGAAAGGATGGGGGAGTATGACGCAGATTTTGATCGTTGAGGATGACTACGAAATTTGCCAGCTGTATTCCAGAGTTCTGACCAAAAACGGCTATCAGGTCAAAGAGGTTTCCAATGGTCGGGAAGCGCTGGATGCCATTGAGCAGAATTACTTCGATCTTATTATCTCTGACATTATGATGCCCGTGATGAACGGATACGAATTTGTCAAAGAGCTGCGGGAAAGTGGCTACCATACACCGGTGATGATGATTACCGCCAAGGATGCCTTTGACGACAAACGGATGGGCTTTCTCTCCGGCACAGATGATTACATGGTCAAGCCTGTGGATGTGGATGAAATGGTGCTGCGTGTCGGTGCGCTGCTGCGCCGCAGCCGCATCGTCAACGACCGAAGCCTGAGCATTGGAAACACCAAAATGGAAATGGATTCTTTTTCGGTGAGCGTCAATGGAGAGACTCAAACACTTCCACAGAAGGAGTTCATGCTGCTGTACAAGCTCGCCTCTTATCCGGGAAAGATCTTTACAAGAAATCAGCTGATGGATGAGATTTGGGGCTACGATTCGCCCAGCGACACCCACACTGTGGATGTCCATGTCGGTCGTCTGCGGGATCGATTTCGTGACAATACTGACTTCAAAATCGTTACCATACGCGGCGTAGGGTTTAAGGTGATTCGCCAATGAAAACGAGAGAGCTCTTTGAAGAAATCCGGCAGAAGGAGATCCGTTTCAGTCTCAAAAACCGTCTGACACTGCTGGTGACACTGGAGATCATCGTTTGTGTGCTGTTGGCTTTGGCAGTTGATACGCTGCTCAAGAGATGGCTTCCGGACTTTTGGAACATTCCGCTTTTGCTCGATCTGGTGTTCTTCAGCAGCTTGATCGGTGTGTTTGTGACGCAGTTCTTATCGCGCATGTTCTTTGATCCCATCAAAAAGCTCAGAGAAGCGATCGGGAAGGTGGCAGACGGAGATTACTCCGTGGAGATCAACACGAAATCAAACTCCAAGGAGATTCAGGAGATTTATTCCGGCTTTAACTTGATGACCCATGAACTTCGCTCCACTGAGATATTGCAGCTGGATTTCGTATCCAGTGCATCCCATGAATTCAAAACACCCATCAGTGCGATAGAGGGCTATGCCGCATTGCTCCGCTCGGGCGGCGACTTGACCGAAGAGCAGCGGGAGTGCGTTGAGAAAATCATCTTCAACACAAAACGCCTGTCCTCTTTGACAAGCAGTATCCTGCTCCTGTCCAAACTGGAAAATCAGGAAATCCCGACCAATCAATCCAAGTTTCTTGTGGACGAGCAGATTCGCCAATCTGTTGTGGCACTGGAGACCCAATGGGAGCGAAAGAACATCGAGCTGGATGTCGATCTGTGCGAAGCGGAGTATTATGGAAATGAAGTGCTGATGCGTCACGTATGGGATAATCTGATCGGTAATGCCATCAAATTTACCCCGGAAGGAAGTACTGTTACGATCCGACTGGCGAAGAAGCTGACGAAAATCATCTTTACTGTGGAGGATCAAGGTCCCGGCATTCCCGAGGAAGCTCTGCGTCATGTGTTTGATAAATTCTATCAGGCGGATTCCGTACACAAAAAAGAGGGAAGTGGCTTGGGGCTTGCGCTGGTCGAAAAGGTTCTCGCCTTGGAAAAGGGAAGTGTGAAAGCGGAAAACATGGAAAACGGCGGCTGCCGCTTTACCGTTACCCTGCGGACAATCAAGTAATTTTTAGGGAGGCATCGCTCGGATGCCTCCTTTTTTCAACGAAATTTGAAAGTTGGTTGTAAGTCAGTTGAAAATCGAGGGGTATACTATCGGCATAAAATGGTACAAAAGGAGGCATTTGTATGCCAAAAGTAAAAATCACCTGTGACTCAACTTGCGATCTGAGTTCGGAATTGTACGAACGTTACCATATTTCTGCGATTCCTTTGTCTGTTGCCATGGGCGAGCGATTTTGCCGGGACGGTGTGGATGTGGAGCCACAGGATCTGTTTGACTATGTAGAGAAAACGGGGGAGATTCCCACCACCTCTGCCATCTCTGTCGGTGAATATGCGGAGTTCTTCCGCTCCTTTGTAAACGATGGTTATGAGGTCGTGCACATCAATTTGTCCTCTGAGCTTTCCTCCAGCAATCAGAATGCCCGCATTGCAGCGGAAGAAACCGGGAATGTCTATGTTGTGGATTCCCTAAGTCTTTCCACGGGCTCCGGTCAGCTCGTTATTTTGGCTGCGGAGCTGGCATCCGCGGGATATGACGGTGCGTACATTGCCAAGGCGCTGGATGGCATGAAAGGCTATTTGGATGTAAGCTTTGTATTGCAGACGCTGGATTATCTGCATAAAGGAGGCAGATGCAGTGGCGTTGCGCGATTTGGCGCCAATATGCTGAAGCTTCGGCCGGAGATCGTCATGAAGGACGGTACACTGCACGTCGGCAAAATGTACCGCGGTTCCATGGAGAAAACGATATTGGATTATGTTCGCGGTCGGCTGGAGAATGCGGCGAATATCCAATATGACCGCATCTTTGTCACACACTCCGGCGTTCCGCAGGAAATCGTGCAGAAGGTGATCTCTCTTGTGAAGGAGCTCTGTCCCTTTGAAGATGTCATTGAAACGGTGGCAGGCAGCACGATCTCCTGTCACTGTGGTCCCAACTGTCTTGGCGTCCTGTTTTTCAGAAAGGGTGGCAGTCGGGCATGACCCTATCCCGTAAACGAGAACGTTTCTTTAGGTGGGAGGTTACACGGAAGTGTTAAAATGTGTGCTCTATCTTGCGGCGACAGGGGTGCTTTCTTTCGTGCTGGGGCGGCTGCTCCCGCCAGATAAGATGAATTGGCAGTGCTTTCCCTTTCAGCCCTTGCATGGGGAGCAAAACGGATTGATCTACAAAAAGATCGGTATCCACCGCTGGCAGGACAAGGTGCCGGATATGAGCAGGATCTTTGTAAATCTGATGCCGCAGAAGAAGATGAAGTCCGTGGATCAAAACAGCCTGTTGAGAATGATTCAGGAGACCTGCATTGCCGAACTGATCCATACCGTTTTGTGCTTGACCGGGTTATACTGCGTGAAACTGTGGCGCGGAGTTGGCGGAATCATATTCGCCATGCTGAATGTTGTATTGTTCAACCTGCCATTCATTCTGATCCAGCGGTACAACCGTCCTCGATTGGTACGGCTCTATCAAAGACAAATCGAAAAGGAGATGCAAGCAGCATCATGTCAACCCTGATTCTGACCTGTGATACCGGCGAAGGTCATAACTCCTGTGCCAAAGCCATCAAAGAGGTATATGATGCAAACGGCATCCCTTGCGAGATCATCAATCCTGTGGAGTTCGTGTCCGCACGCTTTGCAAGGCTCGTCCACCGAATCCATACCGCCATGTATCAGAAGTTTCCCACACTGTTCAAAGTTGGCTATCGTTTTACACAAGATCACAGTCGTCTGACAACGGCGAAAGGTTCATTTCCATATTGGATACTTTCGCGCGGAGTGGATCAGCTGAACGAGTACATCATTCTGCATCAAATCGACCACATCATTTGTGTGCATCCGCTGCTTATGATGATGGTGACGGAACTGCAGAGAAGATATCATACGGAGTGTCAAGTTGCATTTGTAGCAACGGACTATACCTGTAGTCCCGGTGTCAGCGACAGTCACCCGGATGTCTGTTTCATTCCCGATGATTCTCTCGCAGAGGACTTTGTTTGTGAAAACATCCGCTATTCACAGCTGATCGCATCCGGAATCCCTGTGCGACAACAGTTTTATCAAGTGACGGACAAAAAGGCAGCAAAGGCGCAGCTCGGCATTGCGGAGGATGCTCCGCACTTGCTGATGGCGTGCGGCAGTATGGGCTGCGGTCCCATGGAAGAGTTGCTGGATGCACTGGCTGTGGAGAATCCAATCCACATCACTGTTGCCTGCGGCAACAACGAATCTCTGCGGCATCGGTTATTCGAAAAGTATTCCGGCTATCATCACATACATATCCTTGGATTTGTGCAGGATATGTCGGAACTAATGGACAGTGCAGATCTGTTTGTGACAAAGCCCGGTGGTCTCAGCTCCACCGAAGCCGCAGTCAAGGGACTGCCTGCTGTCTATCTGAACGCAGTGGGCGGCTGCGAGAGCTATAATTTGGCGTTTTTTGTACAGAGAAATGGTGCGGTGTCCGCAGATTCCACTGCTCATGCCGCAGCGCTTTGCAGGGATCTCTTGCGAGACTCTGACAAACTGGAACAGATGCGGCAGGCGCTGAAAAAGCTTCGCCTCCCTAATGCGGGTAAAGTAATCTTTGCCAGCATGAACGAAATTAAGAAATGACAACTGTTTGAAAACAGAGGTGCAATAAATTGTCCAAAGCATACATTTTATACAACCCCAAAGCTGGGAGTGGCAGCATACAAGATGATCTGGATGCGTTGGAAGTCATTGTTGACGATGATATCGTGTTTGCAGATCTGACCAAATCCGAAATGCCGCAGTGTGTTCTGACTGAGTTGGAAGAGGATGATTATATCATTCTCTGCGGCGGTGACGGTACGGTGAACCGCTTTGTCAATGAATTGGACGGCGTGGATATTCCAAATGAGATTTTTTGCTTTCCTTGTGGCTTGGAGAACCGCTTTGCAGAGGAATATCATGCCGAATATGGTGGCAATCCGTTCTCCTTTACACAACGCATGAAAACACTATCAAAGGTCAATGCAGATGGAAGAACATATCGGTTTATCCGCAGTGCGGGCTTTGCACCGGAGCGCTGCCGCGAAAGCGATCTGCGATCCTTTGACAGCCGTATTATGTCCGCAATGCGGACGTATCTCTCCCGGTATAAGCCTGTCGGAGCGACTGTCTGTGTGGACGGCGTGGAGCACCGTTTGGCGCAGGTTTGGATCGCCACCACCATGCAGGAGCAGTGCGGCGCTCAGCTGTCCCTCACTGTGCTGCACGGTGGCAGCAAGCTAAAAACAATGGCGACTGTTTCCTCTCTTTTGAAAGGGAAGATTAGCGAACCACGCAGGGGAGTTTCTGTGTTCTGCGGCAGGAATATCACTGTGACGCTTGATGAACCGAGACCGCTGCAAATCGACGGTGAAACTATCCCGGATGTCGTTTCCTATACAGCAACAAGGTGATTTTATGACAATTCCTATCCCACAGGTGGATTACCGCAAGTTGCGGCTTTCCAATTTGAACACCAAACCCTACGCACATCTGAAACTCCTGCTTTATTGGCCGCTTTATGGCTTGCTGTTTCTCTTTGTGGAGCGATTCTATCCCGTTGACCACTACACGGTTATGCACTGTGCGTTGGATGATTTGATTCCGTTTTGCGAATGGTTCCTGATCCCGTATCTGTTTTGGTTTGTGTATCTGATCGGGATGCACCTGTACACCCTGCTTTATGACGTTGACAGTTTTACAAGAATGATAAAGTACATCATGTTGACGTACACGGCAACCATTCTAATCTATCTGATTTTTCCAACCTGTCAGCAGCTTCGTCCTGTCGCCTTCGAGCGGGACAACTTCCTCACGCGCTTCATTGCGGGGTTCTACCGGTTTGACACAAATACCAATGTCTGTCCCTCACTCCATGTGATAGGATCTTTGGCGGTGATGGAGGCAGCGCTATGGTGCAGACGGCTGAGTAAGCCCTGCAAGGTAGGATTTGTGGTGGCAGCTTGTTTGATCTGCATCTCTACGGTGTTTATGAAGCAGCATTCTGTGCTGGATATTTTGGCAGCGATACCCATCTGCGCTTTGGGGCATATTCTGTTTTTTAGGAAAAGCGAGCGATGCTGATACAGAACTCAGTGTTATCGTATCAAGATCATGTACGATGTAACAAAGAAAAGCAGTGGAGCAGGATTTCAATCTTGCTTCACTGCTTTTCTATGTGATTCAGCTATATAAAAACGTGTTCGATTACAGCGCCAGCTGCAGCTTGAACCAGCCGTCCTCCATGCGGAAGGAATAGACTGCCCGGTTCTTCTCCGCAAAGGCGGCGATGGAGCGGGTGCCGATGCCGTGTCCCATGCCCTTGGCGATAGGCAAACCGTCAGCGTCGATTTGCACCTCCTCTGCGCAGGGGTTGGAGAACTCGATCATCAAGCGCGGTGTATGGATACACTTGCAGACGATCTTTCGCTCCTCAGCGGGGAGAGTTTGCACGGCGTGGATCATGTTCTCCAGTGCATTGGCGAACACGGTAGAAAGCTCTGCTGCGGGGACCGGCAAATTGTCGGGGATTGCCAACTCTGTCTCCACCTGGATTCCCATTTCCTTTGCGCGCTGGAAATAAGCGACCAGAATGGCATCCAGCACAGGGTGAGTGCAGTAATGCTCCACATCTGCCTCGTGGAGAATGTCCTGCGCATCGTTGATGTACTCCATGGCTTCCTGACTTTGCCCATTCTGCAGCATGGTATAGACCGCTTGGAAACGGTGACGCAGATCATGACGTTCAATGCGGATTTTGTCCTCCATACGGCGGAACTCATCTGCACGCTGCTCCACCATGGCAGCCTGTACCTCCAGTGTGCGCTGTCGCTCCTGTGTATCAAATAGTTCTTGCTGCTGACCGAGCACACGGAAGATGGTCGCATAGACTAAGGGCAGCAGCACCATCACCAGCACCGTGGCGGGGATATCCTCGGGGCGCAGGCGCAGATTGGTGGGAATACCGATCATGATGGTCATTGCCACATAGAACAGTCCGGTCATGGCGGCAAAGAGCCACCACCCCCGTGCCACCGTGTTCAACAGACGCAGATAAGGCTTTCTTGCCCATCGCCATGCAAGGACCAGCATGATGGGGAAAGAGATGATTCTCAAAACAAATGTCCAAAAGCCTGTGTTGCCAATGAAAATGTCAACGATGCCGGTAATACTCATGACCCAAATCATAACGGTATCCACCAGACAGAAGGTGAAGAAAAAGCGCCCACCCCGGTCTTTAGCTACGATCCAGAAGTAAAGCAAACTGGGTATGGTGGCTGTGATCAACGAGAGCTGTCCCTGTACCTCAAGCCCGAGGAAAAACAAAATGCCAAGGTTTACACCAAACCACAGGATCATAAACGGGACCAAGGATGCCATGTATTTTTTCTTGGGATATCGGGATTCAAACAGAAACAGAAAAATCGCAATGACTACGAAACTGGAAATCGCGGTGGAAATATCAAGCAGATATTGGTATTCCAGATTCATACCTTGTTTCCTCCTTTGAGATGGTAGTCAAGCCAGCGGTTGGTCACTTCGGTGCGCATCGTGCGGGAGAGGGGAATGGTTCCGCCGTTTACCAGTTTCAAACCGGAAGTTTCGATCATGTCAACAAACGACAGATTGACAAAAAACGAGGTGGCGCATAAAACAAACCGCTCGTGTTCAAGGAAAACAGATACCGCTTCGCGGAAGGAGGTGCGTACACTCATGCCCTCCAACACTGTGCCGTCAGACAGATGATACTGCACACTGTGTCCCACCAGCTCACCGTAGACTACCTCACGGATGGAAAGCCGCTGCAGCCCGCTGTGGGTTTTGATGGTTACAAA
The DNA here is from genome assembly GCA_017501355.1 of Oscillospiraceae bacterium. Classification (GTDB taxonomy): domain Bacteria; phylum Bacillota; class Clostridia; order Oscillospirales; family Oscillospiraceae; genus RGIG5472. The sequence goes on from JAFVXA010000039.1 coordinate 68,031, forward strand.
GGTCTGATGCTCCCGCAGCCAGCTTTGAATGACCTCATCCAAAGAGCAGAATAAACGCTCCTTTTGGATTGGCTTAAGAAGATATTGGGTGGCTTTCGTCAAATAAGAGTCGATGGCATAGTCCGGCGAGGTGGTCAGGTAGAAAATATGACCGCACTGGTCGGTTTTGCGTATGTTCAGCCCGAGCTCAATGCCGTTTTCACCGGGCATAAGGATATCCAGCAGGTAAACATCGAAGTTGCCGCTTGTGCGCAGATGCTCCAGCAGTGCGGCACCGGAGGAAAAGGTATCCACACGCAGATCTAATTCTGGATGCAGTTCGTGGTATTCTTGCAGCAAAGCTTGGGTCAACGCAAGCTGCTCTTGCTCATCGTCACAGATGGCGATGTGAAGCATGGACCATTCCTCCTCTCTGGCAAAATCCTTGCAAAACTGTTCCGCTTTTTTGCAGTCTGTTGAAATGACAAATTATGACATTACAATTTTAGCATAAGCTATGTGTTTGCGCAACGAAGTCGTTTGCGCGGGTTTCTTGCAAAAAGAAACCAATTCTTTGCACCGTAAGGAGGAACTTCAAATGAAGAAAAGAGTATTGAGTGTAATACTGGCTTTGTGTATGTGCATGAGCCTGCTGCCGACCACGGCTGGGGCAACAGAGCCTGCCCACACCGATCACTGCGTCTGCGGCGGTAGCGTGACCATGGATGGACACAGCCACGATAACCCTGTACCTACATGGACGGCATGGGATAAAACCGACGATCTGCCCACCAGCGGCAGCTACTATCTGACAGAGGATGTGCTCCTGTCCACATCCCATACAATTGCATCCGGCACTACCCTTAATCTTTGCCTTAATGGACATACGGTGACCTATCAGAGCGCGAGTTCCAAATACGAAATAAAGGGGACACTGGCTCTGTGCGATTGCAGCACCGTAAAACGCACATATACGAGCCAAAATTATGAGCTGACCGGCGGTGCGCTTATGAGCAGCAGCGATGGCCTTTATCTCAACGATCCCGATGCGGCATTGACTCTGTACAGCGGCAACATCGTCGGCTGCGGTGAAACCGGTGTGTATGTAGGTTACGGCAGCTTCACCATGTACGGTGGCGAGATCGTCGGCTGCAAAGACCGCGGTGTTTACACTACCACTAATGGCTTCTTTACCATGCACGGCGGTGCTATTCACCACAATTCTTCCAATCAAAATAGTGCGGGCGTCTACGCAAGCACAAGCTTCACCATGACTGGTGGCTCTATTACCGACAATAACAGCAGCAGTGGTTATGTCGGCGGTGTATACTTCAATAGCGGTCTGACGCTGTCCGGCGCACCTGTCATCAAAGATAATACGATCAGCGGAAATGCCGGAAATTTGTACCTTAAGGATAAAGTTACCATCGGTACAAACGGACTAACGAATGGGGCTTCCGTCGGCGTGACCGCGCCGACATCGTATGGTGACCCCAGCGAAGCTGATATCACCACCAACAACAACGCCGATTACAGCAGCTATTTCTTTGCGGATGCCCCCAACACCTACCACATTGAAAATACCGGCGAGGGAGGCTCTCAAGTTGTGAAGTTGGCAGTGGGAGCTGCTTTGCCCCCCCACGGGCACGATATGTCCGTGGCCTGCGGCAATAGTGCCCCCGTGACCTTTACTGCTTGGGAAAGCACAACATCTATGCCCACGGACGCAGGCAACTATTATCTGACTGCCAATGTTGCACTTTCCGCACAATGGAATGTACCTACCGGCACGGTGAATCTCTGTCTCAACAACTGCACAATTTCGCATTTGGAAAGTGCAGCGAACGACCGAGTCATCTATGTTCCTTCGGGGGCAACACTGAATATCTGCGATTGTCAGGAAAACGGCACTATTACCGGCGGCAAGATGCCGCACCATGGTAAGGGAGCCGGTATTTGTAACGCAGGTGAGCTGACTTTGTACGACGGTGCAATCACCGGCAATCAGGCTCTTGGCGGCGGTGGCGGCGGTATTGCCAACACCGGTACGCTGACCATGTACGGCGGCACGATCAGCAATAACACTGACAGCGGTAGTATGGGTGGCGGCGGTGTGTACACAGTTGGTACATTTAATATGCATGGCGGCACCATCAGCAACAACAGCTCTACATATACTTATGGAGGCGTAGGCGGTGGTGTGCACGTGGGTAGTGGTACTTTTACGGTGTCCGGCACTGCGCAGGTCAAAAACAACACCAGCAGTCTCGAAAATGGTGGAACCGCTGCAAGCAATGTGTTTCTGCTGGGTTCTTCGACTATTACGGTCTCCGGTGTACTGACGAATGAGGAAGCTATCGGTGTGACGACTACTTCCAAACCGAGTGAAGGCAGCCCCGTTGCCATCACCGGAAGCAACAGTGCCGATTACAGTGCATACTTTTTTGCGGATAATCCTGCTTATGAGGTGGTCAATACCGCCAACAATGTACTGAAGCTGCAGGTCAAGAGCACTCCTGCTCCAATCCCTGCCGACACACCAAGCATCGGCACTAACCTCTCCACCACCGAAGTAAGTTATGATAAGGACACTACCGCGACCGCGCTAAACATCACAGCAAGCGTGACCGATAGCGGCACTTTGACCTATCAGTGGTACAGCAATACCACCAACAGCACCAGCGGCGCACAGGCTATCAGCGGCGCAACCAGCGCAAGCTTCACGCCTCCTACTTCCGCCACCGGCACCACCTATTATTACTGCGTCGTCACCAACACCAAGGACGGTCAGACGGCTACTGCGACTTCCAACATCGCCATGATCACCGTAAACGAAGCCGCCCCCGCCCCCAACCCCACCACTTACACTGTCAGCGGCGATGTGAAAGACACCACCGCAGGTGAGGCCACCGTCAAGCTGATGCAGGGCAACACCGAAGTCAAAACAGCAACTGTCCCGCTGACCGGTTCGGATACGAACTACACTGGAATGTATTCCTTTACCGGCGTAGCTCCCGGTGTGTACAATGTTGTGGCAGTGAAGGATGGCGTGACCATGACAGTCCTTGTGACTGTGACCAATGCGGACGTGACTGTTGGCGCAATTACCATGCCGAGCGGCGCAAAGAACTCCATTGTTAATAACTTGGGAGCCGATGATTTTGCGGCAGTGGTCGGTGGACTGGATGAGATCGCAGGCGATACAGACAATAATGCGTATTACAATAATAAGACTGTAATTGTGGAGCTGACAGTTACAAAAAAGACAGAGCAAAGTGCACCTGCTGTTGAAGTGAGCAAAATCAAGGAACTTGCTTCCGGCAAAGCGTTGGAGTTCGTTGATCTGTCTCTGTCTATGAAAATCAACGAAGATGCCCCTGTGAATATCGGTGGCAGCAACACCTATCTGCTGACTATCGTCATCCCCTTTGACACGAGCAAGCAGGGGATCATGGTATACCGGTATCACGGCACCCAGGCGACGGCTATGACAAAAGATCCCGCCAACGACAATGAAGGCTTTAAGCTGGGTGACGGTTTTATCACCATCTACGCCAAGAAATTCTCAACCTATGCCATCGGTTACACGGTGTCCTCTCCGAACCCCAATCCTCAGCCTCCCGTGTATGTCCCCACCGTACACAGCTGCGTAAGCAAGTGTGAGATCTGCGGAGGCTGCACGGATGCGGATTGTACCGAGAAAGCCTGTGCTGTCAAGTGTAAACTCTTGACAATGGAGTTTGCAGATGTAACCGAGGCGCTTTGGTGCTATGACGAGGTTGTGTATGTCTATCACAACAATCTCATGCAGGGCTGCGGCGAAGATGAGTTCTATCCCGACGGGACGGTGACCCGCCAGCAGGTGTGGATGATCCTTGCCCGCATGAGCGGCGCAGACCCCAAGAGCATGACGGCGGCACGGCTTTGGGCGGTGGAAAATGGGGTCTCCGACGGTACGAATCCCACAGCGTATGTAACCCGCCAGCAGTTTGTTGCCATGCTTTGGCGCTATGCGAAGCTGCAGGACTGGGATGTGAGCGTGGGTGAGGATACCAATATACTCAGCTACAATGATGCCTTCGATGTAGCTGAGTACGCGATCCCTGCGATGCAGTGGGCTTGCGGCAGCGGCTTAATGAACGGCAAAGACGGCAATCTGATGCCTGCGGCAAATACCACGAGAGGTCAGATAGCTGCCATGTTCCAGCGCTTTTGCGAGGACGTAAAAAAGTAAATTTCCAACATCGGCAGCGGCGCCCATCGGTCATCGACTGATGGGCGCTGTTTTCTTTCCAGACAGGAAGGGAAGAAACTGTCTCTAATAAAGCGAACCTCCATTGTGGTGCAGTACACCGCAATGAAGGTTTTTCTATGATTTGTGATCTTGTGAAGATGACTCAGAGCCAAAAAAGGGAAGTAATATCCTGATATGTATTGCCCTCTTTTTGGAACATCTTTTGATTTGTGGAAGGGCAACTCAGCGGACCGCGTGAAGGTTGATAGCTACCGAGTTTAAGATAGTCAAAGATCTGCATCCAAGGTTCGATTGCGACGTCACGGCCGCAGTACAGACAGGTTTTGAGCCCCTTGGTTTGCGCATAGGCAACAAACTGCTGAAACTCTTCTTTTTCTTCGATGCCGCACTTGCCTTCGCCGAGAAAGCAGACGCAGGTGGCTTGACTGCGGTATAGATCGATGATGTTAGTATAATGTGCAGATAGATCGTCGCCGTAGTCCGGCAGCTGCAGTTCAGGATAGTGACAATGCTCACATCTGTGCAAGCACCCGGAGAGATAGATGCAGAGCGCTGTCTCATTTGGTACTTCCAAATGACTAAGTGCAATTTCAGTGTATTTTAGCATAGCAGTTTTCCAATTAATCTTACGCCACGACGGTGGAGGTTTTCAATTTCTCGGTATTGAATGAGGTATAGCCTTCGTAGTGTTGGTTTTGGTCGATCCCTGCCATATTATTATATCACAATATCACATTTGGTGGGACGGTTCGATATGGGATTTAACAACTTATGTACAAAGTCTGATTGTATGAGATGTGAGCGTCTGATATAATCAAGGCAATGAATAAGAGCACTTATCAGGGGAGGCGATATTGTGGGACGGTGCTGTGAGTGCGAACTGACAAAAGAGTTTATAGATTTGGGTCGTTGTCCGATTTGTGACGCAAGCCCCATGTTGATGAGTACAAAGACACATATTGCCAGGTGCTCTTTCTGCAAGGCTGAAGCTGGTGTCCCTCGTGCGTTGATACAACTGTGCAGAGACGAGGTGTCTAATAACCGATATACAATTTGGCTGAGTGGGACAGTAACCAAAGAGCAGATGCTTGCCCTTGCTAAAATTTTGGAATGTACGGCGGCAACAGTGTATCGTAGGTTTGAATATGGTTTTGCTCGGTTTGATGATGTAACGATGATTCAGGCATATCAGATCAGAAAGCTTCTTCAGGATTCAAAAGCAAAGGCAGATATTACCCCAGCGATTGGTGACTATGAAAGGTTTGAACAGTGCTGGAATATTTGAGCTGTGAGTGTCAAGGGTAACATCTGTAGTAGACATACAGTTTGCTTGCAGATGCGCTCACACTTACCCAGCAAGCAGGGCACGGCGGTACCCACTCGTGCGTTTTGCAAATATCAGAATAGCTGTCATTTGCAAAAACTTGTTGGGGAAAGCCCCAAGCCCCTAAAACAATTTTTCAAATTGGCTGCGCAACGTTCCGTCGCTTGATGCAGAAATGACGAATGCTTAAGCGCAAGTTGAGTTGTGTCGATATTACTAAAAAAAGGGGCTGTCTTATGAAGATTCAGGATGCTCAAAAGGCATATTCCGCGCAGCTCAATTCGCTTTGGGACAAAAAGCAGGCGTTGACGAAACTGCTGAAAGACGATGAAACTAACCACAGCGGGATGCAGAACTTTGACAGGTTTGAGATTTCCCGTGAGTTGTCCATTGTCGATGCCCAGTACGAAGAGACAAAGGGCATTATGGAGAAAATCATTTCTGCTAAGACAGCCATCTACAATGCCGAGGTGACCAGACAGCAAAGCGAAGTAATGGCGAAAGCGGCTGATGATGCGGTCAAGATGATGGAAATTTATCGACGCATTGCTTCCGGCGGAGAGGTTCCACACGGGGATGAGCAGCGACTGATGGAGTACAGCAATGAACTCTACATGGCTGCAAAGGCTGCCGCAATACTGAAGCAGGGAGAGAGGGAAAAATACGACTCTCTGTTTGAGGACGAGGAACCGCAGAAAGGTGAGACAAAGAGCGTAGATGAAATTGTGGGAGAGGCAGAGATCGCGGTTCCGACTCCGGAAAAGGTGGCTTCTGCAGTTGCCACAGAGCTTCCTACAGAATAGTGAAAATGAGTAGCCCCTATGCAGTTCGTACATCAGCATAGGGGCTTTGAATGTTTTTTGAGCTTGGGTGTAGTTGTGGTCCTCGTACAACTCCCGGATGCGTTCTCCGGTGATACAAATCTGATTCGTGCGCAATTGAATAGCCTCCTGTCTTTGTTTTCATAGGTTTTATTTGAAACGCTCAAATTTGAGCGTTTTTCTTTTTGCTCTCCTAAAAGGGATAGTTGCGAGCGAAACGGCGGTTTTGGGAAAGAGCGGTGTTAATATGAGACCACGTTCAGCGAAAGGAGGTACGGGATGGATACAGCGAACTTGATACGATTGTACAAACAACTGACGGCGAAATAAGCATCGGTTGAGCGGCATAGATTAAAACAGGAAGGAGGGCAGGCAGTATGGCGGCGAGACAATTCGCGGAGCTACAACAGATCGACAACAATGAAGCGATCACCAAAGAAACCCATTACGACTTTCTTTATCATTTGCAAAGCGCCTTGCTGCTTGCTCTCCGTGAGCAGGGAAGACTGAACGCCATGCAGCACCGCCATGCGGAAGAGAAGCTGAAGCAGCAGCGCCGGGATCGGGCGAAGAATATCTTGGAAAAAGGGGAGAATACATGATCAAGGTTGCCAGCTATTGCCGTGTCTCAACGGACAAGGACGATCAGGCAAATTCGTTTGAAACGCAGAAGCGGTATTTCAGAGAGTACATCGAAAGCCATCCCGACTGGGAGCTGTATGAGATCTACGCCGATGAGGGCATCACCGGCACCACCACGAAAAAGCGCACCCAGTTCAACCGCATGATCAACGATGCTTACGAGGGGAAGTTCCAGCTGATCATCACCAAAGAGGTCAGCCGTTTCTCTCGAAACATTTTGGATACCATTGCCTATACCCGCGAATTGAAAGCCATCGGCATCGGCGTGATCTTCGCAACCGACCGCATCAATACGCTGGAGCCGGAAGCGGAAATGCTGCTGTCCTATTTGGCGTCCATGGCACAGGAGGAGAGCCGCAGAACCTCTTCCCGCGTGGTTTGGGGACAGACCCGACAGATGGAGCGGGGCGTTGTGTTCGGACGAAGCCTGCTTGGCTACGACGTGAAGGACGGCGTTCTGACCGTCAACCAGGAAGGGGCAGAAATCGTCCGTTTGATCTTCCATAAGTACGCGGTGGAGCAGGTCAGTACCGCGGAAATCGCACGGTATATGAACAGTAAAGGATATTGCACTTACAGAGGAAATGCCAAATGGAAGTCCAATATGATCATTAAAATACTGAACAATGAGAAGTATGTGGGTGATTTGGTGCAGAAGAAAACCTACACGCCGGACTTTCTGACACATGCAAAGCGAACCAACAAGGGGCAGGTTCCCCTGGTGACCATCGAAAATCACCACGAGCCTATCATCAGCCGTGAAGTATGGAACATGGCGCAGGAGCGGCTGCAGAAGAACAACAAACGCCGCGATGGGGATGGGGGACACTCCAACCGCTATGTGTTTTCCGGCAAGATCAAGTGTGGTGAATGCGGCAACAGTTTTGTGGGACGGTTCAAGTATCTGCGCGATGGGACAAAGATTCGTCGCTGGAGCTGCGGTACTGCCACCGCCGAAGGTGCGTCTGCCTGCGATGTGGGTAAGCTCGTCCGTGACGACGATGCCATGCAAATGCTGAAAACAGCCATCAGAAGCCTGCCAATCGACGAGAAGGCGATCATCCATAACGTAACTACCTTGGCGCTGGAAGTCATCCAAGACGGTGAGACGGGCACAGGAGACGATCCCGAGCGGCTTCGCTTCGAGATGGAGCGGGTACAGCGGAAGAAGGAATCTGTCATGGACAGCTACTTTTCCGGGGAAATCACGAAAGAGGACATGCAAGCCATGAATCGCAAGTATGACGGTCAGATAGAGGAGCTGCAACGGCGGCAAAAGGAAGCGGAGCAGCGCCAGCAGGAACACCGAGACTCTAAAGCGCTGCAAACAGCTATCCAGTCTGAGGTATCCGACATCTTGAGCGGTGAAATCAAAAGCGAAGTATTCTGTAAGACTATGCTGGAGAGTCTCACCGTGTTCAAGGATCGGCACATGGAGCTGCGGCTGAACGGTCTACCCCACGTCTTTCAGTTTGCGGGGTAAGATGTTGTATCTTGTTCGTTGAAAGCGGCAGAGAAGTATGTTAAAGTGAAGTTAACAATCAGTAGAGTTTTGGTGGTGAATGGGTTTGTTTGATAGAGAAGAACCTCGATACTGTCCGATTATCAAGCAAGTGATCTCGGAAATTGAGTGTTACGAGACGGTAAACGGATGCTTGGATACGATAGTTCATATCAGAACAAATTTGACGAGTCGGCAAGTTCGTGAAGCTTGCCAGAATTGTCCTTATAGCAATATGGAGTAGTGGTTGTGTTCTGTCTGTAAATGTTGAGGTGTTTGAATGAAAGTGAAATATATCAAAGAAACCGTATCCCTGTGTTTGACCAAGGATAAGATTTATGAAGTTTTATCCATCGAAAAGGGTTGGTATAGAGTTGTCGATGATACGGATGATGACTATCTCTATCCCCCGGAAACCTTTGAAGTGGTGGAATAGATTTGTTTGATAAAATGCGGTTTGCGGACTGTTTGTAAGACTGTCCTCAATAGGGAGAGGAAATGATGATAAATATTTGGGAATATGCAGAGGATCTTCCTTTTGTTGAGATCAGAGATGTAAACGGTGAAGTGTTTGTGGGCGAAATGATTCATGTCTCTGATGCAGAAGAAGCTGAAGCAGAAGAGGATGAAGCTGTTGTCGAGGCACCGAGTGGTGAGATTCGTATTTTCCCCGTTTCAAAAATTGCATCCATAACACGAACAGAAAGAAAATGTGTTCAAGGGAATGGGAATAGTTGCGGTTAACGGTGACGGCTTTCACTGCGGGCAGGAAGTCGGGCTTGTGTTTGTATAAGGGGCTTCGCCGATAATGGGCGGAGTCCCTTTTCCTATGTCGTTATTTTATGATCACAAAAGTGCGAAAAATAGGGAAAAAGGACGGATAGAACGAAGAATCGTAAATCATATCAAGGTTTGACGAAACTTGTATGAGTAGAAGAAAACAGCGCCTATCGGTTGAGTGGACCGATGGGCGCTGCTGCTTGTTGATATCAATTCTTTTCCTTTGGCAGAGGGAGCACCTGCATAAAAAGGCAAAGAAAAGCGATTGTGACTGGAAATGTCCCGTCTGCGGCAAAGTCTATCGAACCATCGGTACGCTAAAAGACCTTCCCGACCGATGAAAATTGAAGCAAATGAAGTGGAAAGGTTGCAAAGTAAAACACCTTTGTAAATATTGCCTCTGAAGAGTTGCCACCAAACTGAATGTTATTTCAACACCTGCGTATTCTACGAAAGATACGCAGGTGTTTACATTCTATCCAACAAAATGGACAGACCAGCATTTATCATGAAAATGACCATCCGTACATTCGTCAAAGTGACACCTTTCTGCGACAATGTTCGCAGGAGGTGAGAGTGATGATTTTAGTTGCAAGCTATTGCCGTGTGTCCACGGATAAGGACGATCAGGCGAACTCCTTTGAAGCCCAGCAGCGGTATTTCAAGGAGTACATCGACCGTCAGCCCGATTGGGAGCTATACCGCGTCTATGCCGATGAGGGAATCACCGGCACCGGCACCAAGAAACGTGTACAGTTCAACCGCATGATCAGCGATGCCAAGATGGGCAAGTTCAGTCTGATCATCACGAAAGAGGGCAGCCGATTCTCCCGAAACATACTGGATACCATCGGCTACACACGAGAGCTTCTATCGCTCTATCTTGGATACCATGATCGTGTATCCCGAGCGACGCATAGAGCTTCGGCTGAACCTGCTGCCGACAAAGTGGCGTTTTGTTCTCGATTCCACTGCCGACATCCGTCGCCGCAGCCTCGGCGTGGGGTGTCATTATGACCCTTCTGTACCAATGTCGGTCAGAAGACCTTTCAACTCAGGATAGGGCATGGAGTAACGCTGGGACAGGTAGCGTAGAGAAGCACCCAATTCGCCATCGGGACCACCGTACTGGCTGATAATGATGTTTGCCAGTTTGGGATTGGGATTCTTGATCCTCACGGGGTACTGCAGCTTTTTCTCATAGACAAACATTCAGCGCACACTCCCTTCCGGATCCCAGGGCCAGGGATCCTTCAACCATTCATAACTACCCTCGGTGATGTCGGTCTGCTTCAAAGGACCGAATTGCTTGCGATACTTTTCCTTGCCTTCCTTCAGCATCCGCACATAGGTCCAGTAGAGCTCCAGCACCTCTTTGTCGTCGGAATGGGTGATCAGATAAAGCGCCAGTTCATCCACCGCAAAATTCAGAGCCATCAGCTCGATCAGCTCGGGCTTTCCGGTAGGCATCCTTGCCTGCATGGCTTCCTTGAAGGGAAGATTCAGACCGGGGAAGAGCGTACCGCTGGCAAGCGCCTCTTTGTTGTTGTAACGGTCGGGGTCGTTTCCCTGTACGGGAACATAGGGGAACGCCAGAGGGGCGCATCTGCCGGGGAGACTACCCTGCATGACGCCGCAGCGACCGGTGTTGTTATTCTCCAAAAGGCATACCTCCTTGTTGTTTGTGCCGTGTTCGCACAGTGCATCCTATGCAGGGACAAAGTAGGAGGTGAGGGGATTTGCGTTGATTCCTGCGCTATTCTGTGGTAGAGTATAAACAAGCGCGGCGGGAATAGCATTATGATTGCTGATTTCGATTTGACTGACGCAAAAACCTTTTGCAAGACCGCAAGTAATATTGCTTTACAGAAATTGAAACAAAAAAGATGTGATGATTAACATAAGGAGAATCACCATGAAAAAGCAGCAGCTCATTGATTTGCTGAGAGCGGATGTGGTTCCGGCTCTTGGTTGTACGGAACCGGTCTGTGTGGCACTGGCTGCCGCCCATGCTGCAAAGCAGCTTACGGGTAAGATTGTGGGCGTAGAGGTACGGGTGAACGGTGGTATCTATAAAAATGGTATGTCCGCAGGCATCCCCAACTGCAGCGAGGTGGGGCTCCACTATGCTGCTGCTATCGGTGCGTGCCTGCAAAATCCCGAAAAAAGCTTGGAGCTGCTGGCAGATCTGACTCCTGCGCTGCTGGAGCAGGCGACGGACTTGGTGCGGCAGAACATGGTTTCGGTGCAGCTGGATCCTGCGGAAAAAGGATTGTATGTCTCGGCTATGATCCGCACGGAGAGCGACTGCTGCACGGCTGTGATCCGCAGCGCCCATACCAATCTGGTGCATCTTGAAAAAAACGGCGAAGTTCTCTTTGAGAAAGACACTGCGGCTTCAGCCGGCGGCAGCTCCGATGTGGTGGATGAGCTGATGGAGATGGAGATCTCTGCGATCCGTGCCCTTGTAGATGAATGCACGGAAGACGAGCTTTCGTTTATGATGGACGGTGTGGAGATGAACGATGCGCTTGCCGCTTACTCCGAGGAAATACCCACAGGCGTTGGAATTGCAGATACCTTCCGCAAGGAAGTCGGTTCGGCGCTGCTGGCGGATGATCTGATGAGCCGTATTCTGCTGAAGGTGTCCTCTGCGGCAGAGAGTCGTCTGGACGGCTGCCCCCGCGCCACCATGAGCAGCTCCGGCGCGGGCACAAAGGGTCTTGTGGTGATCCTGCCTGTAAGCGAAACGGCGAAAACTGTTGGTGCATCCGGGGAAAAGACGGTGCGGGCACTGGCGTTTGCGCATCTTCTCAACCGTTATATCAACGCCCATATCGGCAAGCTTTCTCCCATGTGCAGCTGCGTCATGTCATCCTCTACGGCGGCTTCTGCAGCCATTGCCTATCTGCTTGGCGGCAATGATGCGCAGATTGGCTGGGCGATCCGTAATATGTCGGGTACGGTGACGGGGATGATCTGTGATGGCGGCAAGGTGGGCTGTGCGCTGAAGGTTTCCACGGGCTCTGCCGCGGCGTTGCTGTGCGCAGTCACGGCAGTGAACAACGCTGCACTCCGCGTCAGTGACGGTATTTGCGCTGAAACTGCGGAAAACTGCATTCGCAACATGGCACGCGTCGGCACGGAGGGAATGTCCGGGACGGACAGCACCATCATCCGTATCATGCAGGAAAAGCAGCAGTAAAAGGGGAATTGATATGAAACTTGTTACATATTCGCAGAATGATCGCCATCTGGTAGGTGTGCTGGATCAGAGCGAAGCATGGGTCTATCCCGTTTCTGCGGCAGACTGTGCCGCGTTAGATATGCTGGAACTGATTTGCTGTACAGACGAGGACGGACTTGCGGCACTTCGCAGGCTCAGCGAACAGTCTCCCGAGACGGTCGGCGGTGCGGCTGCGCTGGCAGAGGTAACGCTCCTTGCCCCCATCCCCGTTCCAAGGCAGGACATCGTCTGCCTTGGCGTGAACTATGCCGATCACGCGGAGGAGTCTGCCCGCTTCCATCGGGATCACTTCCTGAAGGATTCAGCCCGCCAGACCATCTATTTTTCCAAGCGTGTCAACCGAGCAGTAGATCCCTTCGGCGGCATTTGCGCCCATGAGGACATGACGCAGCAGCTGGATTATGAGGCAGAACTGGCGGTAATTCTGAAAAAAGACGCCAAGGATGTCAAACGGGGAGAGGTGGAGCAGTACATTTTTGGATACACCATTATGAATGATGTGAGTGCGAGAGATGTGCAGACCGCCCACAAGCAGTTCTACTTCGGCAAGGGACTGGATGGCTTTACCCCGCTTGGTCCCTGCATTGTCACGGCAGATGCAATCAGTTATCCGCCGGAGCTTCGGATTCGTTCCTTTGTCAACGACGAGCCGCGGCAGGACTCCAACACCGCGTATTTCCTCAGCACCATTGAGGATATCGTGGTAGAGCTGTCTCAGGGCATGACCCTGCAGGCGGGTACCATCATCGCAACAGGAACCCCGGCAGGTGTCGGCATGGGCTTTACAGCGCCGAAGTTTCTGAAGATCGGTGATGTGGTGCGTTGCGAGATCGAGGGCATTGGCGCACTGGAAAACACCGTGACTGCAAAAGGATAATTGTGCAAAAGCGACAGGAATTTCCTGCCGCTTTTGTCATTTTGAAAGCACACCCTTTTGCTTCAACAATATTTTGTCAGATTTGAGGTATAATTTCAAAAATATATATTGAAAATTATGGATTCTGCTGTTACGATAACAACGGTTGATTATGATGCGCGGCAAGGCAAACGGTGCTGCGCAGCAAATAAGGAGGATAAACATGGACGAACGACTGAAGCGGGTTGCGGAGATTGCCGAAGAGCATCACTGTGCTGGCGCAAATCTGATCGCCATCATGCAGGAGATTCAAAGCGAGTTCAAGTATCTCAGCGAGCAGGATTTGACGCTGGTGGCAGAAAAGCTGGGGATCAGTACCGCCAAGGTATATAGCGTGGCAACTTTTTATGAGAACTTCTCTTTGGAGCCGAAGGGAAAGCATATCATCAAGGTCTGTGCAGGTACGGCGTGCCATGTGCGAAAGTCCGGTCCCATTTATGACGCCATCCACGATTATCTGGAGCTGAAGGGCAAGAGCAAGACCTCTGCGGACGGTTTGTTTACGCTGGAGACGGTCGCCTGCCTCGGTGCCTGTGGTCTTGCGCCTGTGATGACCATTGACGGTGAAGTTCATGCCAAGATGACACCGGAGTCTGCAGTGGAACTGTTGAAAGAAATTCGCGCAAAGGAGAGTGCGGAATGAGAAAGACGAAACTGACCCGGGACAGCTTCCATGTGTTCCGTGCAAATGCCCGCAACGCCTATAAGCAGAGCGAACAGAGACCCTCTGTATTGATTTGCGCAGGTACCGGCTGTATCGCCGGCGGCGCTATGAAGATTTTTGAGAACATCAAGTCTGAGTGCGAGAGCCGCGGGCTGGATGTTTATGTGGGTCTCAAGCATGATACGCCCGAGGAGAAGAGCCTGCATATCAAGATGAGCGGCTGCCATGGCTTCTGCGAAATGGGTCCTCTGGTACATATTGAGCCCATGGGTATCATGTACATCCATGTCAAGCCCGAGGATTGCCACGAGATTCTGGAAAAGACCGTTCTCGGAGGCGAGATCATTGACAGACTTGTTTATCACCTTGACGGCGTTGCCTATCCCAAGCAGGAGGATATTCCTTTCTACAAGGGTCAGCACCGTGTGGTGCTGGAGAACTGCGGACGTATGGACGCAGAGGATATCGAGGAATATGTGGCAAAGGGCGGCTATGCCGCGTTTGAAAAGGCTCTCTTTGAGATGAGCGACGAGGAGATCTGCAAGACCATCATTGATTCCGGTCTCCGCGGACGCGGCGGCGGTGGTTTCCCCGCAGGTCGCAAATGGGACGGTGCCCGCAAACAGAAGACCGAGCAGAAGTATATCGTCTGCAACGGTGACGAAGGCGATCCCGGCGCATTCATGGATCGTTCCATCATGGAAGGCAATCCCCACAGCGTGCTGGAGGGTATGATGATCGCAGGTCGCGCTGTCGGCAGCGACACCGGCTATATCTATGTCCGTGCAGAGTATCCTCTGGCCGTCAGCCGTTTAAAGACTGCTATCGAAAAGGCAGAGAAGTGCGGTCTGCTGGGCGACAACATCATGGGTACGGATTTCAGCTTCCATATCCATGTCAACAAGGGCGCAGGCGCGTTCGTCTGCGGCGAGGGCAGTGCGCTGACGGCTTCCATTGAGGGTAACCGCGGTATGCCCCGCGTCAAGCCGCCCCGCACCATCGAACATGGTCTCTGGGCAGCGCCCACCGTGCTGAACAACGTGGAGACTTTCGCCAACGTTTCCAACATCATTCTCAATGGTGCGGAGTGGTATCATAATCTCGGCACCAAGTCCAGTCCCGGTACCAAGGCATTTGCCCTGACCGGCAATGTGGTGAACACCGGCCTGATCGAGGTACCCATGGGTACCACTATTCGTGAAGTGGTCTTTGACATCGGAGGCGGTATTCCGAACGGAAAGAAGTTCAAAGCCGTGCAGATCGGTGGTCCCTCCGGTGGCTGCTGCTGCGCAAGCGAAGAGCATCTGAATCTTCCTCTGGACTTCGATTCTCTCAAGAGCATCGGCGCTATGATCGGTTCCGGTGGTCTGGTGGTTATGGACGAGGACACCTGTATGGTGGAAACCGCCCGCTTCTTCATGGAGTTTACCCAGAAGGAGTCCTGCGGCAAGTGCGTTCCCTGCCGCGAAGGTACCAAGCGTATGCTGGAGATCCTCAACCGCATCGTGAACAACGAGGGCTGTCTTGAGGATCTGGATCTGCTGGAAGAGCTGTCCGAAACCATTACGTCCACCGCGCTTTGCGGTCTCGGTCAGAGTGCCTGCAAGCCTGTGCAGAGCACACTGAAATATTTCCGCGAGGAATATCTCCGCCATGTGGTGGATCATCACTGCCCCATCTGCAACAAGGAAAAGCCTCATCCCGTCATCGACGCGGAGAAGTGCAAGGGCTGCGGCAAGTGCCGCAAAAACTGCCCCATGGAGGCGATCGAGGGCACGGTGAAGAATCCCCATACCATTGATCCCAAGAAGTGCATCAACTGCGGCGCCTGCGTCGGCAATTGTCCCTTTGGCGCCATTACCGCAGCAGAGGAGGGTTAAGCCATGGCAAAGGGAATCATGTATATTGACGGTCAGCGTGTCCCCTTCGACGGGGAAAAGAACGTTCTGGCTGTGATCCGTAAGGCTGGCATTGATATGCCCACATTCTGTTACTATTCTGAGCTTTCTGTCTTTGGTGCCTGCCGTATGTGCGTGGTGGAGGATGAGAAGGGCAAGATCGACGCATCCTGCTCCATGGAGCCGAGAGACGGTATGAAGATCCGCACCAATACTGCACGGCTGCTGAAGCACCGCAGAATGATTCTGGAGCTGATGCTGGCATCTCATTGCCGCGACTGCACCACCTGCGAAAAGAGCGGCGAGTGCCATCTGCAGGAGCTGGCGCTGCGCTTCGGTGTGCGTAAGGTGCGCTTTGCAGACACCCGTCCTCAGTATGAGCTGGATGACTCGACCCACGCCATCGTCCGCGACCCCAACAAGTGCATTCTCTGCGGTGACTGCATCCGCGTCTGCGAGGAAATGCAGGGCATGGGCATTTTGAACTTTGCGCACCGCGGCAGCGACCTGCAGGTGACCCCCGCCTTCAACAAGAAGCTCAGTGAAACCAGCTGCGTCAACTGCGGACAGTGTGCCGCAGCCTGCCCCACGGGTGCGATCACGGTGTATAACGAGATCGGCCGCGCTTGGCGTGCCCTGCATAATCCCAATACCCGCGTGGTGGTGCAGATCGCGCCTGCTGTTCGTGTGGCAGTGGGTGAGGCGTTTGGTCTCGAGCCGGGTACCAATACGCTGGATAAGCTGGTCTCCACGCTGAAGATCATGGGCGCGGACGAAGTCTACGATACTACCTTCGGCGCAGATCTGACCGTCATGGAAGAAGCGGCTGAGTTTTTGGATCGCCTGAAGAAGGGTGGTCCCTTCCCCATGTTCACCAGCTGCTGCCCTGCGTGGATCAAGTATCTGGAAAAGGAAAATCCCAAGTATCTGAAAAACATCTCCTCCTGCAAATCTCCCATGCAGATGTTCGGCGCGGTGCTGAAGGATCTGTATCAGAAAAAGGATGCGGAGGACGGACGCACCACCTTCCATATTGCCATCATGCCCTGCACGGCGAAGAAGGTGGAGGCTGGTCGCCCCGAGTTCAGACACGACGATGTTCCCGATGTGGATCTGGTTCTGACCACGCAGGAAGTGATCAACATGATCAAGGAATCCGGCATCCTCTTTGCGGAGATCGAAGGCGAGTCTCCCGATCTGCCCTTTGGTATGGGTACCGGCGCTGCTGCCATCTTCGGCGCAAGCGGCGGTGTGGCTGAGGCGGTTGCCCGCCGCGTGGTGGAGGATAAGTCCAAGAACACTCTGCAGGCGATCCAGTTCTCCGGCGTGCGCGGGGATGACGCGATCCGCGCGGTGAGCTTGCCTGTGGGCGAGCACATGGTGCATATTGCGGTCGTTCACGGTCTTGTCAATGCCAAGAAACTGATCGCGGACATTGAAGCAGGTCTTGAGTACTATGACCTTGTGGAGGTCATGACCTGTAAGACCGGCTGCGTGGGCGGCGCAGGTCAGCCCCACGGTCTGACCCCTGTAAAGAAGCAGCGCGCGGCAGGTCTCTATGAAGCTGACCGCGCAGCGCTGATCAAGCGATCCGAGCGCAATCCTCTTGTGCAGGAAATGTTGGAGACCACCTTGAAAGGGCGTACCCATGAGCTGCTTCATGTGAGCTATACAGGCGAGAAAAAATAAATCAGCAGCAGGGAGGACCCGCATCTGTGACAGGATGCGGGTCTTTTTGTATATGTTACCTGTTTGTCAAGCTTGGTGTTGAAATGCTGTCACAGTTCTGATAAAATATTCACATTATGATTGTAAGGAGAACTGACATGGAACAAACCCGTGCAATGCTGTATGCAGAACGCTTGTCCCGACTCATTCAGATCGAAACCATTTCTGCCAAGGGGCAGACTGACCGTTCCAAATTTTATCAGTTTCATGGCGCTTTGCGGGAAATGTTTCCCAATTTGTTCGCTATTTGTGAGTTTGAGGATTTTAACGGCAGCTTTCTGCTCCGCTGGAAGGGCAGGACAGATGCTGCACCTGTTATGCTGATGAATCACCATGATGTGGTGGAAGCCTCCGGCGAGTGGACGTATCCGCCGTTCTCCGGTGCGATCGCGGAGGGGAAGGTCTGGGGACGCGGTACGCTGGACACCAAGGGTGGTCTCTGGGCGATGCTGCAGGCCGCGGATGAGTTGGCGGCAGAGGGCTTTGTGCCCAGACAGGACACCTATTTTGTCTCTGCCTGCACGGAGGAGTGCGATGGCAGCGGCGGTGACATGATTTCCAAGGAGCTGCTTCGCCGCGGTATTCGTTTTGCCATGGTGCTGGATGAGGGCGGCATGATCCTGGAGGAACCCATTGGCGGTGCCAGGGGCAAGTTTGCCATGGTGGGTCTTGGGGAGAAGGGAATTGCCGATCTGAAGTTTGTGGCGCGTTCTTCCGGCGGTCACGCATCGACTCCCGGCAAGAACACTCCTCTGGTGCGCCTTGGCAAGTTCATGGCGGCTGTGGAGAAGAGCCATATTTTTGAGGCGGATATTCCGCCTGCCATTGGCAAGATGTTTGAAACCCTCTCTGCCTCTATGTCCCAGCCTTTGAAATTTGTACTGGGGCATCCGAAGCTCTTCAAGCCCATTCTGCTGAAGGCGATCCCTGCGGTGTCCGGTACAGCTGGGGCTATGCTGAAAACCACCCTTGCCTTCACGATGGCGCACGGCTCTGAGGGCTCCAATGTGCTGCCGCAGGAAGCGTGGGTCATTGGCAATATGCGCTATTCCCACCATCAGGGGGCAGAAGAGAGCATCGAAGCAGTGCGAAAACTCGCGGCAGAGTTTGACATTGAAACCATTGTGCTGGAGAGCGGAGTCTCGTCTCACATTTCCGACCATGATTCCGATGCCTTCCGTTTGGTGGAAGCGGCAGTCAGCAAGGCGTTCCCGGATGTGATCACCAGTCCCTATCTGATGACAGGTGCCAGTGACAGCCGCTTTATGAGCCGCGTCAGTGATCACTGTATGCGTTTTGTACCGTTCCTGATTTCGGACAAGCAGCTCGACAGTGTCCACGGTATAGATGAAAACGTGGACGTGGCAACCCTTGCACCTGCCGTCGACTTCTATAAATACTTCATTCGGGAGGCGTAAACCATGGAGCAGAAGGAAAACAAAGGTCTTTCTATTGGCGCTAAGTCCTTTATCACGGCGCTGATCGTAATTTTTGCCCTGATGGTGCTGACGTATATTCTTACATTTTTGATCCCCGGCGGTTCCTATGCCCGCGTCCCAAACGCAGACGGCAATCTGGTGATCGACACTGCTGCCGGCTATACGCCCGAGCCCGGAGGCATTCCGTTCTGGAAATGGCTGCTTTCTCCCATCCTGGTGCTGGGCGCACCCGGCAACGCGACGCTGATCGCGGTGATCGCATTCCTGCTGGTCATCGGCGGCGTGTTCAACAGCCTTGATCAATGCGGCTTGATGCGCTATATGCTGGATAAGACCGCTGCCCGCTTCGGTGGTGTGCGCTATCGGCTGATGACCGTCATTACGCTGCTGTTCATGGCAATGGGCGCGATGATCGGTTCCTTCGAGGAGTGTGTGCCCATGGTACCCATTGTGGTGGCGCTGGCGGTGAACCTCGGCTGGGATGCCATGGTTGGCATGGGCATGAGCGTTTTGGCGGTGGGTTGCGGCTTTGCAGCTGGCGTGTGTAATCCATTTACAGTGGGCGTGGCGCAGCAGCTTGCGGGACTTCCCATGTTCTCCGGCGCGTGGATTCGTGTGCTGTCCTTTGTGCTGATCTATCTGCTGCTGATCACCTTCCTGCGCCGCTACGCGAAGAAGATCGAGCATCCCCTCGATCATAGTAAGACCGCATCTGAGTTCAACGCAGATTACAAAATGGATAAGGGCTTGACCTGGTTCGTTGCGATCCTTGGCTGTGGTATCGCAGTGATCATCGCCTCCGGCTTTATCAAGGCACTGCAGGACTACACCATGATCATTGTGGCGGTCATGTTCCTTGCCGCAGGCATTTCTTCTACGCTGCTTTCCGGCATGACAGGGAAGGATCTGGCAAAGACCTTCTTTCAGGGGCTTGGCGGGATTTTCCCCGCGGTGATCATGATTCTGATGGCATCCTCCATCCGCTACACACTGGAAGAGGCGAATGTACTGGATACCATTCTCCATGGCGCGGTTGGCGTGGCGGAGACCTTCCCCAAATGGGCAGTGATCCTGTTCATCTATCTGCTGGTGCTGGTGATGAACTTCATCATTTCCTCCGGTTCTGCCAAGGCGTTCATGTTGATCCCGCTGATCGTGCCCCTGGCGCAGGTCTTTGGCATTTCGCCCCAGCTTTGCATCGTGGCATTCGCCTTTGGTGACGGTTTCTCCAATGTGTTCTATCCCACCAATGCGGCGCTGCTGATCGCCCTTGGTCTTGCGGATGTCAGCTATGGCGACTGGTTCAAGTGGAGCGTGAAGTTCCAACTGCTGAACCTGCTGCTGACCAGCGGTATTTTGCTGTTCGGTCTTGCGGTTGGGTATTGATACTACCTATTACAGATGCCCCGCTCTGTTTCATTGAGACAGGGCAGGGCATCTGTTTTGTTCGCGCAAACGGATGGATGGATTGACGGGCTCACACGGAGTGTCATCTGATTGAATCTGTCAATCCTCTTAATAAATATTCGTTATAGTTTAGAGTTTTGCATAAATTTAATTTTAACGCATAGTGGAAGTTCGTGAAAAAGTTGACTGGATTTTCCTGCCGAAAGGAGTATAATGCGAAACGCTTAACGGAGTATAGCTCCCCTACATCACGGAAAAGAGGGATTCCCTTGGATTACACGTATCTTCTGCTTCTTGCTATCATTCTTTTGTTTACCAAGCTGTTTGGTCTTGTGACGGAAAAGATCCATATGCCGCAGGTAGTGGGCGCACTGCTGGCGGGTATTATTCTCGGTCCCAGCGGCTTTGGCGTGTTGGAAAGCTCTGATTTTCTGGTAAAAACCGCGGAAATCGGCGTAATTCTGATTATGTTCCTTGCAGGTATCGACACGGATCTGGAGGAAATGAAACACACCGGATTGCAGGCATTTATTATTGCCGTCATGGGTGTGGTCGTGCCTATGGTGCTCTGCGGCGCAGTTTACTTTTTCTTCTTTGAGGATCAGTTTACGGTCTATAATCTCTTGAAGGCATCCTTTGTCGGTTCTGTGTTCTCTGCAACTTCTGTGGGTATCACGGTGGAGACCCTCAACGAAATGGGGAAGCTGAAAAGCAAGACCGGTACGACACTCCTCAGTGCCGCACTGATCGACGATATTCTTGGCATTGTGGTGCTGTCTTTCCTCACGGGCTTCAGCTCCGGTGAAGGAAATCCTGTCCTTGTCCTTGTAAAGATCGGCGGCTTCTTCCTGTTCACGATTGTGGTTGGCGTGGTAATGATGCATTTCTTCCGCTACGTCGCGCAGGAACACTGGCACAGCCGCCGTGTTGCCGTCTGGGCGCTGGCATTCTGCCTCATCATGTCCTACTGTGCCGAAGAGTTCTTCGGCGTGGCAGACATCACGGGTGCGTTCTTTGCGGGGCTGATCATGTGTAACGTGGCAAAGTCCCGCAAATTCGTGGCGAAAAAGATGGCGGTGGTTTCCTATATGCTCTTTTCACCTGTCTTTTTTGCCAGTGTCGGTATGAAGACCGACCTGCGGGTGATCAACGGTGAGATCCTCATCTTTGCGGTGGTGCTGCTGTTGGCAGCCATTCTTTCCAAGATCATCGGCTGCAGTGCGGCAGGGCGCTTGACGGGAATGACCACTCACGAATCGCTTGTCACGGGTATCGGCATGGTTGCCCGCGGCGAAGTGGCACTGATGGTGGCGCAGAAGGGTATCAACGCGGGTATGATCAATCCTGCAATTCTGCCCGCTGTGGTGCTGAGCGTGATCTGCTGCGCACTGCTCACCCCTGTACTGCTGGAGCTGTCAATTTCCAAAGGTCCCGATCTGGCATAAATACATAGAATTAGTCCCTGTGCCGCAGGCACAGGGACTAATTTTATATCAGAAGGAGGGCGAGCTGCTGCGCGAAGATTCTGTGCCCCTCCTCGGTGAAATGAACTCCATCAAATGCAAGGGGAACATGCCAGACAGCAGCATCTGTAAAGGGAATATTCCTTTCAGCTGCAAGACGCTGATATCCTGCAGAAAGACGGGTGGACGCTTCGATCAGTTCCTCGGAATCCACCCAGGCACCCCGCTGCAAGGGGGGCGGTGCGATGAGAAGGATATTGGTATGCGGCAGTTTGATTTGGTCGAGGAAATGTGCCATGCGGGCGATCACCGTATCGGCATCTGCCCCCTGCAGAACATCATTTGTTCCCAACATGATAATGAGCTTCTCGGCTTCTTCGGGAAGCGCAATGCCGGTGCGGGGGATCTCACGCCCGTTCATTCCCAAATTGATGGTCGGTTGATCGAGCTGTTTCGCCAACAGATCCACCCAGCGGTTTTCTGCGTCATAGCGCCCACCGAAATAGCCTCTTGGATCATATCCGTAGGTATTGGAGTCCCCAAAGCATACGATACGCATACGAAGCTCCTTACTGTTGATAGGTCCAACCGCAGTCGGCGTGATAGATCATCTGCTTTGTCATACCACCGTCGATGCAGATATTCTCACCTGTGATGAAGCCCGCCTGCTCCGAGCAGAGAAAGAGCACCATGTTTGCGATATCCAAGGGCGTGCCCACCCGCCCTGCAGGGTGCTGGGCGGCATCTGCGCCATCGTAGAGGGTACCCGCAGTATCGATCCAGCCGGGGGAGATGGAATTGACCCGCACCTTACCCGAAAGGGAGACGGCAAGAGCGTGGGTCAGCGCCGAAATACCGCCCTTGGCAGCGGTATAGCTCTCGCTCTGCGCCTGACTCATGCGGTCACGGGATGAGGAAATGTTAACAATACTCGCACCGGGCGCGAAATGGGGCAGAAACAGCTGCGTCAGGCGATAGGGCGCAGAAACCCCCACCCGCAGCGCATAGTTAAATTCCTCCCATGTGCAGCTGTCAATGCCTTTAAAAAGGGGAGGGGCGTTGTTGATGAGGCAGTCCACATGACCGTATTGCGCTATTACCTTGGCGGCAAAGCGCTCCAAGGTCTCCTCTTCGCCGATGTCACCTACAAAGAAGGGATTCTCCGCAATATCGATCACGCAGACTTTTGCGCCGGCTTTTGTAAATTCCTCGCAGATCACCTTGCCGATGCCGCCTGCACCGCCGGTGATCACCACCACTTTGTTTTGAAACATACTGCGTCCTCCTCGTCTGAACCATTTGAACACAGTGTAGCATACTTTTCCCAAAAAGTAGAGCGGTCCGAAACGCATTTTCTCAGGAAAGCTTCCTGCCCCGCAGCCCTTCGAGCAGATAGCGGGTGGCAGTATAAAGCATGACAAGGATGACAATATAGAGCAAAAGGGTGAGATCCATGCTCCTGACAAGGAAATAGGCAACCAAAACACCGAGGATACCGAAAATCGCAAGCATGACCGTGGCTTTCGGGTCATACTTTCCCTCGCGGATAAATACCACAGAGGAGAAGGGCATTTGAATGGCGGTAGAGCCCATCATAATGGGAAAGATCGCCCCCACATCCATGCCAAGCGCCAGCAGCATCCCCATACAGGGGGCATAAAGCCCGAAGCCTAAATTCATCAGCACACCCAGTAGAAAGTTTATGGCGATCGCCACAAACAGGCGAATGCCGCTCAGACCAAGCAGGGCTTCATTGACACCTGCGTAGGGTCCGATGGAAAACTGCCGCATGATCACCACAACAGCGGTTGCGTAAAGACAGAAGGCGAGGGCGATCCGCACCGTGTTTACAGGCCAGCGGGAGACCCAACCTGCTCCCAGCACGCCGCCAAGGCAGGCGGCAGCAAGGAGACTTACCAATGTCAGCGGCTCAACCTCAACAAAGCCAAGGAACAGCAGCGCCTCTGTGATCACAGGCAGAGTGTGACCCACATTCAGCGTTCCAGGGACAAGATCATCCCGATCATTGCCGTGTTCGTCCTTAGGAAGACCGCCGAACACCTTCCACGCAAACATGGTGGGGGCAAAGCAGCCGATGCCCAGCGTGTCAAAGAAGTCGGTCACAAAACCGATCAGCGCATTTTTGACATAGCGGGCAGAGCCTGCCATCTGCGCCATCTTACTTCGCAGGATATCACGGGCACAGTAAGCGGCGGTAAAAAGAAACTCTGCGGCGAGAATGAGCCGAAGTAGCAGTACAAGCATTCTGTTTCCTCACAGTCCATGGTAGTTTTCCTTAGTTTGTGACGTGGAGACAAAAATATACGGCGCTGCCAACGCAGCGCCGCTGAAAGGTATATTCACTTTACGCCTCTTGTGTACCAAGCTGGAAGAATGCAACCGCACTGGCAGCAGCCACATTCAGCGAGTCAACGCCATGGGACATGGGGATGCGCACGGTATAGTCGCACTGAGCAATGGTGGTATTCGCGAGACCGTCGCCCTCTGTACCGAGAATGATGGCGAGCTTTTCCTCTGCCATGAGATCCTTGCTGCGAATACTCACAGAGTCATCGCTCAGTGCCATGGCGGCAGTTTTGAAACCAAGACGCTGCAGTGTCTTGACGTTGGTCTCGATGCTGTCCTCCTCGCCGCCGAGGAAGGTCCACGGCACCTGAAACACCGTTCCCATGCTTACGCGGATGGCGCGTCGGTACAGAGGATTGCTGCAAGCGCCTGTCAGCAGCACTGCATCCATGCCGAGAGCCGCTGCAGAGCGGAAAATCGCACCCACATTCGTGGGATTCATCACGTTTTCCAGTACCGCCACGCGGCGGGCATTCTGCAGCACGGTCTCCACTGTGGGCAGGGGCTTACGGCGCATGGCGCAGAGCATACCGCGGGTAAGCTGGAAGCCTGTGAGCTTGGTCAGCACAGCAAATTCCGCAGTAAAGACGGGGATATCAGCGCAGCGCGCAAGGATGGGTTTTGCTTCACCTTCGATGTGCTTCTTTTCCAGCAGGATCGACACAGGTTCGTAGCCCGCATCCAATGCCCGCTCGATCACCTTGGGACTTTCTGCAATGAAGAGACCCTTTTCAGGCTCAAAGCGGTTCAGCAGCTGCGCCTCGGTCAGTCTTGCGTAGACATCCAGTTCCGGGGCAGAAAAGTCATTGATTTCGATGATATTCGGCATAGTATGCCTCCTTACAGACTGAAATCGGTAAAAATCCGTCTGCCGGCAGTGCGTGCGGCAGACGGATTGAATCAATCTCGCTTGGGATCAAAGCGCTCCAGATGGGCTTTCATGGCAGCAAAGGACTCCTCGCTGATAACGTGCTCAATGCGGCAGGCATCTTCCACAGCAATCTTTTCATCCACGCCGAGACAAACCAGCAGGCGGGAGAGTACGGTATGGCGGCAGTACATACTCTCTGCCACCGCGCGACCACTTTCCGTCAAGGTGAGGTAACCGTCTGCGTCCACCGAAACATAGCCATCTTTTTTCAGAATGCTCATAGCGCGGCTGACGCTGGGCTTGGAATAGCCCAGATGCTCGCCTACATCAATGGCGCGAACATATTTGCTTTCTTTGGAAAGGACATAAATGGTTTCCAGATACATCTGACCGGATTCATGCAGACTCATGGACGCTACCTCCTTTGCAAATATTTCGTATATGTTACCATAGATCTTGGGGTAATTCAAGGGGGATAGACGGTTTCGTACTTTTGTTGAAGTTGAACTGTATGGTGATATGTGTTATTATTTGAAAATGAAATTGATTTCACAAACGAAAGGAGATCCGAGATGGAATGGAATAAACCGATTGGCGATCTGCTTCCCGGCGATGAGGTGGAAAGCTTTTACCTGCTGAAAACCGCAGCTGCCCGCACCACTGCCGCAGGAAAGCCCTTCCTCAGTATGACCCTCGCCGACCGGAGCGGCATGATCGAGGCGGTTGTCTGGGATTATGCGGGTCCTGTGGGCGCTGCAGACGAAGGCAATGCGATCAAGATCCGCGGTCGCGTGTCCGAATATCGGGGCGCACTGCAGATGGTGGTGGAGCGCATCCGCCTTGCAGCGGCAGAGGATCAGATCGACACGTCTGCGCTTGTTCCCACCGCGCCCATCGACAGCGCAGCCGCATGGGACTATGTTGTAAATCTGATTTCCTCTCTGGAGGATGGGGATTACGCGGCTGTTGCGCAGGAAATGCTCCGCCGCCACAAGGACGATTTTCTCCGCATTCCTGCCGCAAAGAGCGTACACCACAGTTTTGTGGGTGGCTTGCTGATGCATACCGCCAATATGCTGCAGGTGGCGGATTTTCTCGCAGAGCAGTATGCCGACACGCTGGATCGCAGTCTGCTGATCGCGGGCACGCTGCTGCATGACTTTGCAAAGATGCAGGAATTTACGTTCTCTCCCTTGGGTCTTGTGACGGATTATTCCACCAAGGGGCAGCTCCTTGGTCATCTCGTCATGGGGGCGCAGGAAGTGGCAGAGATCGCGAAGGAGCTTGGCATTTCTGAGGAGAAGTCGGTTCTGCTGCAGCACATGCTTCTGTCTCATCACGGCGAACCGGAGTTCGGTGCTGCCGTCCGTCCCCAGTGTGCGGAAAGTGAACTGCTGTCTCTCATTGACATGATCGACAGCCGCATGGAGATCTATCGCACCGCTTTGCAGGATGTGCCCGTGGGGGCATTCAGCAGCCGTGTTTTTGCACTGGAGAAGAAGATCTATCACCATTTTTAAGCGAAAAAATCGACAAAAGCGCAGCAGGAACGATTGTACTGCCGCTGCTGCAGGTGCTATACTGAGACTATAGATTATTTTGGGAGGAAATACCATGGAATATATCACCCTTGGACGTACCGGATTGAGAATTTCCCGCCTCGGCTTCGGCGGTATTCCCATCCAGCGCATTGACGGGGAAAAGGCAAAGGAACTGCTGGAGGCAGTCCGCGGTGCGGGTATCAACTTTATCGACACCGCCCGTGGCTACACCGTGAGTGAGGAGCTGATCGGCGCTGCCATCGAGGGGCACCGTGATGAGTTTGTGCTGGCAACGAAGTCCATGGCGCGGGACAAGGCATCCATGGCGAAGGATATCGAGATCAGCTTGAAGAATCTCCGCACTGATCACATTGATCTGTATCAGATCCATAACTGCCCGCCCAATCAGCTGGAGCAGGTTTGCAGCGAAGAGGGCGCTCTTGCTGCACTGCTGGAAGCAAAGGCTGCGGGCAAGATCGGGCATATCGGCATTACCGCCCACTCTGCAGAAACCTTTAAAAAGGCGCTGGAGCTGGACTGGGTGGAAACCATTATGTTCCCTTACAGCATTGTGGAGACGCAGGGTGAGGAGCTGATGGCAAAGGCGAAGGAGAAGAACATCGGTTTTATCGACATGAAGCCCATGGCAGGCGGTGCCATCGAAGACCCCGGTCTTGCCATTCGCTACATCTGTGCCAATGCCAATGTCAGCGTGGTCATCCCCGGTATGTACAGCGTGGAAGAGGTGGCGCAGAATGCTGCCGCCGCAGAGAACACTGCACCCTTTACCGTGGAGGAGATTGCAGCCATTGAAAAGATCCGCAGCGAACTTGGTACCACCTTCTGCCGCCGCTGCGGCTACTGCGCTCCCTGCAGCGTGGGAATCAATATCCCCAATATGTTCGTGTTCCACGGCTATCTCAGCCGTTACGGTCTGCAGGATTGGGCAAAGGATCGCTATGCCGCCATGCCTGCCAAGGCAGGCAACTGCGTGGAGTGCGGTATTTGCGAAACCCGCTGCCCTTATCAGCTGCCTATTCGCAGCATGCTGAAGAAGGTTGCAGAGGATTTTGGCGCTTAACTGAAAACGAATGCAACAGGCGTAGTCAGGGAGACTACGCCTGTTGTTTTTATTCCCGCAGGAAATCGTATACTCTTTGGTTGAAGTCCTTTGCTTCTTCGTAAGCAGCGTGCCCAAGATGATCGTATAAATGGATCTTGCAGCCAAGTTTTTTCGCGATCTCTTCCGATGCTGCACCGCCCACCACCTGATCCTGCCGTCCACCGATGACGAATACCGGGCATTGGATGCGCTCCAGCTCCTCGTAGACACGGCAGCCGAGACAGGCTTTGGCAAGAATGAGAAAACGTGCAACATCCTTTGGCTTTTGCAGTATGGTCAGCAGAGGCAGAAAGGGGCGATATCGCTTCAAATAGGCAGGGGAGTACATCCTTTCTGCCATGTCCGAAACAAGCTCCTTCATTGCACCTTGCTCCGTCAGCTTGATCCAGTGCCGAACCACGCTGCATACGGTGTCATTGTCCCTCGAACAGGTTACGGCAAGCACCAGCTTATGTACAAGGTCAGGGCGGTCGATGGCAAGATACTGGGCGATCATGCCGCCCTGCGACACGCCGAGGATGTCTGCATCTCTGAGCTGCAGTGCATCCATGGCAGCTGCCACATCCGCTGCAAGATCGCGGGTGGTGATGCCGTTGAAAACCTGCTCTCTACGGTCAAAGAAATACACTCGATAGTCTTTCGCAAAGATGCGGTACATCCATGCGAGGGATGCGCCCGCGCCCTTGATTCCGCGGGTATTCAAGCCCTGTATCATAACAAGGGGCTTTGTGCCGCAGCCGAAGGCAATGCAGTCGATTTTGGTGTGCGGGAGTTCCAGTTTAAACTCTTTCAGCCGATACAGCATAGTGCGATCTCCCCAAAGCTTTATTTCTGCAACCAATGTATCATAAACAGATTGTGCTTTCAACTGGGCAGGGGAGGAAGCGTGCCTTGCAATCGTGGACGGCTGCGGGTATAATATGGCGTATGAGACATCCCTGCAGCGCATACAATGCGCCGAGGTGATGCGTGTGTTTCTCTTGCTTCGGAAACGAAGAATTTTGTCTGGACTGCTTGCAGCTGCGCTGATGCTTTCCTTTTCAGCCGCCGTCCGCTTCTATAAGACGGAAATGGTGTTCGGGTCAAAGCTGCCGACTGCCGCAGTGGTCATTGACGCAGGACACGGCGGTGTGGATGGGGGAGCTGTGGCAAAAGATGGCACGGTGGAAAGCGGCATCAATCTCTCCATCGCATTGACGCTGAAAGAGCTGTTTCTCTTTTGCGGCATCGAACCTGTGATGATTCGTGAGACGGATGTCTCCATCCACTCTGAAGAGGCTGAGACGATTTCGCAGAAAAAAGTGTCCGATCTGAAAAACCGCGTTGCCCTCATCAACAGCCATCCCGATGCGGTTCTTATCAGCATTCATCAGAACAGCCTGCCCACTGCGCCATCGGTGCGGGGGGCACAGGCATTTTACAATCCCGTAGACGGGGCAGATACCCTTGCCCATGCCATACAGGATGCTCTGAACATTGCCATCAACCCGCAGCGGGCGAAAACCGAAAAGCAGATCCCATCCACCATATACCTCATGCAGAAAGCGCAGATTCCTGCGGTTCTGGTGGAGTGCGGCTTTCTCTCCAATGAGGAGGAGACCCGCCTGCTGCAAACGAATGCCCATCAACTGCGGCTTTCCCTTGCCATACTCTGCGGCTATTACGCTCCAAAGGAGGAAGTTCCCCAATGAAAGAAAAGACCGTGTTTTTCTGCACGGATTGCGGAAATGAGACAGCAAAATGGGCAGGACAGTGTCCTGCCTGCGGTGCGTGGAATACCCTTGTGGAGCAGCGTGCGGTCAAGAAAGAAGGGAAGAAGGGGAGTATTCGTACCCTTTCTGTCCCGAAAGCCCGTCCGGTGACAGACCTGGAAACGGCGGAGGAGATCCGCTTCTTTACCGGCATGGGGGAACTGGATCGCGTCCTCGGCGGCGGCGCGGTGAGCGGATCGCTGGTGCTCATCGGCGGTGCGCCGGGCATTGGTAAGTCCACGCTCATGCTGCAGATCTGCCACGAGCTTTGTTCCGAGCGGAAGGTGCTGTATATTTCCGGTGAGGAATCCGAGCATCAGCTGAAACTCCGTGCGAAGCGTCTGAATGCTTCCAGTGAAAGACTGTTTGTCCTCTCTGAGACCCGTCTCGGTGATGTGATGGAGTGTGTCAATGCGGAAAAGCCCGATGTTCTCATCATCGACTCTATCCAGACTCTCTATAATGATGCTCTGGATTCTCCTGCGGGCAGCGTGAGTCAGGTGAAGGACTGCACCATGACCCTTATGCAGATCGCCAAGGGTATGGGCGTGACGGTGTTCGTCATCGGTCATGTCAACAAAGAGGGCTCTATCGCAGGACCCAAGGTGCTGGAGCACATGGTGGATTGCGTGCTGTACTTTGAGGGCGATCAGCACTCCTCGTACCGTATCCTTCGTGCGGCAAAGAACCGTTTTGGTGCCACCAATGAGATCGGCGTGTTCGAGATGTGTGACAGCGGTCTGCGTGAGGTAGAAAACCCCTCAGAGATGCTGCTTTCCGGTCGTCCCGAGGGTGCCAGCGGCACCTGTGTTACCTGTGTGATGGAGGGTGCCCGCCCGGTTCTTGCGGAGATTCAGGCGCTCATCACCACAACCGCCTATCCGTCACCCCGCCGTTCTTCCAACGGTCTTGATTTCAGCCGCAGCGCCATGCTGATCGCGGTGTTGGAAAAGCACGGACATTTGAAGCTCTCCACCTGTGATGCCTATCTCAACGTGGTGGGCGGTTTGACGCTGGAGGAGCCTGCTGCCGATCTTGCTACGATTCTGGCGCTCGCCTCCAGTTACCTTGACCGTCCGGTGGAACATTCCCTTGCGGCAATCGGTGAGGTTGGTCTGACAGGGGAGATCCGCAGCATCAATCACATTGATCAGCGCCTGTCCGAGATCAGCCGTCTGGGCTTTAAAAAGTGCATCGTACCGAAACAGCGCAGTCTCACACCTCGAACGGATCTGGAGCTGATTGCGGTGCAGAATGTGACCGAGGCGCTGCGTATTCTGATGCAGCAGAGCTGATGTCCTGCGGCATATAATGCAGGCACTTGTGCTCTTTGTCCGGCAGACCTGCGCCGGCAGCGATCCGCAATGTACACAGCCCATCCTTTTGATGGGTGCAGTGTTCCGTGCAGGGAATGATGCTCATGGAATCCCACCTTTCACTTGTGATAGCTTGTGCAGCGGAGCAGGATTTATACCATAGCGCAACACAATCCTTAGCAATTTTCACTTGCATCCCCACAAAATGTGGGATATACTATCTGAAAAGGTTGACATAATGACAGAAAGGAGAGGGGATATGTCCGATTACAGTCAGGCACCGGAGATTCTGCGTGACTTTTTGTCCTACCATGAGACCATCAAGGCACATTCTCAGAAAACGGTGGACGAGTACTATCTGGATCTGAGAAACTTCTTCCGCTATCTGAAGCGGCAGAAGAACCCCTCACTCAAGAGTTTGGAACTGGATGAAATATCGATCAGCGATGTAAACATGAGCTTTGTGAAGCAAATTACCTTAACAGATGTTTATGACTATATGACCTATCTTAGCCGCGATCGTGCCCAGCATCAGAACAGCCCGGACACGGAGTACGGGCTCAATGCTGCGAGCCGTGCAAGGAAGATTGCAACACTTCGTTCGTTTTTTAACTATTTGACCAACAAAAAGCATCTGCTTGATGTCAATCCCATCAAGGATCTGGACACGCCCAAGACAATGAAAACTCTGCCTAAGTATCTGACACTGGATGAGAGCGTGTCTCTGCTGGAAAGCGTGGACGGCAAGAATCGGGAACGGGATTTCTGTATCCTGACCCTGTTTCTGAACTGTGGGCTCCGTATCTCTGAGCTGATCGGCTTGAATATGGGGGATGTGCAGGATGATGCACTGCGGGTGCTCGGCAAGGGCAGCAAGGTGCGCATTGTCTATCTGAACGATGCCTGCAAGTCGGCACTGCAGGAATATCTCGCGGTGCGCCGACCCATCACAGGGAAGGACAGGAACGCACTGTTTTTGTCCAGCCGCAACGAGCGCATCGGCAGAACCACGGTACACGCATTGGTCAAGAAGCATCTGGCGCAGGCGGGACTGGATTCCGCTGCGTATTCCAGCCATAAGCTGCGGCACACAGCTGCAACGCTGATGCTGCAAAACGGCGTGGATGTGAAAGCGGTGCAGGAAGTGCTGGGACATGAGCATCTGAACACCACGGAGATCTATACGCATATTGATAATGATGCGCTGCGTGTGGCAGCACGCGCCAATCCGTTGTCCCGTATGAAACCCGCCAAAAAAGTGAAATCCGTGCCACAGGACACGGATTTGGATGACAATGACTGATGATGGCAAACCCCCGAAGAAGTGTCCATCCCCAAACCCCCATAAATTAACCACCTTCGGAAAGCCTTGAAAATCAAGGCTTTCTTTTTTATTCTCCGTTTTATTTTCGCTCGAAGCGCGGATCTTATACACGAATGGAACGAAATTAAAATGGGATACACAGAGGAGACGAAATTAGAGTGGGATACATAAATGAAACGAAATTAAAGTGGGACATAAACGAAGCGAAAATAAAGTGGGGGTTTTGGGGCAGGGAAGGCCTCGACGAAGAGGTGTGGCGGATCCTTTTCGTTGGGGCGGTCCAGTATCGACAAACAAAAGTTGGGGACTGCCTCAAACCTGACAAAGCGGGGGAGGCTTTGCGAGGAAGGGGGAGGGAGTTTTGTTTTTGATTCTGCCTTTACAGTGATTAGCCCAGATCCAGTATTTGTTGTTCGATTTGTACCCGAAGCGATAGCCATCTGCTCATTTAAGCAGGCAGCGATACAGGTCAAAGGCGTTTTTCATAACGCTTTTCCTTTTAGAACAAGAATTTTCCATGTGGGGTCTGTTTTTACCGAATGAGAAGGTCTCTGTTCACTTCAGAGGCTACGCCGGCCTCAACGAAAGAAAATTGGCTAAAGGACTTTTTGGGTGTTGACTACCGAAGGCGTGGGCGCCGATGGAAGTCAGTCCTGAACCGAACTGGACGGTGGTCAACGCTGTATGACCATAGAAGAGGTATGGTCCCACGCTGGTGACGGTATCATCGACGATGAGCTGAGTCACCTTGTTGGCGTAGGATGCTGCCCAACCGGGGCGGTTGGAGGCAGTATAGTTGGTATAGGTGGCACCGGTGCCGACGATGTTGATCAGGTACTTGTCGGGATCGGTTTCAAACAGATAGGCGTACACAGAGGTGCCGATCTGATAGTGGTTGATATAGCGACCAAGATCCTTGGCGTCTTTACGATACTCAATACCGAGATCGTTATTGGCAGTAAGGCCGGTAGAAGTGGTGAACTCGCCGGCGGCAGACTTGCCATAGACATAGATCTTGTCGGTGGAAGCGGTGTTACGGGTGTTGAACACGATGGCCTGGATGTTCTCGACCGTGCCGGCCAGGTATACCTGCTCCAGAACCTTGGCGCCGATGAATGCGCCGGAGTTGATGGTAGCATTGGGGCCCATGATACCGAAGTTGGCGATCTTCAGGACGCTGCTATTGGGAATAGTTCCGGCGCTGGCAGCGGTGACACCGTTGTTGACGGTGGACCAGACCTTTTTGGTAGTAGCACTGGCAGGGATGGTAATAGTGTTGGGGGTAACAGAAGTTGTTGTGCTGTCGTTGGCGGTCATGGTAGCCTTTGAAGCAAAGAAGGTCTTGCCAACATTTTGTGCCTGAGCAGCAGAGTTGTATCCGTACCAGTTAGTTTCTCCAGATGCATATGATGCTTTGCCAGTTGCTGTATTTGAATAGCTTGTTCCAGTCCAGAGGTATGATGTACCTTGTGTCCAGCCCGATCCATTATAGTTTGCGTAAATTACATAGTATTGATGCCCGCTGGTGGCGTAATTCATTGTGGGGTTTGCCATTGTGGTGCTGCTTCTCGTAGATGTCGCAGTAGCAGAAGTGGTGAAAGACGAGGTAACAGCACCAGTCGGCAGGTCTGCGTTGGCCGAAGTGATTGGAATCTGGATCCAGCCGAAGGCAGACTGGCCAATACTGGTCAACTTCTTAGAAAAGCTGTTTACACGGCCAACCTTAATACCTGTCGGCTTAGAAAGTTTCACGCCTTCAGTAATGGCACAAGTCTCAGTAACTGTGGTGGTCATGGTAAGCGTACCGGTTCTGGTATTATTGTGTGATGTAGCACCAACTGAAGAGGTGGTAATCTGAGTTCCAGCTATCATCCAGCCCCAGTTATTGGAACGCCATCCAAAGTATACAGCAGCACCATTGGCAACCGGATTCTTTTTTGTTGCTGTCCCTGATGTTGTGGTAGTATTTGAAGTAAAAGTTGCAGATCCGGTTGCAGTGTATTTATTTGTCAAAGTAGCAGCCTTTGTTTCAAAAGCATAGATACCGGTGGTAAATGTATAATTAGGGATCGAAACAACTGTTTCATTCAAATTAACAGTAGTACCGGCAGAAACTGATGCACCCAAATTATACAAGGGATGATTACCTGTATTGTCAGTTCCTGTCCACCCGTAAGTTGCGGTAGTAGTAGAAGTGGCTGTGGCAGAATTAGAAAGGTTTCCGGTGATGGTTGATGCAGCAGCGGTAGATGCGCCATAGGACACTGTGCCACTCGGATAATAATAACTACCATTTTGAGTAGAGCCTGCGCCGTTGGAGCTTGCTGTACCAGTTGTTGAGGTTGTCTTTGTATCTGTAGTTGTTGGCCGCGTAGAGTTGGTTGTTTGCGAAGAAGTAAAAGTAGCAGTGGCCGTCAAAGTTGTACTCCAGTTCAGGGTTGTAGAAGAAGCGTTCCAATCCAGGACCTGCAGCTTCTTGAGGTTGCCCATGGCCAGGGTGTTCAGGGTAAGGGTTCCTTTATTGGTGGCGAAGTGCGTCAGGTTGGAAACATTGTTAAAGGCACTTGTGCCGAAGGTAACATTTCCTGCATTACTGAGGTCAATCGACACGAAAAATGAGTTATCTTTAAAAGCATCATTGCCTACGGAGCTCAGCTTGCTGCCTTCTTCCAAAGTCAGCGACAGCTTCGCGGTAGGAGTACCAATATAAGATTTCTGGAACTGGGATCCGATCGTTGTAACTTCCTTACCGACGACAAGGTTGACCACCTTGCCGCTGGAGCCCATGCCTTCCAGGAGGTTGGCGCAAAAAGAGACACCATATTGAAAATTCGTGTCCTAAAAGCAAAATCGTTATGAAAAAGGCATGGGCTCATCTATACCGGGTGGTCTGGTGAGCAGGCGGTCGCTCCGGGTGCAAATCGAACAACAAATATGGTATCTGGGATTATCACTGCTTCCCCAGAAAGAGCATAACGAATATTCTTCGTTGAGGCCTAAAATATCCGACATACACAACAGACTTCATAATAAATAAAACTCCCTTTTCGTATAGGAGATAAAAGAACTACTCTATACGAAGAGGAGAAGCTATTATGAAAAAGGTTTTCGTTTTACTGATTACATGTTTTATGATCTGTCTGGTTGGTTGTGCTAATAAACCCGCCACCGACACTCTGGACTCTAATCCGATCACGGAAATGGACACGGCTGGGATCACAATCAGTAACAATCAGCTTGCCGCAAATTTCAAGCTCGTATGCGAACAAATTGGTGTAAATACGAACGCTATCACCGATATGCAGAAGTCCGAAAGCTGGACTAACGGCACAAGTTATACTTTTACTTACGGTGGAGCAAAATGGCAGGCCTTTTTCAATTCAGACGCAACAGTGGAAGCCATTTTTATCGGAGACCAAATCGATATCTTTAACCGAAGTAAGGGTGCCTATCATGTAAACGATTATATGGTGGATCCAAATACACAAGCAAAAGTAGAGTTGCTTGCAAAAGACACCCTGAAAACCGAACTCGGTCTGGATCAAGAAGATCAGTTATCACTCCCGGAGTGGTATTGCAATAAGACGAATAATCTCTATGACTTTTTTGGTGTTGTGGTGGTCACGGATGAAAACAGCGCCGAGAAGCCTACTGAATTCTCAATATGCTTCGAAGAAAGTGATGAAGCCGGAGCGTTACATCTTCGCTATTTTAAGCTTGGTGACACAGTGCTTTTGGATTCTTTTGATGAGGTCAAAATCCCCGATCGGACACCGTCTGTTACACAGAAAAGTTTTGATAAAACAATTCTTTCGTTGACGCCCTAACCCAATAACCACCGAAGAGCAGGGGAGAGTTCCTCTGCTCTTTTTTGTAGGCATCCATCAACCAATTCCCAGGGCGCCATCGCAACACCCTCCTTGTCGTGGGGGTGATGGAGCAGGTGGGAATCGAAAGGGCAGGGTAGAGGTGACCCACATCATCACCCAAACCTTTTTCGTTGAGGCCTGGACGCAACCCCATTCTCATAACCCTCAAAATATGCTATAATTCGCATTGAGAGGGAGGGATCCATATGAATACACAAGAGATTTGGTCCTTGGCGGGTGCTATCCTTGCCAGCGTTGGCGGTGCGGGAATTATCATCTGCGCAGTTTCCGGATTCGTGTCTGCGCGGGTGGCCCATCATATTGATAAGAAATATGAGCAGCGATTGTCTAAGGAGCTGGAGAGGTACAAGCTGTCTTTAGAGAAACATAGGTATATAACAAAAACCCAGTTTGATAAGGAGTTCGAAATCTATCACGAGCTTTCAAAAGCATTCTTTTCAATGATAGTTAAGCTTTCTTCCTTTACGGAAGGAACCCTTGAATTAAAGGACCTTCCGGAGGAGAATCGAAAAATTAAAGTTAATGAGATTACACGCATGATTGAAAAAGCAGGCAAGGCGCAAGATGTTCTTTACGAAAACGGGGCCTTCATTCCGAAAGAAATTTTTGATCTATATGATGCTCTATATGAGAAAGCGAACGATCTTTTCTGGTCTTATGAAAAACGCTGCCGAGCCTATGTGTTTGGAAAGTTAAGTTTTGATGACCTCGTTCACGAAGAAGATAAAATAGCCGAGAAAGAGATTGAGAACGATTTCTTTGCCGTGAATGCGAAGCTGCGGGAATACTTAAACACGCTCGCTATAGTTGAGTAACCACGAAGGAGGTACCATATGTCCATTCCCGAAAAAATCAAAGGCTGGTTCAATAAGAATAAGAAATATGTGATCGCTGGCGGAACCGTGGTTTTAACCGTTGTCGGCACAGGCATCGGCTATGTTCTTTTCAAGAACAAGAAGATATCCTTCCCGGAGTGGCTGAAGACGGCGTCTACGGAGGAGCTAAGGGAGACCTATGAAAAGCTGCGCCAGGAGTTCTGCAAAACAGGGTATAAGCCTGCTGGCATGGAACAGATCAGCCGTGAATTAGGAGATAGAGGCGCAAAAGAGTGGTTTGCGAAGCATCCGCCCAATCTGGATCCTAATTTTAGATGGACTGACGCGAATAGGTGGGATAGAGACTAAAGAACGAACCCCTCTGAGGGCCTTGTGGCTCCCAGAGGGGCGTTTTCTTGCTTAAATCCCGCGGATATTCTATTTTTACACATTGCAAATGAGAAGGAACAAGAGAAAGTGCGGGGAAGGGCAAGAGTGTTGTCAGTGCCGGTACTTCTTTGCAATTACCAAACCAACAAGAAGTACAGCAACAGAGACAGCTAACAACACCGCTGTGGACTCGTTTGATACAGCCTGTTTGTCTGCATTCATCCCACCAGAAAACGGAAACCTCTCGCCTCCGGCCATCTGATTGCCCATGGATTCGGGCCTCATCATTTCTTCGGGGCGGTTTGTAGATGTTTGAGTTTCGCTACTTTCGGGTGTAGTTGGTGTTCTATCAAATGATTCAAGAGGATTTCCTATTGTACCGTCGGCGCTGGGCACCGGGATGGTTTCCACTGTGGGCGTATCTCCCGAAGGGGTACTTTGGTCTTCTACTCTTTGGTCGTTCTCTCTGTTAGACCTTCCTCCAGGCACATTGCCGCCGCGGCCGCCGCCCATACCCATGGATCCCATGTCAGACAGGGTAAGGCTGGAAGCGTCAATCAAGGTGGAATTGTCCGTAGCCTGCCCATCATCTGTGGATGGGATCGTACCGCCAAGCTGGCCCTGTACACTTTCTTCTCTCAGAATGCAGAATTCACGCAGGGCAGTAACTCCGGCGTTGAACGCTTCGGTAGTATAGAATTTGGAAGGATCCTTTTCTACATAGGGAGCAATCAGTGCGGAAGCCTCATCGATCATCGCTGCAACATCTACAGTTTCTAAAAACTCCGCAAAGTATTGGTGGTAGAGCTGCGTATATTTTTCGCTACTGAAGATCCAATCCACGATCGGACGGTCTCCGGAACCGGAAACGGAAAGCGGTGTGTCGATGGGATCATTGACTGCACTGCCTGCATCCTGTCCCTGGAATGTTCCGAAGGCCAGATTGTAGTCCCAGGGCAGCATGGAGAGCCTGCCGTTCTCTTCATACAGATAGTAGTTGTGGATCATGGAACCTGTATAACTGTCGCCATTGACCACGAAGTTATGGACAACAAAGTACCGGAGCAACTGATCCATATCGAGCACACTCTCAATATCCTCACCCTCGCTGAGGGTCTTCAGCGACTGAATGAGCCGTGTCTGATCTGCATCAGTAACGGCGGTTTTAGCACTGGAGAAAATAGTGGAGTAGCTGTCCGGATCATCGTCGATATACTGCAGCTTAGTCTCGCTGGAACCCATACCGCGGCCACCGCCGCCCATACCACCCGGTTGATTTCCATTTGGCATAGCAGGAGGCTCAAAATCCCCTTGGCCTTCACCAAACATAGCTGAGGGGTCAAAACCTTCAGGCATCTGCATTCCGCCATTCTGAGGCAGAGAGGAGGGATCAAAGCCTTCAGGTAATTCCATATTTGCACCCTCTGTTGTAGAGGCGGGTCTGCCTTGCATTTGGGATTGATTTTGAGACTCTTGGTTAATCTCGTTCTGCTTGCCGTTTTCTGCCGGGGATCGGTTTTCTGTCCGATTCTGACCACGGAAATTCTCCATCTGGGAGAAATCAAAATCCTCCATGTTGAAATCTTTACCGTTGCCTCGACCGCCGCCGAAGTCCATGCTGTCCGGCTTATAGAGGTCTCCATAGTCG
This sequence comes from Oscillospiraceae bacterium, assembly GCA_017501355.1. GTDB lineage: Bacteria > Bacillota > Clostridia > Oscillospirales > Oscillospiraceae > RGIG5472. Next base: position 107,131 of record JAFVXA010000039.1, read on the forward strand.
CTGCTGTAGTTGCGCTGCAGGAAGCTGTCTTCAATGGCTTCCACGGCCAGATACAGGCCCCAGTCCTCACCGTTCACCGTGATATAGGCATAACTGCAGAGGGGTGCTGCAGCCCCAAATTCCCTCATCATCTGATAGGTCAGATAGTCCTTCATCATGGTGGAGTCCTGAATCAGGTTGTTTAGACTCAGCTTATCCAATCCGTGATAGCTCTTGGTGCTGTCGTACTGATCAAACTCGATCTTGAAACTGTAGCGGTCGCTGTTCATAGAGGCCACTGTACTCAAAGAGGTGTTTCCCTTGGCCCGGATTCCCACATCGCCATAGTTTTCGCCGTCAATCACCAAAGAGCACGCTGCGTATTCTTCGTTCTCACAGTTTTCTATGAAGCTGTCCCAATCATCCATCACGATATCGATCGTGTGGACTTTTGAGGTATCAAACAGCCGCGACTCATAGCCCATGACTTTGGAAACTGCTTGGAGCCCAAACGCTTCACCATTCATAAACAGGGCACACAGTACGATAGCAAGGAGCGCAGCCACAAGACAGATTTTATCAATATGCTTGTGCGTTGACATTGTGGCCTCCTTAACCCATGTAATCGCCGTTGTAGCTCACCAAGACTGCGCTATGTATACCGGTCATATCAGCAAGAGTGTTAATGAAATCCGTGTTGTCGCTCTTCAGGCGGATTTCCAGATTCAGCTCCACTTCGCCCTTCTGAGCAGTTTTGCTCTTGACTACGCAGCGCTGTGTCTGGTTTTTCAGGAAATCCATGGCGTTTGTTTCGCTGGTATGATCGGCACAGCGAACGACAACGATGTAGGGATTTACATGAGATTTCTGGTTGGCAAAGACAAGCAGAACAATGCCGATGACCACGCTGCCGATGACGGCCAGAGGGATCATGCCGGCGGCCAGAACGATACCCACAGCGATGGACCAGAAGAGGAAAGCGATGTCCAGAGGCTCCTTGATGGCGGTGCGGAAGCGGACGATGGACAGAGCACCCACCATACCGAGGGACAGCACCACATTGCTGGTGACTGCCAGAATCACAAGGGTGGTGATCATGGTCAGAGCAACCAGAGTGACACTGAAGCTGGAGGAATACATGACGCCCGAGAAGGTCTTTTTATAGATCATGAAGATAAACAGACCCAGACAGAAGGCAAGGACAAGGGCGATGCCCATATCCAGCAGACTGATGCTGGTCACATTCTCCAGAAAGCTGGATTTGAAGATATCATTGAAAGTCATAGTGAAAACTCCTTTTTATTTCAGCCGTAGATCCGGCAAATTGCGTATTTAGAAAAAGCAGAGGTTCTGCGCCCGTTCAGTTGTACAGCGTCCCGTATCACAGAGGGAAGATACTCATCCCATTTCACCTCTAAAATGATGGGTTCATTACCCGCCGGGATCGTGACACAGTCCGGATTTAGAAAATCCGTGCAGTTCAGGCCTGTGCGAATATCGTAGTCCAGCGTGACCCGTACATTTCCAGGGCCGTATACGAAGGGCTCCCGGGTATAGTCCACAATGGTCTTGGGGCGCAATCCCTGCGTCTGCATTTTGGAATACAGCTCCTGCACCAACGGACGCCCGGAATCCAACATCCAGTCCAATTCTCCGTCCACGATGGCTTGGGCCTCCTGGGCAGTCAGCACTGCGCTCTGCTTATTACCCAACCCATTCCATTTGCTCTTTTTCTCCAGATGGATCAAAGAGGGATCGTGATCGTAGTATCGGATCCTGAACTTTTCCCGGCAGTTAACGCCGTCTATCTTTTCCCGCAGCGCTTTGTCGGACAGATTATCAAAATAGAGGCTACGGATGAAATATGAGCCATCAACAGCATGAGGATCGGGTTTTGCCACCGCCCGAAGCCGCTGGCGTATTGCGATCATGTCGGAGAAATTGATCTCATGCTTCCATTCATGGCGAAAGTCCAAATTGTTTCACTCCTTTCTGCGCGTTTCGCTTGCTGCACTGTTAGGATATAATGCGAGGCTGAAGTATCTCTGAAAGACTACCCGCGCCGTTTGTGAACGATTTGTGAAATCTGTTTTTTCAGAGATGTTTCAGCCATTTGGCGTATTATAATGTTGATGAACAATATCTTCCTCACGAGCAAGGAGTGCAATATGAAGATTTTGATTATAGAGGACGAAAAACTGCTGGCCGAATCTCTCAAAACCCTTTTGGAACTGAAAGGTTTCGAAGTAGAAGTGGTCTACGACGGCGAGGATGGCGCGGAATATGCCGAGACCGGCATTTATGACCTGCTCATCATGGATGTGATGATGCCGAAACTCAACGGCTATCAAGTCGCCCGCCAAGTGCGTGCCCACCGGGTCACAACGCCGATTCTGATGCTGACAGCAAAGGGTGAGGTACAAGATCGCATTGAGGGTTTGAATGCTGGAGCAGACTATTACCTGACAAAACCCTTTGACAACATGGAGCTGCTTGCCTGTATCAATGCGCTCCTGCGCCGACAAGGAGCACAAGTGGATATTCTGCAGTACGGCAACACGACCTTGGATCTGACCGGTTATGTGCTGAGCACAGAGAAAAACAGTATTCGTCTTTCTTCGAAAGAGTTCGATGTTATGCGCCGCCTGATGCAGTTTCAGGGGCGGAGCATACGAAAGGATGTGCTGCTCACCCAAGTCTGGGGATTCGAGTCTAACGCCACAGAGAACAATGTGGAGGCCTATGTAGGGTTTCTCCGCAAGAAGCTCAAGAGCATTGGCTCCGATCTGAAAATTGAGTCCATTCGGCTGCTTGGTTACCATCTGGAGGTGATGGAGTCGTGATTAAACGCCTGAGAATCAAATTTGTTTGCATCAACATGGTGATCGTCACGGCCATGCTCTGTGTTATTTTCGGTTTGGTCCTGCACTTTACCAGCGCAAGCATGGAAAGAGACAGCGTTGAAATGATGCAGTCGGTGGCAATGTCTACCCATAAGCCCGGAGTACCCGGTAAGCATGTTCCGGGATTTCCGTTGCCTCACTTCATCCTTCAACTTACTCCAGGAGGAGAATGGGCAGTCTCTAACAGCGGTAACTATGACTTAACCGATCCTGCGTTGCTAACGGAGTTGATTGAGCTTTCCTCCACACAGAAGTCCGGTGTTCTGAAAGAATATGGTCTTCGCTTCATGCGGGTCACAACGCCTACTACACAGCGCATCGTGTTTGCTGATATGTCACAGGAAATCAGCATGATGAATAATCTTTTGCAAAACTGCCTGCTCATCGGTGCAGTTAGTTTCATCGTTTTCCTGATCATCAGCATTCTGTTGGCCCGATGGGCGGTAAAGCCGGTGGAATCGGCGTGGGAGCAGCAGAGACAGTTTGTGGCCGATGCCTCGCATGAATTGAAAACACCCCTGACGGTGATTCTCAGCAATGCCCAGATGCTCTCCGGAAACGGGGAGGATCCGGAACTCCGAGAGAAATTGACATCAAATATTCTGACGGTATCTCAGCAGATGAAGGATCTGGTAATGAAACTCCTGAACTCTGCGCAGGTGGATCAGGGGATTGGAACAATGGAGTTCTCTATATTTAATCTCAGCGACACGGTTTCCAACGCCATGCTGCCCTTTGACTCCATTTTCTATGAGCAGGAAAAGGAACTGGACAGCGATATCCAGGATAATATCCTGATTCGGGGCAGCCAGTCTCATCTGGTGCAGGTGATTGACATTCTGCTGGACAATGCTCAGAAATACGGAAACGAACATGGCCATACATGGGTATCACTGAAGCGACAAGGCACAAAGTATTGTCTGCTGACTGTTGCCAATGAAGGAGCTCCGCTGTCTGCCCGGGAGCGCAAAGATATTTTTAAGCGTTTCTATCGAGCCGATACTGCACGAGAGCGGACGGGCAGCTACGGATTGGGACTTTCCATAGCAGAAGGCATCGTAAAAGCACACAAGGAAAATATTTGGGTAGAGAGCAACAGTGGGATCAACACCTTCGCAATTCAACTGCCTGTTACAACTGAAGGCTAATAAAAACGCCCCTCTGGGAGCCATTTGAGGGCCCTCAGAGGGGTTGTTGTTTCGCGGGTATGAGATGTCGGCCTCAACGAAGGAAAGTATCGCTGGCCACATTGTAAATCTCAAGATGGTTCCGTTGCGCATATCTAACACACTGGCCGGTGCCACTGCGGCTCTGGCGCTCGTCGTAGTAACAGATTAAGGCGCTTGAACCATCAACCATTTTCTTATTCCGTTCCAAAAACGCACTATTGCTGGCCTTGTCGGCGGGTACAGTGTAGACCAGCTTATCGAGCTGCGGGATCAGAGCTGCGTATTCTTCGCGTTGGGCGAGCGTCCACTTAGAGTCATAACCGGGGAAGGGGAAGACACCAATGATCCGCAGGTGCGGATATTCTTCTTTTAATCTCAGCAGAAGCCGAAGCGCCATTAAATCGTAACCCAGAGCGCCGCCGACCGCCGCATAGCGATAGCCGCGAGTGAGCAGCATATGGATCATATCTTCGGTACGACGCTGGATCTTCAGAAGATCATGGTCGGGAATGTTCCTGTGACCGCTAAAACAGAAAGTTTTTTCTCGCATTATTGACATCATCTCACTCTTAGACCAGTATCGCGGTCAATATTTGAGAAAAGAATATCATACACTAACCTCAGTTGCAACCAATACTGGTCAATGCGAGGAGTGTATGATCCATGGATGAGCAGAAAATCAGAAGAGATCTGAATATGGGCACTAACCTACGCCGGCTGCGTTTGGAGGCCAAAATCTCTCAAGAAAAGCTCTGCGCGGAGCTGCAGCGCCGCGGCGTGGACATTGGTAGAAGTACCTATGAGAAGTATGAAGCCGGTGAACTGAACATTCGGGCCAGTGTCATCGTGGAGCTGAAGAAGTTCTACAACTGTGCATACGATGAGTTCTTCGCTGGGCTGGAATAAAACTATGGAGCAGGGGAGTACCCCTGCTCTTTTTCATGCTCTCTGTTTAGGTTAATTGTGTGCTAATTGGAACTGTGATAGAATGGCATTGACCACTCTCGTTGAAGGAGATAGAGAAAATGGGAAAACAGATTTCGGCTGTGCTGATTGATACTTCTGCGTATGACAATAGGCAGTGTGATTTTTCAGGGTTTACTTCGGTGATGATCCCGACATTCCTCACCTTGTTGGAAAACAATCGTATTCCGGTTCTCGGTCATCCTATTTTGAGCAATGAGGTGCGTAAGCACATAAAAGGATCACAAATTCTGGAACGAGTTCAGGAACTAAACAAATCCATCAAACACTGCAAAGGGGTAATGTCCTCGTTCGGTATTTCTCCAGAGGATCTCCTGGATCAGATGGATATTTGCCGGGTTGAAAAGACCCTTTTAGATGCCTATGAAGAATTTGGTCGCCGGTTTATTATGCTCCCGTATGTGGATGCGCAGGAGATTTTTGAAGATTACTTCAACACAAATCCGCCCTTCTCTGAAAACGGAAAGAAAAAATCCGAATTTCCAGATGCTTTTGTTTTGAAGGGACTTCTTAGGTACTGCGAAGAACACACTGATGCACAGATTCTGGTTGTGAGCAATGACTCCGACTGGAAATCAACATTGGACACAAGCCCGCAAATCAATCTGGTTGACACACTCAAAGATGCACTGGTTTTTCTGTGGCCTCAGCTTAGCGATAAGACAGAGTTTGTCGCACAACTCTGGTCTGCAATAATACCGGAAATAATGGTTGAAATCGGTTCTGCCGCCGAACGCGAAGCGTTTAGCCTGGATGGTATTGACGAATTAGAAGATATTGAGGTTTCCAATATCCGTGCTACCAGTATGATTAGCGACATGACGCCTCTGGAGATTACAGAGGACTCTGCGCTTATACATATAACCGCTGCTCTCTCTGTTGATGGCGTTGCAGAATACTTTGATGAAAGCCGCTCTTACTGGGATAAGGAAGATCATATCTATTATTTCAAGGCGTATTCGCGGATGACTTTTAAGGATGCATCTGCTGAAGTTGAGTGTGAGGTACGGCTGGGTTTTCCGCCCGATGGCAGCATGAAACCGGTTGAGATCAAGGATGTTAATATCATCAACAAATGGGACATCTGCATTGATGTGAGCGATGCAGAGACGGAGGAAGAAGATATAACCGACTACGGTGAAGACGATTGGTACGAAGAGCAGGCCATGCACCATTCTGCTAAATGATGCAGCTTCTCCTAGAGATGGTGTAAGTCTGCAATTTAACTTTAAGACCCGTCAAAATGGCGGGTCTTTCTCTTGCTTTGTTCCGCTAAACCCCAGTTTTCCCTCATAGAAACGGCAGAGAACCGAAGAAAGGGGAGAGGGCAAGAGGCAGGGGAGGGGCTCTATATTTTCAGTTGTAAATTTCATCAAAAAATTGTATACTGATATCAGATATTTCTACAAAAACCTGCGTATTGTTATATAGAGAAATTGCTTGGTTTCTTATAGAAGCAGAAAGGAAAAGACCATGGCTGTTTTTAACGAAGATACCCGGGTCAAGATTCCGGCGACAATTCAATACTTGCGGCTGGGCTATGAATACCAGTCTTTGAAGGATGCCGATATCGATCCGGATACCCGCATCTTCAGAAATAGATTTAAGCCGGCCATTGAAGCGATCAACGGCAGGTCTTTTACCGATGCTGAAGTGGATGCTTTGATTGACGAGATCCATGATCTGATCAAATATAGCGATCTGGGCAAGGCCTTTTACAACTGGCTGATCAATCCCCAGGATCGAGTCAAGCTCATCGATTTTGACCATCCGGAGAAGAACGACTTCGCAGTTGTAAACGAGCTGACTTTCGGTAAGGACGGCGCCGGCGATGAACGCGTTGGCTCCTTCCGTCCCGATATCAATGTCCTCGTCAATGGTATTCCTCTTGCGTTCCTTGAGGTGAAGAAGCCTAACAATGAGGGTGGTATTCAGGCTGAGTTCAACCGTATGCTGAATAAGCGTCTGGACAAACCTGAGTATAAGAAATACTTCAATATGATCCAGATCGTATCCTTCTCCAACAACATGGAGTATGAAGACGAGGATGATACGGCGCTGGCGGAAGATGTCAAGGCCGGTTCTTTCTATACTACCCCCAACGGTCAGAGAACTTCCTTCTCCTTCTTCCGCGAGGAGCAGCCCAAGACCACCGGTTTTGTCACGATCTCCATGGATCGCGTGAAGGCTGTTTTGAAGGACAATCACTATTCTCCTACTGAAGCTGATACTCCGGAATTCCAGACAAATCTGGACATGAACACTCCCTGCAACCGCTTTGTCACCTCCATGTTTGAGAAGGAGCGGTTCCTGTATTTCATCCATTACGGCCTTACATATGTGAAGAACACGACGCCGGAGAAGCACATCATGCGCTATCCCCAGTTCTTCGCCTCCAAGGCGCTCCTGAAGCGTCTGGATAACGGCGGTAAGTCCGGCATCATCTGGCATACTCAGGGCAGTGGCAAGACTGCTCTTGCAGCCATGTCTTCTCGTATTCTGCGGGATTACTATGCAGAAAAGGGTGTCAGTGCCCGCTTCTATTATGTTGTTGACCGCTTGGATCTGCTGACCCAGGTCAGCGGCGAAATGACCAAGCGTGGTCTGAATGTCATCAATGTCAACAGTAAGAGCGAGTTCGAAAAGGAGCTGAACAAGCCCGTTTCGGATCATATTGCAATGGACACTGACGGTGAGATTACTGTGGTCAACATCCAGAAGTTTGACGATGAGATGCCTGTGGCCAAAAACGCTTATGAAGCCAAGACCCAGCGCGTGATTTTCGTTGATGAAGCCCACCGCAGCTATAAGGCCGACGGTGAGTTCTTTAAGAACCTAATGTTGGTGGATACTGATGCCGTCTATGTCGCCCTGACAGGTACGCCGTTGCTCTCCAAGAAAGAGCGCTCCAACCTGAAGTTCGGCGACTATATCCATAAATATTTCTATGACAAGTCTATTGCTGACGGATACACGCTGCGCATCAAAAAGGAATCGATCGAGACGACCGCAAGAGCGGAGATCAAGAAAAACCTCGAGCTGGAGAATCCTGCCAAGAATAAGGCTGATGTGTACGAGTCCGAGGACTATATCCAGGCTCTTTGCAAGTTCATTGAGAAGGACTTTTCCTATTTCCGTCTGACCAATACCGACGATACCATCGGCGGCATGATCGTTTGCGCCTCCAATCCGCAGGCAAAGAAGATCAAGCGCTGGTTTGATGAGCAGTCCAAGCTGTCTGCTGGTCTTGTGATCAGTGATGAGGAAATCCCCTCCGCCGTCAACAAGAGCACTCAGATTGCCTTCAAGGAGACCTTGAAGCCTGATATTCTTGTTGTCCACCAGATGCTGACCACCGGCTATGATGTCAACCGTTTGAAGAAGATGTACCTGCTGCGCAATGCAAAGGAGCATACGCTGCTGCAGACCATTTCTCGCGTAAATCGCCCTTATAAGAGCCCCAATGGGAAAGTCTATCAGTACGGCTATATCGTCGATTTTGTCGATATCGCGGAAGAGTATGACCGCACCATCGAGATGTACCTGAAAGAGATCGAATCGGACTTTGGCGAGGATGGCGAGGATACGGCTCTGACCGGTCTGATCATCGGCCCGGATGACATCAACGCCAAATATCAGAAGTATGTCTCCGAACTGGAATCCATGATCGATACGGCTAATCTGGAGCGGTTCTCCAAGCAGTTGACATTCATGAACAAGGATGCCCTGCTGACCATTAGACGCCTACTGAACGGCATTAAAGCCTGCCACACGGAGTTCAAACTTTCCAGAGCAGACGCCTATGCAGCTCAGATTGACATCGAGCACACGAAGAAACTGCTGAAGGCCGTACAGGCCCGCATCGACTTTGTGAATCTGCGATCCACCCCTACGAACCTGCTGTCCATCATCTCCAATAAGGATGTGGTGGATATCATCTATGAATTCCTGAAGACGAAGATTGAGATTCTTGACCTCGGTAAGTTGATTGAGGCTATGTCCAAGGTGGCGACCTCTGAGGAATACGGTACATTGACCGATCTCGTAACCAAAGTTCAGAACGAGATTAAAAAGAACCGTAACCATAACCAGATTGAGATGATCAAGCTGGACGAGCTGCTCCAGAAGCTGTTCGACATGATGGATATCGGCAATCTGGCCGACATCAACGAGGAGCTGCGGAAGATCCTGGAGGAAGCCCGCCGAATCAACGAGGAGAACGAGCGCCTGTCCGCCCGCTACGATGGCAACTACGCCTTCGTAAAGACCTATACAGACGCCGTGGAGATCCATTCCGAGTACGACAAGGAAGATATCGCCGCAGTTCTGGACATCGTCTACGAGGCTGTAAAGGAGATCAAGACGGCCAATATCCTGATCCTGCAGGGAAGGGATAACTTCGTCTCCAGCGTCAGTAACAAGACGATCACCAAGCTGATCAAGGCCAAGCTCTATGGCAAGCTGGCACTCAAGAACTGGTACAGCAGCCTGCTGACCGAAACCTATGCAAACATGAAAATGTTCTAAAAGGAGCCTTTCGTTATGGCATTTCACGATTTGGAAAAGAAGATCCATCAGATGGTCGATGACCTGCAGGGCCTTTGCTCTACCGTCGGTCTGAGCAATACGGCCAATGAGGAAGTCGTCGTTACTTCTGTGTTCCTCTATAAGTTTCTGAATGATAAGTTCATGTACAGCCTCGGTAAATTCTCTGAGGAGATTGATGTCCCGGTGGACAGTATCCTCAAGAACGAGGATGACATGTTGGATGCCTTCTATGATTACAACTCCAAGGATGTTGCATTCACCTACGAGGACACCATCCAGTATCTCATCAACCACTTGGAGCAGAAGGACTTCTACCAGCAGTTTGATGACGCGCTGGTTCGTATCAGCAAGAATGCCAAGAACGACGCCTTCGCCGTGGAAACGGCCGATGGCGAGAAAACCGAGCTGTTCGAACCCCTGACGGTTATGGTGGAAGGCGCACAGCGCAACAACTTTGCTAAGGCTATCTTTGGTATCATTGCGCAGGAGAAGTTCGATTTCTCCGAGGCTTTCGAGGGTGGGTTCGACTTCTATTCCGCTATCTTCGAGTACCTCATCAAGAACTACAATGTGGCCAGCGGTACTTACGCTGAGTATTTCACGCCTCAGACTGTTTCTTCCATCATTGCCAAGATCCTGGTTGGTATGAGCAACAAGATTGAAGCGGCGGAGATCTATGACCCCGCCGCCGGTTCCGGCTCCCTGATCCTGCATCTGGCGCATGAGCTGGGACAGGAGTCCGGCATGAACCGTGCCATCGTTTACACCCAGGACATTTCCAAGAAGTCCACCCGTTTTCTGCGCCTGAATATGATGCTGAATGGAAAGTCTGAGTCTCTGGGCAACATCATTCGTGGCGATACTCTGGAAAGCCCTGCTCACTACAATGTAGAGCATGAGCCCGATTCCGGCCTGAAGAAGTTCTCCTATATTACCACCAATCCGCCCTTCAAGACTGACTTCTCTGCAACCCGTGATCGGATTGAGCAAAAGTGGCAGGACACCCGCCGTTTCTTCGCCGGTGTGCCCAAGATTCCCAATGCGAAGAAGGAGTCCATGGCCATCTATCTGATGTTCATTCAGCATGTCCTGTATTCCATGAAGGAGGATGGCAAGGCTGCCATCGTTGTCCCCACAGGCTTCCTGACCGCCAAGAGCGGCATCGAATTCGCGATCCGCAGCAAGATGGTAGAGGAAGGTATGCTCAAGGGCGTCATCTCCATGCCCTCCAACATCTTCGCCAACACCGGCACCAATGTCTCTGTGCTTTTCCTGGACAAGGCTGGAGACTTTGGAGATGCGATTCTGATCGACGCCTCCAAGCTGGGCTCTAAGGTCAAGGAAGGGAAGAACCAGAAGACCGTTTTGAGCGACAATGAGGTTAAGCGCATCATCGACACCTTCCTCGCCCATGAGAATGTGGACGATTTTGCTGTAGTGGTCTCTCATGAGGACATCGCTGCAAAGAACTGTAGCTTCTCCGCCGGACAGTATTTCGAGGTGAAGATCGAGTACATCGATATCACTGCAGAGGAATTCCAGGCGAAGATGGAGGGCTATAAGGCCAGTCTGCGCGGACGGTTTGCTAAGGGACATGAGTTGGAAAAGCAGATCATGAACCAGCTTTGTGGAGTGTATTTCAATGAAAATTAAAGATATTACTACAAAAATTGGTAGTGGTGCAACTCCCACTGGAGGCGAAAATGCCTATAAAGAATCTGGCATAGCACTTATTCGAAGTCAAAATGTTCTTGATTTCAGTTTTTCAAACCATGGGTTGGCTTATATTGATGAAGTACAAGCGCAGAAGCTTGACGGTGTTACTGTAAAAAAGGGTGATGTTCTTCTGAATATTACCGGAGACTCAATTGCGAGATGTTGCATGGCTCCTGAAGAGTTTTTACCTGCAAGAGTGAATCAGCATGTTGCCATTATTCGCTCCAAAGATGTCTCTTCCGAGTATCTCATGTACTATTTGCAATACATGAAACCTTATTTACTGCAAATTTGTGGTGTCGGCGGAACGCGCAATGCACTCACTAAGGAAAGTATTGAAAACATTCCTTTTTTTAAACAAGAAAACGAAGAAAAAATTGCTGCGGTACTATCTGATATCGATGCTAAAATCGCCAACAACGCCATCTGCGCTGATCTCGAAGGTATGGCGAAGTTGCTCTATGACTACTGGTTTGTCCAGTTTGATTTCCCTGATGAGAACGGAAAGCCTTACAAGAGTAGCGGCGGCAAGATGGTTTGGAATGAGGAATTGAAGCGGGAGATTCCGGAGGAGTGGGAAGCTAAGTCACTCAAAAGCTTAGCTACAATACAAACTGAAAGTATTTCACCGTTTGAAAAGAAAGATTCCATTTTCGAACACTACAGTATTCCAGCATTCGATGATGGGCGTTACCCTGTATTTGAAACGGGTAGCGAAATTGACAGCAATAAGTACCGTGTTCCTCACGCAGCAATACTTGTTTCAAAACTCAATCCTCAGTTTAAGCGCATTTGGGATCCTTTGAATACGGACGAAACATGTATTTGTTCCACGGAATTTATGCCTTTCGTATGCCGGAACAACTTGTTGCGCGGATATGTGTATTTTCTTTTGAATTCTGATGCATTCCAAAAATACCTTGTTCAATGCTCTTCAAGTTCTACAGGAAGCAGAAAAAGAATGCAACCTGAACTGTGTGGAGACTTCTTGCTGGCTATTCCTGAAAGCTCTTGTTTGATGGAACAGTTCAGTAAGATTGTTATTCCTATGTTAGAGGATTCGAAAAACCGAATTACTGAAAATGCAGAATTAACATCCCTGCGTGATTTCCTCCTACCCATGCTGATGAATGGACAGGTGAAGGTAAAGGAGGGCGCGTGAAGCTCTACGGTTTTCTTTCTGCGGTATTCCTGTGTATTCGGCAGTTCTGTCTTCCGAACCCTTTTGACGCACTTGGAGAAGGAGTTACTATTGTCTGGAAAGGCGTTCCCATTCTTCTTGCTCCCGTGCTTTTGAACTGGATTGCAGAAGCATTTTTACATCCAATAACCTTTGGTGTAGTAGGCATATACTACACGCGAGGGAGTGAGCCGGCACTTGGAAGTATCCTCTACATGGTCTTTTATGCGGTACACACCGGTGTTTTGTATCTTCTATGCCGGGCGTATCCGTCAACCGTCCTAATGATACTGGTGCTTATTGGATATATCGCGATGCACGCCTTATTTATCCGACTGCTAAACAGGGCGGATTTCATGTAAAACTGAATCATAAAAAGAGAAGCTATCTGTAAAAAAATCAAACCTTACAGATAGCTTCTTTCCTCATTTTACACATCTTAAAGGCCATTCTAAGGCTCTAGGAGGGGTTTTCTCTTTGTCCAGCCCCGTAGTCGACCACAACGAAAAATGTCCGCTGACGCAGCCTGACGGACGACCAGGCCATAGTACACAATCAGGGAAGGGTAGGGCCCCATATAAACCTAAGACTTGGAACAAAATGTCGATTTCTATCTGTTTTTTCTGAAAAATTGATGTATAGTATTTGTAGAACGACCCACCGTCACCGTTATCAGAAGGGAGGGGCGCTATGGCCATCCAAAAGTATTCTTATGTTCCCAAAGAACCGGATAAGGACGGACTCCGGAGATATGTGCTGGAAACTCACCCTGCGTCCCCGATCTGCGAGGCGTGTGGTGCAAAAATGCGGTCCAAAGGCACCAGCAGAACAAAGGACAAACCTCGCGTCCTTTATGACATTGATTCTGCAGACGGAGAAGTGATCAGAATTGACTACTGGCCCAAGAAGTACCGCTGCACGAACCCGGACTGCAACAAGGTGATCCCGGATCCCAACGCTCCGCCGCTCACCAAGGAGAAGGGCACCGAGGAGTTTCGCGCATACCTCGCCGAAGAGACCCTGTCCAACTCCAAGCTGAGCGTGAAAGAAGCAGGAGCCAAATACGGCGTTTCTGGCGCGTATGTGTCGGAGAGCATTCAGGCGCTTCTGAAAAAGCACAGCGCAACTGTAGTAAGCTTCTTGCCATGCAGCAAGATCCATATTGAGGCTGCGGACTGCTATCAGACCCCATGCTATGTGGTCTTTGGATACGCAGATTCGCTTAGAATGTGGGTTCTTTTGGACATTATCGAAGCAGGGAAGTACAACCTGATCGTGGATCTCTGCGAAAAGGTAAGCACCCCCGCCGAAATCTGCTGCCCATTGGATCAGCAGCTCGTTAGTATTCTGAAGGACAAATTCCCCAAGGTTCTTTTGAAGATCCCGACCGATAGCTTCTTCTCGTATCTGAACGATTATGCGGATATGGTAATTTCGCAGAGATCGGATGATATAACAAAGCTCGTGCGCGATACGGTTGATGCTATAAGGATGCGCATAAGGATGGGCTTTACCAGCTACAAGAGCATGGAGCAATGGTGGATGTCCCTTGCCGATAATCCTCCAGATGATCTCTATGCGAGCAAGTTTGGAGAACCATCGTTCCCAGACATATATGGAGATCTAAATGGTCATTGTCTGGAGGGACTATACCAGTTCCAGACAGCAAAATACCAGGTGCCGGACTGCGTAGAAAGGATTCTGAATCTCTTAGCTCGATTACACAAGGCGCATACACCTGTAGAAATCGTACGGTTTAGACTGCTCTATCAGGCAGAGTTCTTCCGCCGAACCCTTAAGCAAAACAAGCAAATGATCTATCGCGGCGGATACAGCTATTTTGGCGCTCAGATGCCTCAGATTGAAGAGTGGATCAATTGTTACACACTCATCCCAACCGACTAATCTCATATCGTCACATACCCTCTCTGGACTCCAGAGGGGGTATTTTTTGCGCGATTTTGCTTGAACGATATCCCGAATAGGGGAGAGCCTCAACGAAGAAAATTGGTATGATTTTGGGCGTGGTTTCCAAAATTTGCGTCCCCTCATTTATGAACGATAAAACCATTGAAATTACTGGGGTTACAGGGTTTTCAAGTTGGCATAAAAGCATAGTGTCCCCTCATTCATAAACGACCACGCTTGGACTTTCTGACCTTGTCTTATTTTTGTCTCGAAAAAATGTATAGTACGGGTGAAAAGTTTAATCGAGACATGACTTTTCACATCAAAAACAAGGAGGAAAATAACATGATTATTGACCCGAAGAAAGGATCATCGATCAGCCTGGATCCCGATGAACTCGTAGAGTTCAGTGAGGTAGGTAACGCTATCCCTTTTCTTTATCCAACCCTGAAAAGGTATACTGTTGAGCCCCGCGTCCATTTCCAGCTCGTATTGACCGAGAGGAGTGAAAGCATCTCTGTAGACCTGCCCCCGGACATTACGCATGAGCTCGCCAACAAGATGTCTGGTGAATGTTATGCATGGAAAGCCAAGGCGCTGGATCAGCACGGTGAAGACTTCAATTTTTTGGTGATGTATCGCTATGTGGGCACTGTTCGGCTGGTTGGAAAAGGTGTAGTGCAGCAGATGTTGGAGTTTGGCGTAGAGAAGGGTGGTAACTTCGCCATGAGGATGGCAAGATCGGAACCCAGCGAGCTCGACTACACAAACTTTATGCACATTACGATCCCGGACTACGAGTTGGGTAACCTGGCTCGTCAGCTCGAGTTTGTAGCTCAGATTACGGAGGTTTAAGCTATGTTCTTCAATACTGGTTTTCTGTATGCAGAGATCATGAACGATGCCGCTCCTGATCCGCATCCCTGTGTACCGATCGTTTACCCGAATGCTTCCTGTCCTAACTGCGAAACCGCATCGATCCATCTGGAGTTTAAGCTGCCTACCATTGATGATTCCGAAAGCGTAAAGATGGATCTGCCCCTGGCAATGGTGGCAGAGCTCACCGAGCAGTGTGCCGCCGTTGAATACGGAGTCACCCGGCCGGGAGATGAAGTTATATTTAGTTTCCGCACCCGCGTCTCCATGGGTAAGGCATCTCTGAGACAGCGGATGGATGTAGTCGTTAACGAGAATGGACAGGTTTATTTCAAGCTTTCCAACACCTTCCGGAAAGGAGTCCCGTTCCTGAAGCACACCAGTCAGCAGATTCGGGTTCATCTTTCCGAAAAACAGTTGGAGGCGTTCTGTGACCACCTGGATTTCCTGGTAGAGATGTACGACGAAGAGGTGGAATGCGATGAAGGAAATTAACTTGACTGGTCTGTATTTTAAAGGACTTGAGGGCGATAAGGAAGAGCATCCCTGCAATCTTCTGGTGCTCCCGACGCCGAAATCAGTATCCTATGACCTCGGCATTCGTCTGAGTATGTTCTGCGAAGAAACCGGCAACATGGTGCCGGTGGACATGCCTATTCTCTACGCGCAGCGGTTCTGCAGCATGGCAGAAACGCAGGAGTATCTCAGTAGGGACTTTTGGGAGTTCAACGAGTGTAATTCTGTGAATTACTGGATGATGGTTTCATGGCTGGTTCTGGCCGCCGGTCAGGATCCGTGCTATCAGAGTTTTGGATTTGGCCAGTCTGTAGATGGCCGTTTTGTACTTATGGTTTACCGGGACCTGGGGCGTTACAGCCCCGGCCTCGGCCATCCGCCGGTGCGGTATTTAGCCTATTTAGATGAGGGTACGCTTGCAACAATCGTCAGCGAAATCGCAGCGCTGACTCTGGAAGGGGAGGGAGAGCACCATGATTCGTAACGATGCATTCATGACCGCAAGGGTCAATAGTTTTATCAGTCCCAGCTATGAGGAGTTCCAGTGTTTTCCGCTGATCAACGCTGATGGGGAAGAGGTGCAACTCGGATTCTTTCGTTGCGGCGTAGAGGATCCATTCATTGCTATTAAGCTCAACCCCGATATCGCTGCCCATCTGGGCAGTGGTATCCTCAGCGAAAATGTAGATTTGATTGACCAGTGGTATGAAGACCTTGGAAGCAAGATGACCGCCGATGACGCTTGTGCTTACTATTGCGCATGGAGCACGGGAGATAGGTTCCAGGCCGTCGCATACGGCATTTCAGAAGACAGACGCATTGTTTTGATGATTTCGGATATTGACACTACTCAGAAGCTTACATTTAGCCCTAAGTCAAACCATTTCGCCATTTATTGTCCGAAATCATACTTCTACAATCTGGGCCGCAACCTTTTACTGGCGGCGGACGGTATCGAAATGGAAAAAGAAAGGAGATTCTTGAATCTATGAATTTTGACAAGCCTATCGAAATGCCACGCGGCAGCCACTATGGCAGCGATTATTACATCCTTTTTAGTGCCAAAATTGGGCGTGTGGTGCGCTTCTTCTCAAAGCTGGAGTACATGAATTTTCTCAGTCTCGAGCTTGATCCTACTGTAGAAAAATTTTGTGAGCAACCTCTAAAAATCCAAATTACGGAAGATAACAAGATCAAAGAGGCTGTCTTTGATATGTGGGTCAAGTATAAGGATGGTAGGGAAGAGCTGCAGGAGGTCAAATATTCCAAGGAACTCACTGATGACTCAAAATCTGCGATTCGTTCTCAGGAACAAATCCGTCGTCAGAAACACTGGTGCGAAGACAACAATGTTCCCTTCGTTGTACGCACGGAGAATGATCTGCTCAAGGGAGAATATCTGATTCAGAATCAGAGTGTACTTGCGGCTCTGGTCCGGCGATATACACCCAATAGTGCTCACTACTATGATAAGCTGATTGTTCGCTACCTTGAGGACGCTGCTCATGATGGGCGGAAAAAGGTTCTTGTAGGAGAACTCATAAGCAAAGAACTGCTGCCTATTGGTTGCGAATGGGCTCATCTCGCCTACATGTATGCGAACGGGATGATTGGTTTGAACATCGCAACAAAACCCTTGGATCATAAAACGGAGGTACGACTGTATGCCTAAATTGGTAGACAAGCTGTTTTTGCGTACTCTGCGCGAAACTTGGACAGAAGTGAATACAACAGGGATGTCGGAAGCCGATGCTGCTAAGTTCAAGAAGCAAAAGCTGGCTGTGGATCTCTATATCGATGATACTCCTAACGATATCATCGTTTCACGCACAGGTCTTACAAAGGCCAGAATTTGTCAACTGGCCAAAAAGTGCGCAACTCCTGTATCCACAACCGGAGAGATCCCCGGCTACAATGCTCTGATTCCTGGCAAGATTTTGTCTCCTGCACAGACAAAGCTTGAATTGTTCTTTGATGAATATCCAGAGATCAAGAACAAAATTAAAGGCACTTATTTCGGTGACAAGGCCTACACGAGCGAGCGCCGTACCAATATTCGCAGCCTGCACAGCATTTTCATTGAAGAATGCAGAATTGCCGGTGTCCAAGATTACGAATTTCCTTTCACCCTCAAGGATTATGGGTACAGCCGTTTTTGTGAATACATTGCAAAGATGCGCGATGAAGAAATGATGCTGGCCATTAAACGAGAAGGAAAGGATCAGCGTCAGCAGTTTCTTTCTACCGGCTACGGAAAATCTCTTGCAATCAATCCTAAGGCTCCTTACGATATGGTCCAAATTGATGGTCACATCATTGATGTACTGACCGTCGTTACCACCGAGGGGATCGATGGAGTCGAAATCACCGATATCGCAACCCGAATGTGGTTGATTGCTGTAATTGATGTAGCTACCCGCTGCATCATCGGTTATTCTGTATCGCCGCAGATGAATTACAACCAGTACGATGTGCTGAAAGCCATCCAAAGTTCTATCGTTCCTCATGACCACAAGCCGTTTAAATTAAAAAGCCTTTCTTACCCAGAGGGCGGCGGTTTTCCGTCAGAAGCAATTCCGGAAACCAAGTGGGCTGCGTTCAATACAATTATGCTGGATAACGCAAAATCTCACGCTGCATTCAATGTGGTTAACAAGCTGACAAACACTCTTGGCTGTGTAATGAACTTTGGCTCTGTGGCCACGCCCGAATCTCGTGGTATCGTAGAACGCTTTTTCGGCACTCTGGAGCGCTCTGGCTTCCATCGGCTGCCCAACACCACCGGCAGCAATCCACGGGATCTAAAGCGTCAAGACGCAGAGAAGTACGCCAAGGAAATCAAGCTTACCTATGAGGATGTTTGCGAGATCTTGGAGTCTCTCATTGCTGAGTACAATAACAGTGCTCATAGCGCCCTGCATGGTTATACCCCGCTTGAGATGATGGCTACCAAAATCCACGATGCTCGTATGCCGATTTATACTGTGCCTCAGGATCAACGGGAAAATGTCATGAACTTGACTCATTTCACCATTGAACGCAACCTGCGTGGTTGTTACGCCAAGGGTAAACAGCTTCGGATCAACTTCAAAAACGCCGTGTACCATGGGTTGAACTGCCGGATTCCCATGACAATGCACGATGAGAAAGTTCTCATTGAAGTAAACCCCGACGATCTCCGAACTGTGAAGATGTACCGCAAAGATGGTTCTTATTTCTGTGATCTGATCGCACAAGGCGAATATGGTAAAATCACCCATTCGCTTAAAACACGAGAAATGGTCAACGAGCTTTGTAACGAGCTTATGACCCCGGATACAATTTTTACTCCCAAGATGTCTCTTGTTTATGAGGAATTGGCGGAGAGAGGTAAGACTGATCGCAGAAAGCGTACAAAGGCGGCTAATATGAATCGTGACGCTAATGGTGCGTTTGATCGTCCTGATAAGCCGGCAGAAATCATTGATTTTCCTCCTGCTGCTGATGATGAATCCTCTTATTTCCAGCCTCGACGAAAGGCGGTGGGTGATGCTTCCTGTAGGAAAGATGAACCGACTCCGGAAGAGATTGCTGAAGCCTTTGCTAAATATCCCAATGACAGCTTCGCTGCTATTCAGAGTCTAAGTAAGCCGAAGAAAGGATGATCTGAATGCCTAATATTGATGAACGCGAACTGTGTAGAATGTTCAGTTCGAAAGAGTTTTTGATCCCGACACGGCAGATTTGCGATCTGCACGCCAAAGTAGATGAGTGGATCCAGACAAATTCATGCGGCGGAATCGTGTGGGGACCCTCTCGCGCCGGCAAATCGTCGGCAATCGCCTATATTGCTGGCGCTTTGAAGCAGGCCTATGGCAGTGAGCTGCCTGTCTATGTCTACACGGCAACTAACCATGTGGCCACGCAGAAAGCCTTTTATGAGCGGTTGCTCATGGCCCTTGGACACCCTGATGCCTCCAAGGGCACCGCAAATCAGATGCGTCAGCGGTTGGTAAACCGTATTACGATGTCGGCCCTGAACACCAAGTACAAGCTTGCCTGCTTGTTTGTCGATGAAGCATACCTCTTGACCGTAAATGAATTCCAGTGGCTCTGTGACCTCTACAATGAGCTGAATATCAACGACATTCAGCTCACGGTTATCTTGGTCAGCACTCGCGAAATTCTGGATGTCAAGAAAGGTTTCATTCAGGCAGGAAAGCAGCAGATCGTACAGCGCTTGATGCTGAAAGAGGCAGAATTTCACGGTATTGAAAGCCTCTCCGATCTGTATGTCTGCATGAATGCACTGGACAATAATTTCGTGCCTCAGGGCTACGATGAGCCAATCTGTCTCTCTGCAACATATTTTCCTGATGCGCATCGAGATGGAAAAACCATGGCCGCTTTTGCTCCTGCGTTCTGGGCAGCAATGCAAAATCTGCGTAAGACGAAGCATATTCATGCCAACTACATGACTATGAAATGTTTTATGGACTCTGTATCGTATTGCCTCCGCAAATTTGGCACAGATTCCGGAGACAACAAGGTTTACGAACCTTCTATTGTAGAATGGGAAGCTTCGCTTATTGCATCCGGATATGTAAGCTCGCAGGTATAAGAGGGGAGTGGTGGTATATGAACTCTATTACATGGAGGGACCGCTTTCAGCTTCCCCACGAGTCCAACTGGAGCGTGAACCATAAGAAAGGCTTTGTAGACGGGTACTCTGTAAAGCAGTTGTCTGGCTCTAAGAGCAGTACAACTTGTTCTGGCTCATACTGTGTTTCCAGAGGATTGGCCTCAACAAAGGAACGCTACTGTCCCGAATGCGCGAAGCGTGGGTACCATAGCTGGTTTCACCAGCTTATCTGCTACGATTATTGCTTGCTGCATCCGGATCAGCGTCTCATTGACATGGATTATCCAATGAATGGTGCGCAAGAAGAATCCTTCTATCAGAAGAAGGGCGCACGCCCGATCGACATCATGCTGAACGATGATATCAGGCAGCAGATCGAAGAACATGTGCTCATCGACTGTGACCGCGTGTCAGTCATTGATATTCTGGAACGCTCACGGTTTACAAAGGAACTGTTTCATCCCGCATGGAACGCAAGTGTGCTTCAGACCTTGAGGGAATGCGTTAGTGGCCAGGTGTTCACTGCTGCCAGAAAGGTTGCCACGATAACGCCGGATGCAAGGGAAACCCTAAAGAAGGATCTGGTCGATAACTACCTCGCAAATGAAGTGGTTCCAAGGCTTTTGCGCCGTAGAAACTACGGCAGGGAGGACGATCCTGTTCCTGTTGATGAGGACGATATCGCTCATGAAATGGCTCATCTTAAGCAGCACTGGGATCAAAAACTGATGATCGACTATCAGGAGATCCTGTTTCTGCGGATCCACAAAGAGTACATTTCTCTTTGTAAACAACTTGGCTCAATTCAGAAGTTCGATGCAGTCCTTAACAGTGTCCGCCGCCACATTTTTGATCCTAATCTATGCGATTATCATACCTATGGACGGATTATCTCCTTGATTTTAGCCTCTCGACACGACAGCCGAAAACACCTAGAGCAGCTGTTCGAAGGCTCCTGGCATGTCGATACCGTCGAATCGATGGAAAACTCGCTGAACTTCTATTTCAACGGTCTGGAGCAGAATATCTCGCTTCATGATGACAATAACTGCACTTTAGGGCGAGTTCCTATCCTGTATGCGATCCTCGAAGATTTTTTCACCCACACGGCCGCCGTTCTCGGAGACCTGATGGCAGGGAAGAGGTGCCTCGCCGGAGGTGCTTCAAAAGGCATCTACGACACATTCTTTTATATGCCAGCATCTCAGTATATCGCTATCTGGAAAGCCGGAAACATTGAACTTTGGGCATGTGATCCCAATATCGAAGGACTACTCAGCAACATTGAACAGGTGAAATTGATCTACGATAAGACAGGACACCTTGAGAAACTGCCTGTAATGGCACAAGTTTAAAGCCACCGATCAGCAGCCGCTGAAAGGTGGCTATTTTTGTGCCCAGATAGGCGAGAAAGAATATTTTGTTCAATTATGATTGTTATTCGCGAATTAGGTGCTATAATAGCATCAGGGAAACTCTTCGTAGGGGAAGCCGTAATCCAATGGATTTTAAGCCATATATACGCATTTTAAGAGCCCAAAGCACCTAAAAAGCCCATTTTATTTTCATACGAAGTGTAAATCCCCACATTATTTTCATTCGATTTAGAAATAACCCCACTTTAATTTCATTCGAAACGGAAATAACATAGCTTTAATTTCACTTCATTCCGGAACTACCCAGTTTATTTTCACACGAACCCGGAAATCCCAGATTATTTTCAATCAATCCCGAAATGTTTCCGGCGATTTGATTTAATACAAGGGGTAAAATAGAGGTTTTTCGTGCGATTCCGGAAGGTATTTCACGCGAAGCCGGAATCTACAAG
>JAFVXA010000040.1 GCA_017501355.1 Oscillospiraceae bacterium
ATTCTGTCCAAGTTGATCTCCCTCTCTTCGAGGATGCTCGGGTAGAGAAAGTGGAATTTCACGAGGGTGATGTGATTCGGACAGAAACACTGGAAAACCAGTGGTCTCCCCGCTATGAGCTGCTGCCGACGATCCACGGTCGATTCGGCGGCAACGGAAGTCGCGTTTCTTCCGCGAATGGTATCTACACCTGGCATCGCGAGGGGGAGGTTCGCATTTCGGTGGAGGGAAAAGGACAGATCATTGATGTTCGTTCGATCTCTCTCGTTGAGGAGCTGGACGGCAAAGAGCTTGATCGCACCGAAATTCCTCTGACCGACACGGAAAGCTACCGCGATAAGCATGCAACGCAGGAGCCGTCCCCTCCTCCCACATCCGATGTCGAGGTAAACGGCTCCGAAGCCTTCTACTATATGGTCGACCGCAAGTTTCAGATCCCCTTCGGCAGCACCCTTGAGCTGCTGGCAGAGGTGGTGGACGGCAATGGTCTGCACTATCGCATCGTTTTGGACCACTGGAGCGTGGGCGAGGACGGTGAGCTTGCGGCAGATCACACATTTGTACACGATCTGTTTGAACAGATCACCGATGCCGACGGCAACATCCTCTATGAAGTAGACGAGAGCGATTTCCGCTGAAAAGGAGGATCTCGATGTTTTTTGAGGATTTGGAGAACGCCCTGTCCGGGGCAATCATGGATCTCAAGCCTGCAACGATTCCGGATAACCCTCCCCAGTTTGAAATGGTAACACTGGACAGATCCGAGCAGGACAACCGCAAGTGGCTGTCCTATGTTGCTGCGGCGCTGGATAACGCTAAGGCATTTGAAATCCATTGTTGGAACGAAGAGACAGAATGGATCGAACTCGCCTTAAAATATGGCGTATTGAAAAATGATGACTGGAAGTATGGAAAAATCATCGCCGGCGATGTGACTCCGGAGTTCATTGAGATGCTTCTGAGCCAACCCAAACCTACCGACATGGGAATCGAGAATAAAATGACTCCGTTCTTCAATGTCTTTTTGGATGACACATTCCAAAGCTGCCACTACGGAACGGAATTGTATCTTTGAGGATTTGCTTATGTATCAATGCCTATGCTGTAGGAATGAGACTCTGCCCGTACCCGCCAGTGATGCAGTTGCCTATATCTGCCCGGTATGCTGGTGGGAAAACGATGTATTCCTGAACAGTCCCGATGAACCCAGTGACGAAAACCATGGCATGACTCTGTTGGAGGCGCAGGAAAACTACATCATGTATCAAGTACGCAATGAGTCTTTCAGCCGCATTGATCGCCAAGCTCGTCAAGGCAGGTATATGGCAACTTATGACCAGTCCTTTCTGTTGAGTCATCTTGCAGAAATGACAGATGTACAGAAAAGTGATGATAACAGCTTCTACCCTGCTCCGTGGAAACATTACTCTATCTTCACCCAAAATCAGGTGATAGACATCGTTTCGCACTGTGAGCCAGTGCTGACGGTCGGCACCAACGACACCTTGTAAGGGTAAAATCATCGAAGATAAGCAAACCGGAGAGATCACACTGACCTCTCCGGTTTTGTCATTCATATTTCTTTCCGACGATCACCATGGGAACAAACAGCCCACAAACCACCAACACCGCAGAGATGGCGTGTCCCGCTGTGATCCACAGCGTCGGCTGCCATGTGATAATAAAAAAGCACAGCACAGGATACAGTGACATGGTCAGAATCGCCCACAGCCTCCCTACCAGAACGATGTAGCGCCAATTGTTGTTATTGATCGCAACACCCGGGATATTCATACGAAACGGACCATCGCTGTAGGATGTAATTCGATTCTCATCGTGATAGGATGGGACGCGCGCTTGGACCCAAAAGCAGAAATACGCCCCAAAGATCGCGCCCAGCAGGACCATGACCCACAGCGTATCGTTGAGCCGACCCATGGAGTGAAACCAAATCAGCTCCCCACATCCGATCGCAAGTGCTACAATATAAAACAGCATCCACTTGTTCTTCCTCCGATAGGCTCGGTCGATCTTTTCTTCCGAGTAGGACAGTGCTTTTTTGACCACCCCCTCCACTTGCACGGCATCCATTGATTCATCCGCTTTCACACGCTCACACATCAGGAGTTCTGTGACGCTGACACCAAGCAAGTCAGCCAAAGGGATCAGTAGCGCAGTGTCCGGGATGCTGGCTGCCGTTTCCCATTTACTGACTGCCTTGTCCGATATGAACAGCCGCTGTGCCAGTTCCTTCTGTGTATAGCCCTTTTCCTTTCGCAGCATAGCAATGAAATTGCCAAATCTTTCCTTGTCGATTTCAAACATACTGTATCACCTCGTCATCATTGTATCGAAAACCGTGTGGCTGCACAACCGAACAGCAGTAGAATCGGTATTCTTGCACCATTGAATGGCAGGAGAGCTCGGAACTTGCAGCATCGCAGCAGAATCATTTTCTCACAAGATGATAATCCGCATCATAAAGCGGACTGTAATCCGGCTGCTCCAATGCAGGGACGGATCGCAGAAATGCATCCTTTTCAGAAGCGGTCTATCGGGAATAGGTTCCGTACCCTCATAAGCGCAGAAATGTTTACAATTTCCTTATTGAATCAGCTGCAACAACCAAGTAAAATGTAGGTAAGATAACAAAATTGACGGCGATCTGGCACTTTTGGGAGCGCCGGATCGCCGTTGCCGCTTATTTCGCAAAAAACGGAATGCTTTATGAAACTGGAGGTGCAGCGCATGAAAAAATACCTGGGATACATCCCTCTGATATTCTTTCTGATGTTTTATCTGCTGATCGGACTTACCGGAGTCAGTATGGCAATGTCTATGATTCTGATATGGCTGGGCTGCTTTTTGCTTGCCGCCGTCCTGCTCCACAAAGGCATTATCTGGGGCGGCATCTTTGGTGCTTTTCCCGCCCTGCACATGATTTACCGTGGTGGCAGCGAAGTGCTGATAGGAATTGTCCTGCTGCTGTTTTATCTCGGTCTCGGGATCTATCTTGGGAAAACGCGGGATGCAGATGCTCCCGCCACTTCAAGCAGAGAAGTTCTTGTATTCTTTGCGAAAATCGCTCTGACGGTTCTCGTCGTGGTGGCAAGCGGCTACGCCGCGATCATCGGCGGTATGATCCTCTTATCAGAGGGCATACACCAAGTGTTTGTCTATATAGGAATGTTCGTCATCCCATCACTCCTCCTGCCACTGATCTGGCTGAAGCGAAGAAAGAAGTTTCTTACTGTTTGGATGATTCCCGCTGTGATCTACTTTGTCTCTTTTGGCATTCACTACGGCTTGGAAAAATACGATCAGAGCATCACCATCAACACAGCCCCCAATATCAACGTACATGAATACCTGCCGTTCAGAGAAGATTCCAAAATTGTGAAGCTCAAAAGCAAAACACTGCAGCTCACGGAGAACCTTCCCGTTATTGATGGCGCTGCAGCCTTCTTCCCGGTGTATTCCGCTTTTGTGAATGCGGTCTATCCCGAAACGACGGAGCTCTATGATGGCGTTTTTGAGTACAACAACACACCCGGCGGGTATAAGTTGCTGGCAGAAAGAGGGATTGATCTCTTTCTTGGTGTCTATCCCTCCGAGGAGCAGAAAGCCTATGCCGAAGAATGTCATACCACCTTTGTATACACCCCTGTTGGAACGGAAGCCTTTGTGTTCTTCGTTCACAAGGATAATCCCATCGACAATTTGACCACCGAACAGATCAAGGGCATCTATTCCGGAGAGATCACCAACTGGAAGCAGGTCGGTGGCAGAAACGAAGAGATCGCCGCATTCCAGCGCAACGAAGGCAGCGGCAGTCAGAGTATGCTGCAGCGCTTCATGGGCGACACCCCCATCATGGAAGCTCCCACGGAAATGGTCAACACCATGATGTCGGGTATCATCGAGCAGGTGTCCAGCTACAGGAGCAAGTCCAATTCCATCGGCTTCTCCTTCCGCTACTATGTAGAGGGCATCATTCAGAATCCCGACATTAAGATACTCTCTGTGGACGGCGTTGCACCGACGGCAGAGAATATCCGCAACGGCAGCTACCCCATCGTCACGCCGATGTACGCTGTGACATACGAGGAAAACACAAACGAGAATGTTGACCTGCTGCTCCAGTGGATCTTGTCGGAAGAGGGGCAGTATATCATCGAAGAGACCGGCTATGTCGGGATTTCGGATTGAAACGATATCAATATGAAACAAGGACTGCGGTTTTAAAAGTAACAGCAGTCCTCTCATTTTCAGCGTTTGCCTTTATTTAAACTTGTTTTGGCACAGCCCAAGAGTGCAGCAACACCTCAGAACTCATCAGAATCATCCTTCAAAATGAAAAGGTACTGCCGGATTTCATCTCCCCTATTGACATTTTATACTACAAGCAGTAGTGTGAATGTACTACATCTAATAGTACAGGAGGTGTATTGATGTCTGCATTGAAAATGGGAACTGCCGAAGCAAGATTTGCCGATGTCATTTGGCAGAACGAACCGATCACATCCGGTCAGCTCGCCAAAATCGGCGCAACGGATTTCAACTGGAAGAAAACCACTTCCCACACGGTGCTGAAGCGTCTGTGTGAGCGCGGTCTGTTCCAAAACGAGGGCGGTACCGTGACCTCGCTGATCTCGCGGGAGGAGTACTATGCCCGACACAGCGAGCAATACGTGGAGGAGACCTTCGGCGGCTCTCTTCCCGCCTTCCTCGCGGCTTTCGGGACGCGCAAAAAACTTTCTGACGAGGAGATCGAGGAGCTGCAGAAGGTCATTGACAGCATGAGGGGGTAACGCTATGTCTTACTACTCTTTTCTGCCGAAACTCATCAACATGAGCCTGACGGCAGGCAGCAGAGACAGGCATAGAGCCAGAGCGGTAATGATGCTCAGTATCCTTCTTTTCATAGTGAAGTTCCTCCTTGGGACTTGTGGTTAATAAACCTGGATGTCAATTTCCTGTTGTATCCATGCCGCTGTCCAGTTGGGTCAGCTTTCCGGCAATGTTCCGCATGATCAGCGCGGAGCTCTCCGGCATGGAATATGCCGCCGCGTACAGGTCACGGATCTGTTCGCTGCTCTCGACCATATAGAGCTGGAGGGTGGTCTCTGCCGCGTAGAACAGCAGCGATGTCGCTTCTCTTCTGCCGAAAACGGGCACTCTGCTGTGCAGAGTGCCCGCTGAGATATACTGATATGGTATCAAAGCATCTTGCCCACGATTTCAGCCGCGGCATTCTTGCCGCTGCGGAAGTCGCTGGGGGTCTTGGGTAAGGCGGTGCTGTATCGTGCATCACCGTGATAGGTCAGCTTATAGTGCTTGCCATCCTCCGTGATCTCAAAGCCGAAATCCATCAGCTCCTGCCGCAGAGGTTTCGTCAAACTCTCGTATGCCTTGAGGAGATTTTTGATCTTGTCCCGCTTCTCCTCCACCGCTTTCGATGTATCATTATGGTCGATCACATCCCGCAGCACATCTGCGCGGCGGGTCTTGTCTGTGGTGTTGTTCTGCAGGGCAAACTTCAGCGCCGCAAGGATGATCTCCTTGATCTCGCCGGGGAAAAACTCATCCTCTTCTCCCGCGAAAAGGACAGGCTCCGTGTCCGCTTCCGTCAGCTTGCTTCTCAGACCATAGTTTTCTGCCCGCAGCGCCTCCACTTCCCGTGTGAGAGAATCCACCTGCAGCTCCAAGCTTTGGATCTCTTCGTCAAAGGCGGCATAGACATCCTGCACCTCCGTCTCGGCGCTTTCTCTCGCGCGCTCCGCTTCCACGCGTGCCTGCCGCTGACCCATGAGCTTTTCCGCAAGCAGCGCATTGTTCACACCCTGCCATGTGTACAGGGCATCCAGATACAGCGCATTGTGATAGCGGATCACGTCTCTGACCACCTTGCTGTACATCACCTCATCATAGCCATCCTCGCGGTGATAGAGATAGCGATGATTTCCCACGGCGGCATTGGGATAATAGATACCGATGGCACCATTGAATGCGTTTTTATCGTCGCAGAGTGTCCGCAGGGCGCTGTTGGTGGCGCTCGTCTGCTGCACCAGCACATGGGCAACGCCCTTCAGACCACCTGCCAGTTTCCTTGCGTTGACGGGGTCCTGATTGAAAAAGGTCTTGGAGATGTAAACGACGGGGTATCGGTACTTTTCCTCGCCGCTGACGATGTCCGCCACGATCTGCAGCTCCTGCTCCGTGATGAAGATGGGCGTTCTCGTCACAGGCAGCACGCCGTCATCCTTCACATATCCGTTTTCGATCAGCAGGGTCACAAAATGGGGTGCCACAAAATCCGCGCCAACCTCCAGCGCATCGTCCCGGAAGCTGCGGCTGAGCTGAATGGACATCCGCATCTCATCGAAGTTCATCACAAAATCCGTGTCCCAGACCGCGCCGTTATCGTCGATTCTCTCATAGCGGATGGCGATGATCTCGTGATACTCCACGATCTCCATCCAGCGGCGCTCATCTTCATAACGAGCTGTCTTTTCGCCATTCCAGTCGATGCCGCGGATCACATTGTTGCTGTGAGGGCTGCCTTGATTCCACTCGATCACAAGCCGCACAAAGGCATCGCGGCTCAGCGTCTCATTGATATCCAGCGTTGTCGAAAAAATCAGCATACTGTCCACCCCACTCCATTTGCTGCAAAAAATCTCTTTTTTATGATACCATTCCGACCTCGCTTCTTCAATGCTTTTCTCGCCTGCAGAAACGCAGAAAAGGAGTCACCGCAGGAATGTTCCTGCAGTGACTCCCCCATCATCAGCGGTTCAACCGCCAGACACCAAAATTGAGATATGCCGCAAAGCTCACCCACAGCAGATACGGGATCTGCAGGAGGGCAGCAAGCCGATCCACCTTGCGGAAGGAGTTGATCATCATCACGATCAGCACCCACAGCGCCGCGAGCCACAGCAGGGCAAAGCCAAACGCCTGCAGGTTGAAAAAGATGATACTCCAGAAAAAGTTGAAGCCCAGCTGTGTAAAAAACAGTCTCAGACTCCGCGTTCGCTCCTGTGAGGGCGGTGCGCGCCAGATCCGTGCCGCGCCAATCCCCATCAGCGCAAAGAGGATGCCCCACACGATAGGAAAGACCACTCCCGGCGGCGAAAGGGGTGGCTTGCGGATGGTGGCTTGATACACTTTGCTGCCTTTGCGCGTGAGAAAGCCGGAAAGCCCGCCCACCAGCTCCGTCAGCAGCACGAACGCAGCTGTCATTTTCCATTTTGATTGTTTCATACGATCACCCAAGAACAGGATATGCGAGCAAGCCCCGTATTATGCCTTTCGCAGCTGCTTATCATCGGTGGCAGGTCCGTCAAGAAGTGTGCCATCCTCTCCGAAACGGGAACCATGGCAGGGACAATCCCAGGAATGCTCCTCCCTGTTGTACTTCAGCGCACAGCCAAGGTGCGGGCAGCGGGGCGCGGTGGGACGGAGAAAGCCGCGCACCGACTCCAGCGTGTTCAGCGCAAGCTGCGGGCGCAGCATGGTGCGCGAGGGAGAAAACAGATCCGCGCAGGCGTTCTCCTTCCCCGTGAGAAGATCCCGCAGCAGCTCTGCCGCCACCATGGAGGAGCTCATGCCCCATTTGTTGAATCCAGTTGCCACATACAATCCCTCCGTGCGGGAGGAATACTGTCCAATATAAGGGATGCCATCCAGCGTCATGCAGTCCTGCGCCGCCCAGCGGTAGACCTCCTTCGCATCCGGGTAATGGGCACGGGCAAAGGCTTCCAGCTCCTGCCATGCTCCCCCCTGCTTTCCCGTGCGGTGGCTGCCGCCGCCAAGGAGCAGGATATCCCCATAGCCCCGAAAGGACAAGCCGCTTTGCGCCTCGTCCACATACATCCCATCCGGCACCTGTGCGCCTTGCAGCGCCAGCACATAGGATCGGTGCTGATACATTTTGAGAAAATAGCCGCCATGCTTGTTGAGTATGGGAAAATGGGTAGCAATGACCATCCGCTTCGCATGGATCGTTCCCCCGTCCGTCACCGCCTTATGGGGCGCGAGCTGCCGCACCTTGGTATGTTCGTAAATGCGGAGATCGCGCGCAATCGCCGCAGCAAATTCCAAGGGATGAAACTGCGCCTGCCGCGGAAAGCACAGTGCCCTTGCAACCGTGATTGGCAAAGCCAGCTCAGATGCCGCCATCGCATCGAACCCAAGGCGCTGCAGCGCTGCCTGCTCCCGCTGAATTTTGCTGCTGTCATCCATGGAGTAGACCCAGTTATCCTTCTCCTCAAACCCGCAGTCGATCTCCCGCGCAAGGGCACGATAGCGCTCCACTGCCCTCTGGTTGACAGCAAGATAGCCTTTCGCCTTCTCTTCACCAAATTCCCGGATCAGCTTGTCGTAAAGCAGACCATGCTGGGCGGTGATCTTCGCCGTGGTGTTTTTCGTCACACCGCCGCAGATCCGTCCGGCTTCCACCAGAGCATAGTCCACCCCCGCCTGCTGCAGAAAATACGCGCAGAGAAGCCCCGCCATTCCGCCGCCGACGATCAGAACATCCGTGTGGATATCTTTTTTCAGCGGGGCAAAGCGCGGTAAACGCACAGTTTTTGTCCAAAGAGAGTCCATGTTTATCACCTCATGCCCATAGACTGCCCCAAGAGAGGAAAACTATACCCTTTAACGCAGGAAAGAGAGCCTTTCGGCTCTCTTTCCTGCGTATGGATTCCTTATCTTCTTCTACCCATGTTGGCAAACAGGGAAAAGCTCACAGGCCAGATCGCACCTGCCACGACCACCACCGCAAAATAGCGGATAGCATGAGCGGCACCGTGACCACCCAGCAGTGCCATCAAGGGCGCTTTGAGGAAGGTTTTCACCGCCAGCGTCAGTGCCGCGCCGAGGATCAGCTTCAGCCCCTGCGCCCACCAGACGGCATCGGTCTCAAAGCCGATATACTCCTCGTCCAGCCAGTACGCCAGCAGCACGCCGAGAGTAGAGCCCAGCAACGTCCACGCGTTTTTCACGCCGGAGGCAAGATTGTGGGGATCAATATCTGCCGGGAAGGGATAGCACTCCACAAACAGCACGAACAGCACCGAGAACCCCACCAGCACAAACAGCAGACCATAGAGCTTGCTGTTATGCTTCTTGTGATGTCCTTCCCGGAAGAGAGGTCTCACGCCAAAGACCAGTGCCAGCGCCGTCACCGCCGCGACCCCCACATCCAGCGGCGTGTGCACACCGAGATACATACGGGAAAAGGGCACCACAATGGCAACCACCACGCACAGCACGCGGAGAATCCCGCTTTTCGTCATGCAGGCAAGGCAGCCGAAGGTGCCCACTGCGCTCTGGGTGTGACCGCTGGGGAAGGAATAGCCCGTGGCATCGGCACGCGCCGCCTCCACAATGGTAAAATCGGGGTCCAGCACCCAAGGACGGGGAATGCGGAACCAGAGCTTGCAGAACTGGTTGATGATCGTACCGCAGAAGCCCACTGTCATCAGATAATAGCCCTCCCGCTTGTTGACGCACCAGAACACAAACAGCGCCATCACAAGGAACACAGACTCCGACCCGAGGTGGGTCAGCAACGCCATGATTTCATCCATCCAAGGGGTACGCAGCCCCTCCAGCACTCTCAAAAAGGTCATTGCAATCTCCTTTGCGATTCAAAAAACATGACTTTATGGTAACACAAACTGCCGTTTTTGCAAGAGAAAAAGGGTGCGGATCTCTCCACACCCTTTTTATACCCGGATTTTCTTACTTGATGAAGCCGAACACGTTCAGAATGACAATGACCATGAACAGAGGAACCATCACGCAGATGCAGAACTTATCCCACTTGCTCACCTTGCCGAACTTACCGCCGTTGGTCAGTTCAGCCTCGTAATCCTTCCACTTCCACACGCGGGAGGTGAACCAGCACACAAGGATACAGCCGAGGGGCATCAGCACGTAAGCACTGAAGCAATCCAGCCAGTCATAGAGACCGTAGCTTGCGGTAGAACCGAAGTAGAGCCAGGGGAGCTTGAAGTTGCTCATGGGTCCGAAGCCAAGAGCCACCAGAATGTTGCCGACGCCGATGATACCGGTCAGCAGCATGGTTGCCTTCTTGCGCTCCAGATTCAGCTTGAACTCCGCGGTACGGATGTTGATCTCAAAGAAGCTGAAGAGCGAGGAGATCACCGCGAACATCAGCGCGATGAAGAAGAAAGAACCGATCACGCGACCAAAGGGCAGGTTCAGGAAGATACCGGACATGACCTCGAAGATCAGTGCAGGACCTGCCTGCACATCGATGCCGGCAGCAAAGGCGGAGGGGATGATGACGAAGCCGCCGAGGGTAGCCGCAGCGGTGTCCGCAAAGCTGACAAAGAGTGCGTCACTGCGAAGATTATTCTGCTTAGGGAGATTTGCGCCGAGGGTCACAAACAGGCTCCAGCCGATACCGACGGAGAACAGCACCTGCGTCACAGCATCCGCAAAGACTTTGACATTGAACTTGCTGAAATCGGGCAGCAGATAATACTTCAGACCCAGCAGAGCTGCCTCGTTGATGCAGCAGGCGTACACGCCGCAGATGATGAGCAGCACAAACAGCGCGGGCATGATGAATTTTGCCATCTTCTCCACCAGATTGGTGATGCCGAAGAGCATCATAAATGCCACGAACGCCAGCAGGATCATCGCCCACAGGACAGACTGCACAGGATTGCTGGTAAAGTTCTTAAAGAAAGCTGCAGGTTCGCCGCCGAAGTCGCCCACGAAGATGAACTGGCACATATAACGCAGCACCCAGCCGCCGACGACCACATAATACATATTGATCATCAGCGTACAGAGGTTGCCAATCCAGCCGACAAAGCCCCATTTGGGATTGATCTTCTCAAACACGGTCACCGTGTCAGCTGCGCCGTGACGACCGATGGCAGTCTCCATTTCCACCATGGGCTTTGCCAGCACAAAGACCACGAACAGGTACACCACCAGAAAGACACCACCGCCGCCGCGATAGGCGAGGTAGGGGAACTTCCACATATTGCCCAGACCGATAGACGCGCCCGCAGCCACCATCAGATAGCCAAAACGAGAACCCCACTGGCCCACTTCATTCGTTGCTTGCTTGTTAGACATTGATGTCCACCTCCATGCAGTTATGCTTATGAAGCATGCAATTTACTCACGCTTCAAATTATAATCTTGCATAAGCAAGAATTAAATACAGAACAGTGTATAGAACAAATTCTATAAATTATTGCAGAAAAAATCAGCAAAACCCCGCCACGGCGGGATTTTGCTGATAGAACAAGCGGTTTAATGCGCTAAAGTTTTCTCTCTTTTAACCAAAAGCTGCAGCTCATTTTTGTCGCTTTTATAATTGAAAAACAGTCGTTCTTTTCGCGTTTTTTCGATTATTGTTCAGTTTTCGTTCAGAAAACCGCTCAAAAACTTCGGCATCATATCCTCTGCATAGCGGGCAAGTCGATACTCCCCGTCGCAGATGCACCAGTCATAGAGCATACCACGCTCAATCATGGAGTAGCCCTTGACGATCTCGTTGACGGTATAGTCCCGACTGAGCTCACCGCTGCGCTGTCCCTCCTCAATGATCTGACGGAGCAAGCGGTAGTAGACACGGTTTCGATCCAGCAGGTGCTTTTCACCGTGGGTCACAAGCTGGGTAGAATACATGCGGGTCAGCATATCCACCATCAGGTTGTTCTCTACGTAGGCAAAAATCTCACGGTTCAGATAGAGCAGCTTCTCAAAAGCGGTGAGGTTCGGATCCATCTCCGCTTCCAGCCGACTATACGCCTCGTCAAAGAGGAAGCTCATGGTACCAAAGAGGGCATCCTTACCCTCAAAATAATGGTAAAACGTGCCGCGGGAGGTCTCTGCCGCTTCAATGATATCCTCTACCGTGGTCTCATCATAGCCCCGCTCGGAAAACAGCTTCCACGCAGCGGTGGCAATCTTCATTTTGGTGTTTTTCTCACTTCGCTTTCCCATAGCACCCTCCGTTTTTTAATAGACCGGATTCCGGAATTTCCTCCGCAATACGGTCAGTATAACCGATTTCCACCGCTTACACAAGGAAAAGAATAAGGATTTCTTTCTTTTTGCAGATTTTTATAGTTCACAACAAGCGGACAATCGTGTATAATGGGTGCATTAAGAGGAAAGTCGGACGGGTTTCCGTCCAAATCTGTTGTAATAGGAGGGGACTCCATGCATTTTTGGAAAGTCAATGGCGCAGGAAATGATTTCATCATCCTCAGCGCACTCACTTCGGATCTGACGGAAGAGCGCCTTTCCGCTCTTGCGAAGCATCTCTGTCATCGCCGCCGCTCCATCGGTGCAGATGGTCTGATCGCGGTGCTGCCCCCCGAGGGCAAGGCAGATTTCCGTATGCTGTTCTTCAATGCGGATGGCACCATCGGCGAAATGTGCGGCAACGGCGTTCGCTGCATCTGCCGCTTCGGCTATGAGCTGGGTCTCTCCGGCGAGAAGCAGACCATTGAGACCACTGCCGGTCTCATCACGGGCAAGCGGCTCAGCGAGCGGGAGTACCGCATCCGATTGAATTCCGTCACGCTGACGGAACTGAACCGCCGCGTGGAGGTGGACGGCATCCGCTATGATTGTGCCTATGTGGAGCTGGGCGATCCGGGTCTGCCCCACGCAGTGCTGCCCTATGCCAATCTGGAAAACGCCGGAGAGGACGAGCTGCGCGAGCTGGGACAGGCACTGTGCCACCACGCCGCTTTCCCCAAGGGTGCCAATGTGAACTTCTACGATATCGTCGGCGAGGACGAGGTATTCATCCGCACCTATGAACGGGGCGTGGAGGATTTCACCCTTGCCTGCGGCACAGGCGCGGCAAGCGTCGCCGCCGTGCTGACGCTGAAGGGTCTGCTCAGCGGCGAGGGTGTACGCATCCGCTCCGCAGGCGGCGTGCTGACCGTGGATATGGACCGTGTGGGCAGCCGCATCGACAATCTCTATCTCACCGGCAGCACCAACTTTGTGGCAGAGGGTGAGATCACCGACGAAGACCTGCCGCTGTAAATCCCGCAGCTACATAGATAATAAGGAGAACCTATTCCCCTATGAATCTCAACAAGAAAGATATCACTTCCAATTACCGCTTTATGCTTCTGATGATCGGCTCCATGGTGGCGGGTGCGCTGTTCGGCTGGTTTTTGCCGAAAGCCAGCGCTTTCATCAAGCCCCTTGGCACGGTGTTCATCAACATGATGTTCTGCATCGTAGTGCCGCTGGTGTTCGCGTCCATTTCCTCGTCTGTGGCAAATTCCAAGAGTCGCCGCCGTGCGGGCAAGATCATGGGCATGACCGTGGGCACTTTCGTGGTGACGGGTGCGATCGCCGCTGTCGTCATGTTCCTGCTGGTGAAGCTCTTCCCTCCTGTGCTCACCCCCTGGGCAGAGCACCCCTCTCAGGAAATGGGCGATTACGCTTCCATGAGTGAGATGATCGTGAACTTCTTCACGGCGGAGGATTTCTCGGGTCTGCTGAGCCGCAAGGCGATGCTGCCGCTGATCGTATTTTCCCTGCTGTTCGGTCTGGCTGTCAACCTCAATGGCGGCAGTGAGACCCCTGTTGGCATCTTCCTTGCGGATCTCACCAATGTGATGCTGAAATTCGTGAAGATCGTGACCTATTACGCACCCATTGCGTTCTTTGCCATCTTCGCGGATCTGGTTTCGACCTACGGCTCTCAGATCATGGAGGGCTACGGTCGCGCGCTGCTGCTGTACTATCCCCTCTGCTTTGTATATATCTTCACCGCCTGGCCCCTCTTCGCATGGTTTGGCGGCGGCAGGGACGGCGTCAAGACCATGTTCCGTCATATCACCCGCCCGGCAGTGGTGTCCCTCGGCACCTGTTCCTCCGTTGCCACCATCCCCACCAACATGGAGGTGGCAGAGGAAACGGGCATTTCCAAGGATGTTGCCGACATCGTGATGCCCCTCGGCGCCACGATGCACATGGATGGTTCCTGCTTCTCCTGCGTGATGAAGATCGCCTTTGTCATGGGCGTGTTCGGTCAGCCCCTCGGCTTTGAAAAGCTGATCCCCGTTGTTCTGGTGGCGGTGCTCTCCTCCGTGGGTATGAGCGGTGTCCCCGGCGGCGGCTACATCGGCGAATATATCATCTGTTCCATCTTCTTCCCCGATATCATCGAGATGGCGTTCCCCATCCTCGTTGCCATCGGCAATCTGGTGGACCCTCCCGCCACCATGATCAACGCCGCAGGCGACTATGTGGTAAGCTTTGTGGTCTCCCGCTTCGTGGACGGCAAAGACTGGCTGGAAAAGGCTTTGCGGAAAAACAGCTAAAAGAAAGGAACGCCGGTGCGGCGTTCCTTTGAGACTGTCGATAAACCCTTTTATCCGATTCGACGGGAAGGAAGGGTGTGTGCGGGAAACCCAGGAAGGGTGTCCTGCACCTTTCAAATAAGAAGTTTTTAGAACTTTTTGCAAGTTCTAAAAACTTGCACAGCGGGG
>JAFVXA010000041.1 GCA_017501355.1 Oscillospiraceae bacterium
AGAGCGGTGATGACGTCCATGTACAGAGGATCGCCCAGAGCACCGGGCTCCTTGGTACGGTCCAGAACAGCAATCTTCTTTGCGGTAGCGGGGATAGCAGCGATCAGCTTGTCTGCGCGGAAAGGACGATACAGGCGGACCTTGATCAGACCGACCTTCTCGCCTGCTGCGGTCAGGTAGTCGATGACTTCCTCTGCCACGTCGCAGATGGAGCCCATAGCCACGATCACGCGCTCAGCGTCAGCTGCGCCGTAGTAGTTGAACAGCTGATAGTTGGTGCCCAGCTTCTCGTTGACCTTGCCCATGTACTTCTCGACCACTGCGGGCAGTGCATCATAGTACTTGTTGCAAGCTTCGCGATGCTGGAAGAAGGTATCGCCGTTCTCGTGGGAACCGCGCATTGCGGGATGCTCGGGGTTGAGAGAGTGCTTGCGGAAAGCTTCGACAGCCTCCATGTTGCACATTTCCTTCAGGTCCTCGAAGTCCCACACCTCGATCTTCTGGATCTCGTGAGAGGTACGGAAGCCGTCGAAGAAGTTCACGAAGGGAACCTTGCCCTCGAGTGCTGCCAGGTGAGCAACGGGAGACAGGTCCATGACTTCCTGCACGCTGCCTTCGCAGAGCATAGCGAAACCGGTCTGGCGGCAAGCCATAACGTCGCTGTGGTCACCGAAGATGTTCAGGGAGTGGGAAGACACGGTACGAGCGGAAACGTGGAACACGCAGGGGAGCTGCTCGCCGGCGATCTTGTACATGTTGGGGATCATCAGCAGCAGACCCTGAGATGCGGTGTAGGTGGTGGTCAGAGCGCCTGCGCCGAGAGAACCGTGCACTGCACCTGCTGCGCCTGCCTCGGACTGCATTTCAACGACCTTGACCTGGGTGCCGAAGATGTTCTTCAGACCGTTTGCGGACCACTGGTCGACGAAGTCAGCCATGGGGCTGGACGGGGTGATGGGGTAGATGGCAGCGACTTCGCTGAACGCGTAAGACACGTGAGCGGCAGCGTTGTTACCATCCATGGACTTGATTTTTCTAGCCATTGGGAATCAACCTCCTATTTTTCACTGTAGCCCTGGTTTGCAGGGCTTGTCTTGTATGCCTTCCGAACCGGGGAACTACAGCTTTGCATACGAATTTATTGTAGCACTCATTTCCCATATTGTAAATGCGAAACACTTCCATTCTTTTCGTAATTTTTTAGTAAAATTGACAAAAAAGAAGCAAAGTTTTCGGAAAAACGGCAGGGGAATGTGAAAGAAATGACAAAGATTTTCCGCCGTTTGATTTTTCGGCAGGGCGGTTCCCAAAGCAGACGGAGTATGCTATAATCAATCAATTGGAAGAAATACGCCGAAACAGGGTATCTGACCGGAAAAGTCCCCTGTTTTGGCAGATACTCTTGAAAAAGGGGTGTGGATATGGTTTCAAATGTGCGCTCTCTCGGCATCAGCGGCATCGCGGGCTACGCCGTGCAGGTGGAGTGCTTCCTCTCCGGCGGGCTTCCCGGCTTTGACATCGTGGGTCTCGGCGACACGGCGGTGAAGGAAGCGAAGGAGCGCGTCCGCGCGGCGGTGAAAAACTGCGGCGCGAAGTTCCCTGTCAGCCGCATCACCGTGAACCTTGCCCCCGCATCCCAGAAAAAGATCGGCACGTTTTATGACCTGCCCATCTTCCTTGCCATCCTCGCCGCGGGAGAAGAAATTCCGCAGCCGAGCGAGAAAACCGCGTTCATCGGGGAGCTCAGCCTTTCGGGTGAACTGCGCGGTGTCAGCGGTGTGCTGCCTGCAGCCCTTGCCGCCGCAAGAGAGGGCATCGACATCCTCTATGTCCCCAAAGAAAACGCCGCCGAGGCAAGCCTTGCGGGGGATCTCACGGTCTACGGCGTGGAGACCGCGGAGCAGCTTTTGAAGCACCTGCGAGGAGAAGAAATGCTCGCCCCTGTGGAGAAATGGATTCCCACCGGGGAGAGCGGCGCACAGCCCGACTTTGACGAGGTCATGGGACAGGAGAATGTGAAGTGCGCGCTGGAGGTTGCCGCCGCAGGCGGGCACAACATCCTGCTCATCGGCGCCCCCGGCAGCGGCAAATCCATGCTGGCAAAGCGCCTGCCCTCTATCCTGCCCGACCTGACGGAACAGGAGGCGCTGGAAGCGACGGAAATTTACTCCGTTGCGGGGCTCACCGACCCCAAGCACCCTCTGCTCACAAAAAGACCCTTCCGCGCACCGCACCACTCCTCCTCTGCCGCGTCCCTTGCGGGCGGCGGACCGCTGCTGCGTCCGGGTGAGATCTCCCTTGCCCACCATGGCGTGCTGTTTTTGGACGAGCTGCCGGAGTTTCGCCGTGACGCACTGGAAATTCTCCGTCAGCCCATCGAAGAGGGTGAGGTCACGGTGGTTCGTGCCGGCGGTACGCTCCATCTTCCCAGCCGCTTCATGCTGGTCTGCGCCATGAACCCCTGCCGCTGCGGCTGGTACGGACATCCGAGCGGGCGCTGCAATTGCAGCCGCAAAGATGTGGAAAAATATGTCTCGAAGATCTCGGGTCCCCTGCTCGACCGCATTGATCTGCACATTCAGGTGCCGAGTGTGGAATACGATGCCATGCGCCGCAAGAGTAAGCCCGAAAGCAGTGCCTCTGTCCGCGCGCGTGTCAACGCCGCGCGGGCGATACAGGCAAAGCGCTTCGCGGGGACGAATATTACCTGCAACGCCGATATGACGGCGGACATGGTGGGGCGCTTCTGCCGCCTTGACGATGCGGGAGACAAGCTCATGCGGGATTCCTTTGAAAAGCTGGGGCTCACCGCAAGAAGCCATGACCGCATCCTGCGGGTCGCCCGCACGATAGCGGATCTCGAAGGTGCAGAGAACATCGAAGTTCCCCACCTCGCCGAAGCCATTCAGTACAGAAATACGGACATTCTAAAAGGTTGATTTTCAACCTCTGTTTTCTTTTTCTGCAAGTCTTGCACTCGCAGGAGTGCAGGCTGTTTTCAGCCCCCCATTTTCTTTTTCTTTGGCGTGTCAAAGAAAAAGAAAATGCGCCGCTGGCGGTGGAAAAGAAAAAGAAAGCGTTTTGGGTGCTCATCGGTAGCTTGGTCAGAAAAACTAACTACGGTACTTGCGTGAGTGCAGAGTGCTTGTCGATTTGTTCTGCTTTTCTTTTCGCTGCCGCTGCTGCTGCAGTATCGGAAAGCTTTGCACCAGCGGCAGCGGAAATCGGAGCAGGTCAAATCGTTACGCAGCGGAACTTCCGAAAACACAGTGCGCGGTTAGTCAGTCAGACTGCCGATACGCACCCGAGAGCGTTTTCTTTTTCTTCTGTACCGTCAACGGCACATCTTCTTTTTCTTGGCAAGACAAAGAAAAAGAAGATGTGGGGTTGAAACAGTCTGCACTTGCAAAAGTGCAAGACCATCCGTATCAGAGGGGAATGCTGCCGAACTGTTTAAAACGCAGAAAACTGACGCGTTTGCGTCAGTTTTCTTTCGTTTCCCCAGCAGAAATATACCACTCCTCTGCTGCGAGCAGTGCGCTTTTCAAAAGATCGTGGGTCTCTTTGTTTTCCGGATAAAAGGGAAGGTGATCCAAAGCATCGGAAATTGCGCCAACGAGGTGAGAGTACATCTTTTTGTAGTCTAACGTGCCTGTTTCCATCTGCTGTATCCTTCTTTCAAAAATGTTCTTCCACGTGACAATTATACCACATTGACACAAATTTGCAACTCGTAGCATAACATAAGTTATATCTTGCGTTGTCGAGTTGGCACGTGGATTTACATAAGCTATTACCGAGGTGATAGCTTATGGCAAAACGACACTACGAAGAGTTCAAAAAACTGGGGCTGAATATTGCCTATTACCGTAAGGAAAAGGGCTTATCCCAGATGCAGCTTGCGGATGCGGTGGAGATCAGTCGGACACACATGTCACGCATTGAGAACAATGACTGCGCCGTGTCGCTGGAGGCGGTGTTCAGCATCGCAGATGCACTGGAGATCCCGGTGGCGAAGCTGTTTGAGTTCCGCTCATAACGAATCAAAAGTAAGAAAATACCGCGCCATGGGCGCATGACGAAAGGATAGAACAAATTATGCAGGAGATCATTCTCGGCAAGCTGGGCGAAGTTGCCCTCAAGGGTCTCAATCGACACACTTTTGAAGAGAAACTGATGACGAATTTGCGCCGCCGTCTGCAGTACACGGGCGAGTTCCTCATCACCTCCCGTCAGAGCACCATTTACATCGAACCCAAGAACGAAAACTGCGACATCGAAGCCGCCTATGCGGCGGCAAAGCAGGTCTTTGGTCTTGCGGCAGTGAGCCGCGCCATGCCCTGCGAAAAGAGCAAGGAAGCCATCCTCGAGACCGCGAAGGTCTACCTCCGCGACGAGATCATGGGCGCGCGGAGCTTCAAGGTGGAGAGTAAGCGCAGCGACAAGAATTTCCCCATGACCTCCATCCAGATCTCCCAGTGGGTGGGCGGCGAGCTGAATGAAGCCTTCCCCCACCTGAGCGTGGACGTACACAAGCCTGAGCTCACTGTCCATGTGGAGGTGCGTGAAAATTCTGCTTTTGTCCACCGCACCGCGGAAAAGGGTGCGGGCGGTCTCCCCATCGGCATGGGCGGCATCGCGGTGTCCCTGCTCAGCGGCGGCATCGACAGCCCCGTGTCCTCCTGGATGATCGCAAAGCGCGGCGTGAGCCTCGAAATGGTACACTTCTTCTCTCCCCCCTACACCTCCCCGCAGGCAAGAGCCAAGGTGCTGAAGCTGGCACAGGAGCTCACGGGCTGGTGCGGTCGCCTGCGCGTGCATATCGTGCCCTTCACCGAGATTCAGGAGGAGATCCGCCGCGCTGTGCCCGAGGAGTATTTTACCCTCATCATGCGCCGCTTCATGATGCGCATTTCCGAGCAGGTTGCCCGCAAGACCGGCGCAAGTGCCCTTGTCACCGGCGAGAGCCTTGGTCAGGTGGCAAGCCAGACCATCGAAGCCATCGCCTGCAGCGGCGATGCGACCAGCTGGCCTGTGCTGCGTCCCCTCATCGGCATGGACAAGACCGACATCGTGGCGCTGTCCCGCCGCATCGGCACCTTTGATACCTCCATCCTCCCCTATGAGGACTGCTGCACCGTCTTTACTCCCCGCCATCCCCGCACCCATCCCCGCGTGGAGGATGTCCGCGACCTCGAGGCGAAGATGGATGTGGATGCCCTTGTGAAGAAGGCGATGGACGGCATCGAGATCGTGACCGTCCGCTATACGAGCGAGGAACAGGCATGAACGAAGAACGAAACGGCGCTGCAGCGCTGAGCGCAGCGCTGCGGGAGAAGAAGCTGACCCTCGCCGCGGCGGAGAGCTGCACAGGGGGTCTGTTCAGCAAGTGCATGACCGACCTCAGCGGCGCATCCGAGATTTACCACGGCGGCGTTGTGAGTTATGTAAACGAAGTGAAGGCGCGTGTGCTGGGGGTTTCCCCCGAGACTCTGGATCGTTTCGGCGCGGTGAGCGCGGAGACGGCGGGGGAAATGGCGCAAGGCGTGAGAAGGGCTTGCGGCAGCGATCTCGGCATTTCCTTCACAGGGGTGGCAGGACCGAGGCGGGATGACCGCGGCAACGCCGTGGGCACGGTCTATGTGGGCATTGCCACAGAAAATGAGACTTATGTAAACCTGCTGCGGCTTGCGGGCGACCGTGACACCATCCGCACCCTTGCGGTGGAGAAGGGCTTGGAGCTGCTTTTGGAGCTGCTGCGGGAGAAAGGCGAATAAGCATGGCAAAGAAAAAGAAGAACAGCAATTACGGCGGCGCACCCGCCGCGAAGAAAACCGCAGCCCCCGAACCCCGCCGACAGGTCATGCAGTACGGCATCCCCGGCTGGGCGGTGGTGATCTGCATCGCCCTGCTGGGCGTAGCGCTGGCGCTGCAGCCCGGTGTGGATGCACCCGATTGGAAGAACACCCTTGCCTATTTCCTCACGGGTGCGCCTGCCATGGTGCTGGCGCTGGGTCAGCGGAAGGTGAAGCAGGAGACGGACAGCAAAATGGCGGGGGTGCTGATGGCGCTCTTTGCCTTCATCGGCGCACTGTATCTGATTTCCGGAATTACCACCCTTGGCGACCTGCTTGGGGCTTGACAAAGGACATTTTCAACTATAAAATACTAAAAGATATGCAAATATGCTGAGAAGAGGACAGGTAACCCCTGTTTTGCGTCGAAAGAGAGCTGTCGGTTGGTGTGAGACAGCGGCGCGGCAGAGTGGTGAGATCACCTCGGAGCAGGCGGCTGAAATCCCGTGAGAGTAGGCTTGCCCGGCAGGGAGCCGTTATCTTCTCCCCGCCCGACTTTCGTCGGGAACAGAGTGGTCGGAACATTCCGGCAACAAGAGTGGTACCGCAGAGGATGATTATTCGCACCTTTGTCTCTTAGGAAGAGGCAGAGGTGCGTTTTTCATATTCCTGTGGAAAACTCTGTGGAAAATGTGAAAAATCCTATGGCAGAATGGGTTTGGGATTTGCATTTCCCGAAATTTCCCTGCTGCCCATGACAGAATCAGCAAAAAATTGATATAAACTCCAAAGGAGAGAACAGCAACATGGAATACAAGCAGACACTGAATATGCCCAAGAGCGGCTTCCCCATGCGTGCGGGTCTGCCCACCCGTGAGCCGGAGATGCTGAAGCAGTGGGAGGAACTGGATCTCTACAACGAGCTCCTCAAGAAGAACGAGGGTAAGCCCCGCTTCATCCTCCACGACGGTCCTCCCTTCTCTAACGGCAACATCCACATGGGTCACGCGCTGAACAAGGCACTGAAGGACTTCATCACCCGCAGCTACGCCATGCGCGGCTACTATACCCCCTATGTGCCCGGCTGGGATAACCACGGTCTCCCCATCGAGCGCGCCATCGAGAACAGCAAGAAGAAGCTGAACAAGGATATGTCCGTGCCTGAGTTCCGCAAGGCGTGCGAGGACTTTGCAGAGGACTTCATCCAGAAGCAGATGGGCGGCTTCAAGCGTCTGGGCGTTGTGGGCGACTGGGAGCATCCCTACCGCACCATGGACAAGCATTTTGAGGCACAGGAGGTCAAGGTCTTTGGTCGTATGTTCGACAAGGGCTACATCTACAAGGGTCTCAAGCCCGTGACCTGGTGCCCCTTCTGTGCCACCGCTGTGGCAGAGGCGGACATCGAGTACAAGGATGATCCCTGCACCTCTGTTTACGTCAAGTTCCCCGTGAAGGACGATCTCGACAAGCTCGCAGGCTTTGATCTGAGCCGTACCTTCTTCGTCATCTGGACCACCACCATCTGGACTCTCCCCGGCAACATGGCGATCTGCCTGCATCCCCGTGACAGCTATGTGCTGGTGAAGGCAGAAAACGGCGAGACCTACATCATGGCAGAAGCCCTCATGGAAAAGACCATGAAGATGGGCGGCTTTGAGAGCTATGAGGTCCTCGCGTCCTTCCCCGGCGCCTTCTTCGAGAATATGCTGGCACAGCATCCCTTCCTCGACAAGACCAGCCGCCTTGTCCATGCGGAGTATGTCACCATGGACAGCGGTACCGGCTGCGTCCATACCGCTCCCGGCTTCGGTGCGGACGACTATCAGACCTGCATGCGCTACGGCATGGAGCTGGTGGTGCCCGTGGACGATTACGGTCGTCATACCGACTATGCAGGCAAGTACGCCGGCATGAAGACCGAGGAGTCCAACCCCGTCATCAAGGCAGACATGGAAGCAAGCGGTATGCTCTTCGCATCCGAAGAGATCGTCCACAGCTATCCCCACCATGACCGCTGCAAGAAGCCCGTCATTTTCCGCGCCACTCCTCAGTGGTTCTGCTCTGTGGAGTCCTTCAAGGAGCAGGCGATCGAAGCCA
Organism: Oscillospiraceae bacterium; assembly: GCA_017501355.1. Taxonomy (GTDB): domain Bacteria; phylum Bacillota; class Clostridia; order Oscillospirales; family Oscillospiraceae; genus RGIG5472. The sequence goes on from JAFVXA010000041.1 coordinate 7,893, forward strand.
TTGAAAACGTGGAGTGGTTCCCCGCATGGGGCGGCGAGCGCATGACCGGTATGATCCGTGAGCGTGCCGACTGGTGCATTTCCCGCCAGCGCCGTTGGGGTCTGCCCATCCCTGTGTTCTACTGCAAGGACTGCGGCAAGCCTGTTTCCAACCCCGAGTCCATTGAGAAGATCTCCAAGCTCTTTGACGAGTTTGGTTCCAACGTCTGGTTTGAGAAGGAAGCCATGGAGCTCATCCCCGATGGCTTCACCTGCCCCCACTGCGGCTGCAAGGAGTTTGACAAGGAGACCGATACCCTCGACTGCTGGTTCGACTCCGGTTCCACCCACTTCGCATCCCTGATGAAGGATATGCCCGAAATGTGGCCCGCCGATGTGTATATCGAGGGTGCAGACCAGTATCGCGGCTGGTTCCAGTCCTCCCTGCTGACCAGCGTGGGTGCGCTTGATCAGGGCGCTCCCTTCCGTCAGGTCCTGACCCACGGCTGGGTGGTGGATGGTCAGGGGCGTGCCATGCACAAGAGCCTTGGCAACGGTGTGGATCCCGCTGACCTCATCCGTGACTTCGGCGCAGACATCGTGCGTCTCTGGGCGGCTTCCTCCGACTATCATGCGGATGTCCGCTGCTCCACCGAGATCTTCAAGCAGATCTCCCAGAACTATCTGAAGTTCCGCAACACCTGCAAGTTCCTGCTGGATAACCTTGTGGGCTTCAATGCCGAGGAGCTGGTCTCTCCCGCTGATATGCTCCCCATCGACCGCTGGATCATGACCAAGCTCAACGCCCTCATCGAGAAGGCTGCCGCCTGCTACGATAAGTACGAGTTCCATGTGATCTCTCACGCCATCAACGATTTCTGCGTGGTGGATCTCTCCAGCTTCTATATGGACATCATCAAGGATCGTCTGTACTGCGAGGAGGCTGAGGGTCTCAAGCGCCGCAGCGCCCAGACCGCCATGTTCCTCGTCCTCGATGCCATGACCCGCATCTTTGCTCCCATCCTCGCCTTCACCTGCAACGAAGTGTGGCTGGCAATGCCCCACCGCGCAGGCGACGATGCACGCAATGTCCTGCTGAACGTGATGGTGAAGCCCTACACTGAGTATGCCCTCAGCGACGCTGAGATGGCACAGTGGGCAGTGCTGGCACAGCTCCGCAGCGGTGTGAACTCCGCCCTCGAAGCGGCTCGTAATGAAAAGAAGATCGGTAAGAGCCTCGAAGCACACGTCACTCTCGTGACCGAGGGTGCGGTTGCGGAAAGCAACCTTGCTGAAACCAAGGCTGCCTTTGAGGACAGCTGGGCTGACCTCTTCATCGTCTCCGACGTGGAAGTGGTGGAGGATCAGGCGCTCTACGCGACTGCCGCTGAAACCGCGCTTGCCGGCGTTCGCGTGATCGTCAGCGAGGCAAAGGGCGAGAAGTGCCCCCGCTGCTGGAAGCACAGCACTTCCGCAGACAGCGAGACCGGTCTCTGCCCCCGCTGCCACGACGTGGTGGGCAAGATCCCTGCTCTTCTGTAAGAAAAACAACCAAAGCCCTCGGAAGCTGCCGTTTCCGAGGGCTTTTTTATTTGATTTATGCGGAAAATTTGGCTATAATGGCGGCAGTATGAACCTGAGGTGAAAGGAGAGAGCGCCATGGACGAAAAAAAGAGCATTTCGCGCAACGCCGCGGTGGATGGGGCAAAGACCGTGGCGATCTTCGGCACGCTCCTCATCCATGCCTCTGCCGCCGGCGGCTTCGCGGGGACGGTGGGGAGCTTTGATTGGGTGTCCGCCCTCGGGTGGAACTGCCTTGTGCGCTGCGCCGTGCCTCTGTTCCTCCTTTGCAGCGGCGCACTGCTGCTGCCGCCGGAAAAAAATGTCACCATCGCCTCCGTCTGGAAAAAGTATATCCCCCGCATCCTCGTGGCGCTGCTGTTTTGGGCAGCGGCTTACGCGGGCGTGGACCTGCTGCTGATGTGGCGGCGGGGAGAGACGGTGACGGCGGCGATGATCATGGATATGCTGCGAAATCTCCTGCTGTTCAACCATAAAAGCCACCTTTACTACCTGCATATTACCCTCTTGGTCTATGCCCTGCTGCCTGTGAGTCGCAGTTTTGTTGCAAAGGCAGATCGAAAGACCTTGTACTACGCCCTCGGCGTGTGGTTTGTCCTCAGCAGCGTCTACCCCATGCTCCGCTCCGTTTCCCCCCTCGGTAAGCTCTACGGTATCCCCGCCCAGTATGTGATCAATCTCTCCTGGGGCGCGGTGGGACTGGGTGTCCTCGGCTATGTGCTGTCGAAGGAAGCGGCAAAGCGCCGCCCGAGGGAGTTCGTGCTGTTGTATCTGATCTCCACCGCATTGACCTTCGGCGGGACGCTCGCGGCATCGCTGAAAGCCGATGCCCTCTGCGATGTGTTCCTGCAGGGCAATGCCCCCTTTGTCTATTTGCAGGCGGTGAGCATCTACGGCTTTTTTGTCAGCAGTATGCACAGCAGGCAGGGCAATCGCTGGCTGGAGACCATCTCCCGCGCATCCTTCTGCATCTATCTTGTGCATCTGTTCTTCCTCGACTATCTCAGCTCTCACGGCTTTGCCGCAGGGCTCTATCCGCCGATCTGGGCAGTGCCCGCACTGGTGGCGCTGCTGTTTGCGGCAGGCTTCGCTGTGTGGCTGGTGCTGCGCCGCATCCCCGTTGTAAACCGTTGGCTGATCTGAACAGAACAAAGCCGTCCGAGCGTTCTGCTCAGACGGCTTTCGTTATATATCGGACGGGATCAGTATTCGCTTCGCACTGCCCAGCGCATTTTCGTGGACTTGGCGCGGCTGTTGCGGACACACTCCTCTGCCGTGGGACGGATGGGCTCGTCCGCGATTTCGCTGTAAAGCCCCTCGCGGAGCTGTGCCTTGAAATACTTCTTCACCATGCGGTCCTCGCCGCTGTGGAAGGTTAGCACTGCCACCCGTCCGCCGGGGGCAAGCACGTCGGGGAGCTTCGAGAGAAAGGCATCGAGCACCTCGAACTCACTGTTGACGTCAATGCGGATCGCCTGCGCCGTGCGCTGGCAGGATTTCTTGATGGCTTCCTTCTGTTCGTTCTTGGGAAGGAACGAGAGGGCTTCCGTGATACATTCCCGCAGCGCCGTGGTGGTCTCCAGCGGGCGGCGCTTGCGCCGCCACTGCATCATGGTGGCGGCAATGCGGTCGGCATAGGGCTCGTCCGCGTTTTCGATGAGCATACCCTCGATCTCCTCCCGGTTCATTTCCTTCAGCCGTTCCGACGCGGGAATGCCCGCAAGGGGATTGAGACGAAGATCCAAAGGACCTTCCACCTTGTAGGAGAAGCCGCGCTCGGGATTGTCGATCTGCATGGAGCTGACACCGAGATCGGCAAGGATGAAATCGAACTTTTTGCCGCTTTCTGCCACTGCCCGGTCAATTTCTGCAAAGTTTTGCAGACGCACCGTGAGGATCTCCTCGCCGTAGCCTGCGGCGGCAAGGCGTTCCTTTGTCTTGGCAGACTCGATGGGATCCACATCGAAGGCGGTGAGGTGTCCCCTGCCCTCCAGCTTCTCCAGCATGGCGCGGGTATGACCGCCGTAGCCGAGGGTGGCATCCGCGCCGTTCATACCGGGGCGAATCTGCAGGAAATCCAGAATTTCCTGCACCATGATGGAAATGTGCATACCCGCAGGGGTCGCGCCGCGGGAGATGACATGGGCAACATCATCTGCGTACTTCTCGGGATTCAGTTCCTTGTATTTTTCGTGAAAGCGCTTGGGATGGGTGCCGGAATAGCGCACGCGGCGCTTGTGAGGAGTCTTTTCTTCCATGTCAGTGATCCTTTCGCTGTCTGTTTTTCCTCATTTTACCCTATGATGCCGCTGAGAACAAGGAGAAACATGGTATTTGTTGCAATGCGCGCAAGGGTTTGATAAGATAGTTGGGATAAAAAGTCCGGGAGGTGAGGTTTTCGGTGACAGAGCGGGAAAAAATGCTGGCGGGCGAACTCTACGACTGCGGCGACAAGGAACTGATGGAACAGTGGTACCTGGCAAAACGGCTGATGAAAGAATATAATGCCATCGATGTGGAAGACCTCGCGGGAAGAAAGCGGATCTTGTCCGAACTCCTTGGCGGTACGGGCAATGACCCGTGGATCACGCCGCCCTTTTTCGTGGACTACGGAAACAACATTTATCTCGGCAATAACTGCGAAATCAACATGAACTGCACGTTTTTGGACACAAACCGCATCACCATCGGCGATAATGCGCTGATCGCGCCCAATGTGCAGATCTATACCGCGTTTCACCCTGCGAATGCCGCAGAGCGTTTCGGCGAACCGAGGGAAGACGGCTCCTTTGCCTTCTGCAAGACCCAAACCGCCCCCGTCACCATCGGCAAGAACGTCTGGATCGGCGGCGGAGCGATCATTATGCCCGGTGTTACCATCGGAGATAATGTGGTCATCGGTGCGGGAAGCGTGGTGACAAAGGATATCCCCTCTAATAAAATAGCCTTTGGCAATCCCTGCCGCGTGTACCGCGACAATGTGTAAAAAATGATGAAAAAGGAGTATTCCCTATGAAATATATCCTTCTCAGCGCCGCGCTCGTGGGCGCTGACCAGTGGCTGAAGGCGTGGGCAAGCGCCAATCTCCAGCTCCACGGCGAGTGGCTTCCCCTGCTGGGGCAGCTGTTGGGTCTGCGGCTCACCCATAACTACGGCGCGGCATGGTCGAGTTTTTCCGGGCAGCGCCTGCTGCTGATCGCCCTGCCCGTTGTCATCATCGCGGCGGTGATCTATGTGCTTGCGAAAAGAATCGTGCGCCATCCCCTTGGCAAGCTCGCCTGCGCTCTGGTGTTGGCAGGTGGTGTGGGTAACCTCATTGACCGCGTGTTTGTGGGCTATGTGGTCGATATGCTCTACTTCCCCTTCTGGGTGAGCTACCCCACCTTCAACATTGCGGATATCTGCATCGTGGTGGGCGCGGTGCTTGGCAGCATTTACTACCTGTGGATCTATGAAGCATACGATATGCCGAAGAAGGAGGAGCATCATGGAGACCATCCTGCTGAGGGCGAACGCTGAGGACAGCGGCAAGCGTCTCGATGCCTTCCTTGCCGAGCAGATCGAGGACATCAGCCGCAGCGCTGCCCAGCGCTTCATCGCCGAGGAGCGGGTGCTGCTTGCGGGCAAGGTTGTGGCAAAGAGCCGCAAGGTGGCGCAGGGCGAGGAATATGCCGTGATGCTCCCGGAGACGGCAGAGGAAACGGCAGCCCAGCCCCAGAATATCCCTCTCGACGTGGTGTACGAGGACAGCGACGTGATCGTGGTCAATAAGCCTGTGGGCATGGTGGTGCACCCCGCCCCCGGACATCCCGACGGGACACTCGTCAACGCCCTGCTCTATCACTGCGCGGGGACGCTCTCCGGGGTCGGCGGTGAAATGCGCCCTGGCATTGTCCACCGCATCGACCGGGACACCAGCGGTCTTATCATCGCGGCGAAAAACGACTTTTCCCACCGCGCCCTTGCGGCGCAGCTGCAGGATCACAGTCTTGCGAGGACATACGAGTGCATTGCCGTGGGCAATTTCCGGGAGGACAGCGGCACGGTGAATGCCCCCATCGGGCGACACCCAGTGGACCGCAAGCGCATGGCGGTCACCGACCGCGGCGGTCGCCACGCCGTGACCCACTGGGAGGTGGTCGCCCGCTATCAGGGCTATACCCACCTGCGCTGTAAGCTGGAGACGGGGCGCACCCATCAGATCCGCGTCCACCTGGCTCACCTTGGGCACCCCATCTGGGGCGACACGGTCTATGGTGCGAAAAAGGCGGTGCCGGGTCTCACGGGGCAGTGTCTCCACGCCGTGGGGTTGACCTTTCGCCACCCCCGCAGCGGCGAAGCGGTGACCCTCTCCTGTGGTCTCCCGGAGGAATTTGAGAATGCCCTGCGTAAGCTCAGAGAGAGATAAAGGATATACGCCGAAGCGCAAAACGCTTCGGCGTTTTCACGTCTTTTGCCGGAAAAAGTCCCTGAAATGTGCAAAACAACGAGAGAAAAAGCTGCAACGGCGGGAAAAGAGAACGAACTTTGTGAAATCTGACCCGAGAAAACTGTGTACGAAAGCGGCGATTTTGTGATATAATAATGTGTCAAATTATGTTTTTCGGAGAACGAGTATGGAACGCGAAAAGGTTTTGCTGACGGAAGAACAAATCAAGCGTCAGTTGGATTTTTGTAAAAAAGTAAGTGCCCTGCTGGAGGATCGCCCGAACCGCCTTGCCAAGGTGGAGACCTTCGGCTGCCAGCAGAATGTGGCAGACGGGCAGCGCATGATGGGTATGCTGCAGGAGATGGGCTTTGGCTTCACCGAGGACGAAAAGCAGGCGGATGTCATTGTCATCAATACCTGCGCCATCCGTGACCACGCCGAGCAGCGTATTTACGGCTTGCTGGGCGCGCTCACCCACGCGAAGAAGGCGAAGCCCGAGCAGGTCATCTGCCTTTGTGGCTGCATGGCGCAGCAGCAGCGGGTGGCAGATAAGGTGAAGAACAGCTACCGCCATGTGGATCTGGTCTTTGGTCCGCAGGCGATGTGGAAATTCCCGGAGCTTCTCCATGGCGTGTATCAGCGCCACCGCCGCATCTTCTCCATCGAGGATGAGCACGGCACCATTGCGGAGGGGCTCCCTGTTGTCCGCGAGGGCAATGTCAAGGCGTGGGTCAGCATCATGTACGGCTGCAACAATTTCTGCAGCTATTGCATTGTCCCCTATGTCCGCGGTCGTGAGCGCAGCCGCGATGCCGCTGAGGTGGTAAAGGAGTGCCGCGAGCTCATTGAAAGCGGCGTGAAGGAGATCACCCTCCTCGGTCAGAACGTGAACTCCTACGGTAAGGATCTGCCGGAGGAGATGGACTTTGCGGATCTCCTTGCCAAAATCAACGAAATTCCCGGCGACTATCTCATCCGCTTTATGACGAGCCACCCCAAGGACGCTTCCCGTAAGCTGCTGGAGACCATGGCACGCTCGGAGCACGTGGCAAAGCAGCTGCACCTGCCCGTGCAGTCCGGCAACAACCGCGTGCTGAAGGAGATGAACCGCCGCTATACCCGCGAAAGCTATCTGGAGCTGGTGCGCTATGCCCGTGAGCTCATGCCGGAGATTGCCCTCACCAGTGATATCATCATCGGCTTCCCCGGTGAAACGGAAGCGGAAGCCATGGACACGGTGTCTCTTGTGGAAGAGGTGCGCTATGACGCACTTTTCACCTTTATCTATTCCCCCCGCCCCGGCACCCCTGCGGCGAAGATGCCCGACCCCTTCACCCGCGCCGAGAAGCAGGTCTGGTTCGACCGTCTGCTGGATGCGCAGAACCGCATTTCCGCGGAAAAGCACGCCTCCTTCGTGGGGCAGAGCCTGCGTGTGCTGATCGACGGCGTGGAGGAGGACAGCCGCTGGAATCTTTCTTCCCGCACCACCGGCGGACGCTTGGTGCACCTCAGCGGCGAAGAAAGTCTCGTCGGCAAATATTGCCGTGTGAAGATCACGGACAGCAATACCTGGGCCATGTTTGGCGAAGTGGAGGAAATTCTTGGATGAAAATCACTGTACTGATGGAAAATCGGTCCCGGCGCGAGGATATGCACTGCGCCCACGGACTGTCTTTGTATATTGAAGCGGGGGAGCGCAAGCTGCTCCTCGATATGGGTCCCGATGACAAGTTCATCGAAAACGCGAAGCAGCTCGGCATCGACCTTGCCGAGGTGGACACCGCCTTCCTCTCCCACGGTCACTATGACCACGCGGGCGGTCTTGCCGCCTTCTGCGAGTGTAACAGCAAGGCGAAGATCTACATGGAGAAGGAAGCCTTCGGCGAGTATTATGTGGAAAAGGAAGAGGGGCGCGTCTATGCGGGCATCGACCCCGACTTTATGAAATACCGCGACCGCATCGTGTTCTCCAACGGACGCACCCAGCTTGATCCCACTGTGACTCTGTTCAGCGATGTGCGCGGCGAGGCTGCCCACATTCCCCTCAACGACGGTCTGCTGGAGCTCAGACGCGGCGTTTTCATGCTGGATGACTTCCGTCATGAGCAGAACCTCATCATCACCGAGGGCGCGAAGCACGTTCTGCTGACGGGCTGCGCCCATCGCGGTGTTGTGAACATTCTCCGCCGCTGCGAGGAGATCCTCGGTCGCACCCCCGATGCGGTGGTGGGCGGCTTCCACCTGAGCAACATTTTCACCGGTGAGCTGCCCGAGGGCGATCTGATCGACCGCGTCACCGAGGAGTTCAGCAAGAGAAACTGCCTCTGTGCCACCGGTCACTGCACCGGCATTGCAGGTCACCGGGTGCTGCACAATGCGCTGGGCGACCGCTGCAAGTACCTCTTCTGCGGCAAGACCATCGAGATCTGATCACGGGAACTGACCCGTCACATTCTATAGAAAGAGAGACGTCGCCATGGCTGAGATCACCCCCATGATGCGCCAGTATCTGGAGATCAAGGAACAGAATCGGGATGCCATTTTGTTCTTCCGACTGGGAGACTTTTATGAGATGTTCAACGAGGATGCGAAGATCGCATCCCGTGAGCTGGATCTGACCCTCACCACCCGTGACAAGGGCAAGGCGAAGGAGGATCAGACCCCCATGTGCGGCGTGCCCTATCACTCCAGCGAGGGTTACATCGCCCGCCTCATTGCCAAGGGCTATAAGGTCGCCATCTGCGAGCAGACGGAGGACCCTGCCCTTGCCAAGGGACTGGTGGAGCGGGATGTCATCCGCGTGGTGACCCCCGGCACCGTCATGGATGCCTCCATGCTGGAGGAGAGCCGCAGCAACTTCATTGCCTCGGTTTACCTCGACGAGCGGGGCGCGGGTCTCGCCTTCTGTGAGATCTCCACGGGCAAAGCCCATGTGACGGGCTTTGCGGGAGCGGACGTGCTGCTCCACGCCGCCAATGAATTGGGGCGCTTCCACCCCCGCGAAGCGGTGCTGAACCGTGCCGCCGCCGGAGAAAAGCAGCTGATGGAGCTGCTGCGGGAGAAGCTCTCCTGCCTGACGCAGACCCTTGCAGAGGGCAGCTTTGCCCTCATGGATGCGGAAAAGACCATCCGTCACCAGTTTGGCGAGGATTCCGCAAAGAGCGTCTGCGCCCAGTCTCCTGCTGCTGCCATGGCACTGGGGGGACTGCTGCGCTATCTCTACGACACCCAGAAAACCGATCTCAGCTATATCCGCGAGCTGAACTTCTACACCGAGGGGCGCTTCATGGAGCTGGATCTCACCACCCGCCGCAACCTCGAGCTGGTGGAGACCATCCGCAGCAAGGAGAAGAAGGGGAGTCTGCTCTGGGTACTGGATAAGACCAAGACTGCCATGGGCGGGCGCATGCTCCGATCGTGGCTGGAGCGTCCCCTGCTCAGCGTCAGCGCCATTCGCCGTAGACTCGCGGCGGTGGAGACCCTTGTCCGCGATACCATGATGCGGGAAGAGCTGATGGTAGCCCTCAGCGGTATCGGCGATATGGAGCGGCAGATGAGCCGCGTTGTCTATGGCAACGCGGGCGGTCGCGACCTTGTGGCGCTGCGCGCGGGTGCGGAGCGCCTGCCGCGGGTGAAGGAGCTGCTGTCCACCCTCGACGGCAATCTCCTGCGGGAGCTGAACGGGGAGCTGGACACGCTGGAGGACGTGAGCCGCCGCATCGCAGAGACCCTTGTGGACGAGCCTCCCTTCTCCGTGCGGGAGGGCGAGCTTATCCGCGACGGCTACAACGAAGAAGTGGACCGCCTGCGTGCCATTCAAAAGGGCGGCAAGGGCTTCCTTGCGGAGATCGAAGCCCGGGAGAAGGAGCGCACGGGCATCCGCACGCTGAAGATCGGCTACAACAAGGTCTTTGGCTATTACATCGAAGTCTCGAAATCCTTCGCCGATCAAGTGCCCGAGGATTACATCCGCAAGCAGACTCTTGTGAACGGCGAACGCTATATCACCCCCGAGCTCAAGGAGATGGAGAACACTATTTTCACCGCCGAGCAGCGCATTGCCTCTCTCGAATATGAGATCTTCAGCGAACTGCGCACCTACGTTGCCGACCAGATGGAGCGGGTGCAGCGCAGTGCCGCGGCGGTGGCAGCGGTGGATACCCTCTGCTCCCTCGCATCCGTTGCGGTGCAGCAGCGCTACTGCTGCCCCAGCGTCGATGAGAGCGGCTGCATCGAGATCGTAGAGGGTCGCCATCCCGTAGTGGAAAAGATGCTGAAGGATTCCCTCTTTGTGCCCAATGACACCCACATGGATGGTGGCGAAAGCCGCATTTCCATCATCACAGGCCCCAACATGGCGGGTAAGAGCACCTATATGCGGCAGGTGGCGCTCATCACCCTCATGGCGCAGATCGGCAGCTTTGTCCCTGCCAAAAGCGCCCGCGTCGGCATCTGTGACCGCATTTTCACCCGCATCGGTGCCAGCGACGACCTCTCTGCGGGTCAGTCCACCTTCATGGTGGAAATGACCGAGGTCTCCGCCATTCTCCATGCGGCAACGAAGAACTCTCTGCTCATCCTCGATGAGATCGGGCGCGGCACCTCCACCTTTGACGGCATGAGCATTGCGCGTGCCGTGGTGGAATACTGTGCCGAGGAAAAGGGCGCAAAGACCCTCTTTGCCACCCACTACCATGAGCTGACGGAAATGGAGCAGAGCCTTACGGGCGTGAAGAATTACAACATCGCGGTCAAGACCCGCGGTGAAGATATCGTTTTCCTGCGCAAGATCCTTCCCGGCGGCGCAGACAAGAGCTACGGCATCGAGGTGGCGAAGCTGGCAGGACTGCCGGAAAAGGTGGTCAGGCGCTCCCGTGCCATTTTGAAGGAGCTGGAAAGCGCAGCCCCCGCCCCCGCGGTGCAGACCGTGGCTCCCAGAGAGGAAAGCGATCAGCTCTCCTTCGGGAATTTCGCCGAGCAGGAGGTGCTGGAAGCCCTCCGCCGCGCCCAGCCCGATGCCCTGACCCCCATTGAGGCACTGAGCCTGCTCTATGAACTCAAGCAGAAGCTGAAATAAGACCGCTCGCCCTACCCAAAGAAAGGCAAAACCTATGGCAAAAAAGAACGCAAAGCACAGCCACATGACGACCCCCGAGCTCATCGGCGGCGGGGTTCTCTTCCTCGTCTATCTGCTCATTATGCCGCTGCTGCTGCAAAAAATCTGCGCCGTCCTCGGCGTGCTGCTGGATCGGAGCATTTCCACCACCGCAGCCGCCACGGTCTACTATTATGTAATGACCCTTGTGGTGGCGGCGCTGTTCCACAAGTTCCTCGGCAAAGCGGGCTCTCGCTTTTTCGCCAATCTCAATCAAAGCTGTGTCACCGCGGGGATGGCACTGGTGCTGTTTTATGGTGCCAACGAGCTGCTTAGCCGCGTCTGCACCCGCTTTATCATGCCCATCGGCAATCTCAACGACGTGACCATCACGGCACAAATTGACCACGTTCCCCGCACCACCATGCTGATCGTGCTGCTCCTCGCCCCCTTTGTGGAGGAGGTGCTCTTCCGCGGTCTCCTCTTCGGCTGGCTCGCGGAGCGGAGCGGCGCAGTTGCCTATGTGGTCTCTGCCGCCCTCTATGCCTTCGGCTGTCTCTGGCAGGTGATGGCAGGCGGTGCTGACACCGCATCCTTTCTGGTGCTCGCCCAGTACATGATCCCGGGGCTCATCTTCGCGTGGGCGTATGGGCGCAGCGGCTCGGTCTGGACGGCGGTGATCGTCCACTGTGCCGTGAACGCACTTGCATTCGTATCGTAAAAATCATTTTGAAAGGAGGAAAGCCGATATGCCCGAGATTCGTTGTCTCGATCCCCATCTTGCGGATCTGATCGCCGCAGGTGAAGTGGTGGAGCGTCCTGCCAGTGTTGTCAAAGAGCTGGTGGAAAACGCGGTGGACGCAGGCGCAAGTGCCGTCACCGTGGAAATTCGCCGCGGCGGCATGGAGCTGATCCGTGTGAGCGACAATGGCTGCGGCATTTCCCCCGCTCAGCTTCCCACCGCCTTCCTCCGCCATGCCACCAGCAAGCTCCGAAAGGAAAGCGACCTTGCTGCCATTGGCACACTGGGCTTCCGCGGGGAAGCGCTCGCTGCCATTGCGGCGGTGAGCTATGTGGATATCGTCTCCCGCGAAAGGAGCGGCAGCGGCGCAAGCCTGCGGCTCACCGCGGGTCTGCCCGAAGCTGTGGAGGAGCAGCCTGCGGCAGAAGGCACGGTGATCTCCGTGCGGGAGCTGTTTTTCAACACCCCTGCGCGACTGAAATTTATGAAAAAGGACAGCGCGGAAACCGCCGCCGTCCATACGGTACTTCAGCAGCTGGCGCTGAGCCATCCGGAGCTGTCCCTGCGCTTTGTCAAGGACGGACAGGAGATGCTCCACACCCCCGGCGACGGCAAGCTGATCTCTGCGGTCTATGCCGCTCTCGGGCGTGACTTCGCCCTGAGCCTGACGGAGGTTCGCGGCAGCGGCGGCAGTGTCCGCTGCGAGGGCTTTGTCACAAAACCCCTTGCGGGGCGGGGCTCCCGCTCCATGCAGGTGTTCTTCGTCAACGGGCGACTGGTGAAGTCCCCCGTTCTCACGGCGGCTCTCGAGGAGGGCTATCGCAACCGCCTGCTCAAGGGTAAGTTCCCCGGCTGCGTGCTGCACCTGACCCTTCCCACGGAGGAGGTGGACGTGAATGTCCATCCCGCGAAAACCGTGGTGAAATTCCTCCACGAAAAGGCGGTGTTCGACGCGGTGTACTATACCGTGCTGGACGCGCTGGAGGAGAAAAAGCCCGTTACCCCCGCAAAGCCCGCTGCGCAGCAGTCTAACCCCCGTGGGGATTTCTATCAGACCATGAGCGCGGCAGACTTCCGCAAGAGCGCCGAAACGAAACAGGCAGACCCCTTCCGCAGTGCGGCGAAGCCTGCGGAATCAAAAACCCCTGCAGCGCAGAGCTTTTCCATCACCTCAAAACGTGTAGGCGCGCCTGTGTCGGAAAGTGCGGCAAAGACCGTGGAAACCCCTGCCGCACAGAGCTTCTCCATCGCGCCCAAGCGTGCGGGCGCGTCCGCAGTAGAAGTTGCCCCCAAACGCGGGGAAAGCCACGGGCTGAACCCCGCGCCCAAAGCACCCACATTTACTAAGGACGAGCCTGCGCCCTTTGTGACGAAGGTAGCGCCTGTCCCCTCCCCTGCCGCCGCGCTGCGGGCGGAGGACAGCGCAAGCCCCTTCTACCGCGTGACCCCCGTTGCCACCCGCCTTGTGGAAAAGAGCGGCGAAGAAAAGACGGTCACGGCAGCGCCTGCCCCTGTGGAAATGGCGGCGGAAGCACCTGTGGAGCAGACCGCCCTGCCCATGGCAGAACAGCAGACCATGCTGAGCGAGGAAGTGCCCTGGCGCGTGGCGGGCGAGGTGCTGAAAACCTACATCATCTGCGAGGATGAGGTGGGCACGGTGCATCTCATCGACAAGCACGCAGCCCATGAGCGTATCCTCTTTGACAAGCTCAAGGCGGGGGAACACGAGATCATGTCTCAGCTGCTCCTTGTGCCTGTGGCGGCAGATATCGGTGCAGATGCCTGCGCCGCGCTGCTGGAGCGGCAGGAGCTGCTGGAGGAGTTTGGCTTCCGTTGTGAGGACTTCGGTCCCGGCAGTCTCCTCGTCCGTGAGATCCCTGCGGATATCGACGGGGCAGACGCTGCCGCAGCCCTTGAAATGCTGGCGGAGGAGATACTCTCCTGCCGCAGCACCGACCCCCGCGCCGCAAGGGATGCCATGCTCCACACCATCGCCTGCAAGGCTGCCATCAAGGCGGGCATGAGCACCAGCGAGAAGGAGCTGCGGGAGCTGGTGAAGAAGGTGCAGAGCGGCGAGGTGCAGTACTGCCCCCACGGCAGACCCGTGGAAGCGTCTTTGACCAAATATCAGCTGGAAAAAATGTTCCGCCGCGCGTAGTCCCGGCTGCAGCGGCGACAGAAAATCATTTCGCTGTGCCTTGACACAGCAGAAAGGAGCGCGCCATGGAAAAGCCTGTTGTCATCGCCCTCTCGGGTCCTACCGCCTGCGGCAAGACCCGCCTTGGCGTGCTGCTTGCGCAGAAGTTCAACGGCGAGGTGGTCTCCTGCGACTCCATGCAGATCTATCGCGGCATGACCATCGGCACTGCCGCCCCCACGGAGGAGGAGATGGAGGGGGTCCCCCATCACATGGTCGCCGTGGCAGAGGCGGGAGAGCAGTACAGCGTCGCCCGCTTTGTGGAAGAAGCGGATGGATGTGTACAGGACATTCTTCGCCGCGGCAAGCTCCCCATTCTTGTGGGCGGCACGGGGCTTTATATGGATGCCCTCATCCGCGGCAACCGCTTTGCAGCGGGAGATTTTTCGGGCGAGATCCGAAAGAAGCTCTATGAACGTCTGGAGCGTGATGGCATTGCCCCCCTGTATGAAGAGCTGTGGGCGGTGGACAGGGAAACTGCCGAGCGCCTGCATCTGGGTGACGAAAAGCGCATTCTGCGGGCGCTGGAGGTCTACCTCGAAACGGGTAAGACCATGACGCAGCATCATGCCGAGACGCAGGAGGGCGAGGACAAGTACCGCGCGGTGCGCATCGCCCTTGCCTTCCAGGACCGCGAGGATATGAAGAAGCTCATCGACCTGCGCGTGGGAAAAATGGAGGACGCAGGACTGCTGCAAGAGGTGGAAGCGCTGATGGCGGCGGGACTGCCCCGCTCCTCTACCGCGTGGCAGGCGATCGGCTACAAGGAGTTTCTCCGCGTCTATGACGGGGAAGCGACGGTGGCGGAAGCCCTGGATGAAATTCGTCTGCGCTCCCGTCAGTATGCGAAGCGGCAGCTGACGTGGCTGCGGAAAAAAGACCCCCACTGGATTTTGTGGGGAAAGGAGAGGGATTTTGCGTATGCCCTCCAAAAAGCGACAGAAATCCTGACCGCCGAAGGGGTAGTATAAAGCCCAAAGGCGGGCGGCTGAAATCAGTGTCGTCCGACCAAACAGAAAGGACGACAGAATGATGAAAAACGAAATCAGCTATCAGGATACCTTCCTTGCCCGCGCAAGACAGCGCCGCAGCCCCGTGACGGTCTTTCTCGTCAACGGTTTCCAGATGCGGGGCATCGTGGACGGCTTCGATGTGTTCACCGTGGTGCTGCAGAGCGAGGGTAAGCAGAATCTGATCTACAAGCACGCCATTTCCACCATCATGCCCCTGCAGCCCATCCCCCTTCAGGAGGAGAAGGAATAAGGCGAAGCCGTCGGCGCGGCAGGAGAATCGAGGTACATATATGAAAAAATTTCGAGGAATACTGAGCCGCGTCGGTTTGGGACTGCTGGTGACAGCAGTTGCCGCCTATTTTGGCATGGAGATCTTCCGCGTTGCCTCCGACCCGCTGACCACAGCCCTTGTGGAACGCAGCGTGGCGGAGGAAACGGTGGAAGTAACGGGCTTCGTGGTGCGGCAGGAGACCGTGCTGGAAAACCAGAGCGGTATTATGACCCTGCTGCTGAACGAGGGCGAAAAGGTGGGCGCGGGACAGACCGTTGCCATCCTCTACCAGAGCAGCGATGCGCTGGAGCGGCAGGAGGAGCTGGAAGCCCTGCAGGTCAGACGCAGACAGCTGGAATATGCGGAGAGCGTGACCCTCGGCGCGGCAACGGCGCTGCGCTTCGACAGCGAGATCTGGGAGGAGCTGCTGCGGCTTCGCGCCGACATCTCCGCAGAGGGACTTGGCAGCGGCACCGAGGCGAGGATCTCGTCTCTGCGCTCCATGATCATGCAGCGGGACTACTCTGCCCACGGGGAGGACCCCACGGAGGAACTGAAGAAGGTGGAAGCGGAGATCGAAGCGCTGGAAAAGACCCTCTCCCGCAGCGCAAAGGAGATCACGGTGCCCGCGGCGGGCATTTACTCCGCAGCGGTGGACGGCTATGAAGCGCTGCTGCTTCCCGAGACTGTGGGCGAGCTGCTGCCCTCGGAGCTGGAGTCTCTGTCCGCGGGCAGTGACTATTCTGCCATCGGTAAGCTCGTAGGCAGTGCCAAGTGGTATTTTGCCGCAGTCCTCGACAGCGGCACCGCAAGCCGTCTGCGGGCAGGCGGCTCGGCAGAGCTCCGCTTCCCGAAGCTGCTGGAGGACAAGCTCAGCTGCCGCGTGGAGAGCATCGGCGAGGAAGAGGAGGGCAGGCGCACGGTGGTGTTTTCCTGCACCCGCTATCTTGCGGACATGACCCGCGCCCGTCTTGCGGAGGCGGAGATCATTTTTGAGTCCTGGGAAGGTCTCAGAATTGCGAAAAAAGCGCTGCGCGTGAACGAGGACGGTCAGAGCGGCGTGTATTGTCTGGTGGGTCTCAGCGCCCGCTTCAAGCCCGTGAACGTGGTGTTCAAGGGCGAGGATTACTGTCTTGTGGAGCCGGACGATCCCTCCGGCGAGACCACCCGCATCCGCGAGGGGGATCAGGTCATCATTGCCGCCGAGGATCTCTATGACGGCAAGGTTGTGGGATAAGGAGCGTTCTATGTCGATTGCAGAGAATATCAGCGCGATTCGCGCACGCATCGCCGCCGCCGCAGAGAGCTGCGGGCGGGATGTCGGAGAGATCATGCTGGTGGGTGCCAGCAAAATGAACGATGCCGCCGCCTGCCGCGAAGCCATTGCCGCGGGCATTGATGCCCTCGGCGAAAACCGTGTGCAGGAAATGACGGCAAAGCTCGCCGAGGATGCCTATCGGGGCGCACCCCTCTATTTCATCGGTCACCTCCAGCGCAACAAGGTGCGTCAGGTGGTGGGCAAGGTGGATCTGATCCAGTCGGTGGGTTCGCTGCCGCTGCTGCAGGAAATCGAAAAGGAAGCGGCAAAGCAGGGAATCGTACAGGATATCCTGCTGGAGGTGAATATCGGGCGGGAGGAAGCCAAGAGCGGCTTTTTGGAGGAAGAACTCTTTGCCGCTGCCGCCGAAGCGAAGAATTGCCCTCATGTACGCCTGAAAGGTCTGATGACAGTACCACCTGTTGAGGTGGAAGCGCACGACTGCATACCATATTTTGAAAAAGTGCGGGGGCTTTATGTTGACATCAGCGAAAAATTGTACGATAATCAATTTGAATACCTGTCTATGGGTATGAGCGGTGACTTTGAGGATGCCATCCGCGCAGGCGCAACCATGGTGCGCGTGGGGTCGTCCATTTTCGGTCAGCGCTACTATCCGGATAAACATAAGTAAGGAGGGTTCCGCATGGGACTGTTTGACGATCTGAAGAAATGGGCGCATCCTTATGCTGATGAGGATGACGATTACGATATGGAATTTGAGGAGATCAGCCGCAAGGAATCTCTGCTGGAAGAGCGCCGCAACAACGACGACCGCCGCGGCAAGGTGGTGAACATTCATGCCACCACCCAGCTGAAGGTGGTGCTGGTGAAGCCCGAACGCTTTGAAAATGCATCTGAAATCGCTGATCATCTGAAGGAAAAGCGCACTGTCGTGGTGAACCTTGAGTCCACCAACAAGGACATTGCCCGCCGTCTGATCGACTTCCTCTCCGGCGTTGCTTACGCAGGCGAGGGCAAGATCAAGCGTGTGGCTGCCAACACCTTCATCATCACGCCCTATTCCGTGGATATCATGGGCGATCTGATCGACGAGCTGGAAAACAGCGGCGTCTATTTCTAAAAAAAGAGACTGAAGAGGGGGAGTATTTCCATGCTGACACCGCAGGAAGTGGCAAAGAAGTCCTTTGCCAAGGCTCGTATGGGCGGCTATAACATGGCCATGGTGGACGAGTTTCTGGATGAACTGACCGAGGATTACACCAAGATCTACGAGGAGAACGCCAAGCTCAAGGCAAAGCTGAAGGTCCTTGTGGACAAGGTGGAGGAATATCGCAGCACCGAAGAGAATATGCGCGCTGCGCTCTTCTCTGCACAGAAAATGGCGACCACCATTGTAGAGGAAGCCAAGGCAAAGAGTGCCGACATCGTCACCAGCGCCGAAGCAGGCGCGCGGGAGGAGATCGCCCGCATCCGCGCCGATGTGCAGAAGGAAGAGGAGCGCCTCGCCTTTGCCAAGAACGAGGTCGCTGCCTTTGTTGCCCAGTGGAAGGAGATCTGTGAGAAGCAGGCGCAGTTCCTGACCCAGCTTCCCACGCTGCCTGTTGCAAAGCTGGAAGCAAAGGCTGCCGCAGCTGCTGCACCCGCAGCGCCTGTGAAGGAAGAGGAGCAGCCCGCTGAGGAGCTGAGCGAGGAGCGCAGCAGGAGATCACCATTGAGGAGACCATCGAGAGCATCCTGCGTGAGACCGCTGCGGCAGAAGCAGCAGAGGAAGCACCCGCTGCCGAGGAAGCAGAAGCGGAAGAAGCCCCTGCGGAGGAGATCCCCTCTGCGGAGGATGTGGCAAGTATGTTTGAGACCCGCAGATTCCGTCTGGATGAGCTGCAGTTCGGCCGCAACTACGATACGAAGTAAGAGGAAAAGCGGCTCCGTCGGAGCCGCTTTTGTCTTTTGATGAGGAGGAAACGCCATGAGCCATACACCGATCATCGCCATCCTGTATGATTTCGACAAGACCCTTTGCACCACGGATATGCAGGACTATTCCTTCATCCCCTCCCTCGGCTATACCCCGCGGGAGTTCTGGCAGATCGCCAACAACTTCGGCAGCGAAAACCGCATGGACGGCATCCTTGCCTATATGTACACCATGATTCGGGAGTGCGGCGCGAAGGGTATCAAGCTGGATCGGGCGTATCTTGTGAACGCGGGACGGAATATCGAGCTTTTCCCCGGCGTGCGGGAGTGGTTTGAGCGCATCAATGCCTTCGGCGAGAGCGTGGGCGTGCAGGTGGAGCATTACATCATCTCCTCGGGTCTCAGGGAGATCATCGAGGGCAGCGGCATCAGCCATGAGTTCCGCGAGATCTACGCCAGCGAGTTCTATTATGACGAGGGCGGCAATGCCATCTGGCCGAAGCTGGATGTCAACTTCACCAACAAGACCCAGTTCGTCTACCGCATCAACAAGGGCGTGCTGGATGTGGCAGAGGATCGGGCATTGAATGCCTCCATGCCCGACGACAGCAAGCGTGTCCCCTTCACCAACATGATCTACATCGGTGACGGTCTTTCCGATGTCCCCTGCATGAAGATGATGCGGGCCTACGGCGGCGAAGCCATCGCCGTGCATCAGGAAAGCAACCGCGCGGGCGTGGAGGATCTGCTGCGGAAGGGGCGTGTGGACTTCATCTTCCCTGCGGACTACCGCGAGGGCGGGGCGCTGGACCGTACCATGAAGAACATTATCTGTAAAATCGCATATGCCGATGTGCTGGCAGAGGAAAATGCCACTCAGCGCAAGGCGATCGAGCTGTAATATCGGAAATATCAGAACCGCTGCGAAGGCTTGCTTTCGCAGCGGTTCTTTTCCTTTGGCGGTAGTTGATCGACGATTCGGAAAGTATTGCTGATATTATCGGAATTTGGCATCAGAAAGACTGAAATAACGATTGTACAAAAGGAGGCGCGTATGATACCCTTGGTAAGGTTGGTCTTTTGACCCCGAAATATGTCATTCTGCAGAGTTTCTGCAAATATTAACGAAAGTAGGATCACACAATGAGCAAGCGCATTCTCTCCCTGCTGCTGTGCCTCGTCATGGTTCTCGGTCTCGCTGCCTGCGGCGGCGCTGAGGAGACCTCCGGCGATGTCGCAATGCAGTACATCACCATTGACGACGCAAAGACCAAGCTCGAAGACGACAGCTATGTGTTCTTCGACATCCGCAAGGCTGCTGACAGCGGCTCCTTCACCATCCCCGGCGCCGAAGCCTGGGACATGGACGCTGCCAAGGAAGGCGATGCTGAGGCCGGCAAGGCTACCATGACCGAGGCAACCAAGGATCTCGACAAGAACATCGTCCTTGTCTGCTACAGCGGCAAGCGCTATGCACAGGCTGCGACCAATGCGCTCTCTGCCATCGGCTACGACATGAGCAAGGTCTTTACCCTCGAGGGCGGCTTCACCGCATGGTCCGAGCAGTGCCCTGATCTTGTGAAGGTTCTCAAGGATACCATCGTGTACGCACAGATGGCTGACTGCGGCAACGTGGCAAACTATCTGACCTCCGATGACCGTATCTCCATGTCCATGCTGGCATACATCAACGATGGTCTCTTCACCCTCATGCCCGATGGCAGCTATCGCTACAAGATCGCTGAATCCTTCGAGCCCTCCGCTGACGGTCTGACCTACACCTGCAAGATCAAGACCGGTCTGAAGTGGTCCGACGGTCACGAAATGACCATGGATGACGTGATCTTCTCCTTCGAGACCTACATGGCTAACAGCGAGGCTCTCTCTGTCGGCGGCAAGAACGCTACCGTCACCAAGGTTGACGACACCACGCTGCAGTTCGTTCTGCCCGGTGCCCTCGCTTCCTTCCCCGAGAGCGTTGCTGACGTTCCCATGCTCGCAAAGCACATCTTTGAGGGTAAGGACAGCCTCGATATGGATCTGACCAAGCCCGAGACTGTTGTCGGCTGCGGTCCCTATAAGTTCGCTGAGTACAAGTCCGGCGAGTACATCAAGCTGGTTCGCAACGAGAACTATGCCGGTGAACCCGCTCAGATCGAGAACTTCATGATGCCCTTCATCCCCAACGATGATACCGCTAAGGCTGCTCTGCTGAAGGGCGAAGTGGACATCTGGGTGGGTCTGGCTTCCCTGCTGGAAGGTCTCGAGAGCTTCGATGTCGTTCCCTACTCCGAGGGTCGTGTGGCTTACGCTCGTATCAACCGCGTCTCCCCCAACCTGCAGGACAAGGCAGTTCGCCAGGCTATCTTCTATGCCATCAACCGCAACGATCTGCTGACCGCTGCTTACTCCTCCCTCGACTACGCTACTCCTTCCGTTTCCTTCCTCCCCAAGACCAACGGCTACTACACCGAGGATCTGGAGCAGTACAACCAGGATGTTGCCAAGGCTAAGGAGCTGCTGACCGGCAAGACCGTTCCCACTCTGAAGATCTGCTACATCGGCACCAACGCTGAGCAGACCGCTATGGCTACCGTTATGCAGGCTCAGCTGGCTGAAGTCGGCATCACTCTGGAGCTCTGCGGCGTGGACCAGGCTGCATACATGGCAGCTGCTTACGACTGCGAGAACGCTGATTACGATCTGTACCTCGGCGGCTACATCATGACCATTGATCCCGCCGGCTATGACGGCATGTTCGCTACCGGCAACATGATCAACTATGCTTCCGCTGAGATCGACGCTCTGTTCGAGGCTGGTAAGGCTACCACCGATCCCGACGAGCGCAAGGCTATCTACACCGAGCTGCAGCAGAAGGTTGCTGACGAGGCTCTGTTCTATCCCATGGGCACCAACCTGCGCCTGCTGGTTGTCAACCCCAAGCTGAAGGGTCTGGATGAGGCTGCTCTGGTCTCCATCGTCACCTTCGAGGATATCGGTCGTCTGCACTTCTAATTGACGCTTTCTGAAAAAGGGGACTGCCACGCAGTCCCCTTTTTTCCCGTGTTCATACATTCCCATCCTTACGGAAAAGGAGGTTTCCCCATGCTGAAATATCTGGTCAAGCGCCTGCTGCAGGCTGTTCCCCTACTGATCCTCATCACCATGCTCTGCTTCACGCTGATCAATCTCGCACCCTATGATGCCATGGATGCCAAGGTCACCGACAAAATGACCCCCGCCGACATCGAGCAGATGCGCGAGGAAATGGGTCTCAATGATCCGATCCCCGTACAGTATCTCCGTTGGGTGAAGGGCTTGCTGCAGGGCGATCTGGGGCAGTCCCTCATCAACCGCACCAACATTGCCACTGATCTCAAAGAGAAGATCCCCAACACCATCAAGCTGGTGCTGCCCGCCTATGCAACGGCGTTTCTGCTTGCCATCGCCCTCGGTCTGATCGCGGGACGCTACAAAAACACATGGGTGGATAAGCTGATCAATTCCACGGCATCCATTGGTCTGTCTGTGCCCACGTTCTGGGTCGCGCTGCTGTTCATCTATTTCTTTGGTCTGAAGCTGGACCTCTTCCCTGTCATGGGTATGCATTCCCTGGGTGAAGATTCGTTCGAGGACTTCCTGCACCATTTTGTGCTGCCCTATGCGGTGCTGACCATCGGCTTCCTGCCGGATCTCGTTCGCTATGTCCGCAGCTCCACCGTCACCCAGTTTGACGAGGAGTATGTCACCGTGCAGCGGGCTTTCGGCAGCAGCAGCGGTACCATTCTGCTGCGCCATGTCTCGAAGAACGTGCTGCTGCCCATGATCACGAAGCTGGGCATGGCACTGCCCATGCTGGTGACGGGCGCGGTCATTACCGAGACGGTGTTTGCATGGCCCGGTATCGGCGTGTATTTCACCACGGCGATCCGCAATCTGGATTACCCCGTTGTCATGGTAGTGCTGGTGCTCTCCGGCTCTCTCGTGATCCTCGGCAATCTCATTTCGGATATCCTCTGCGCGGTCATTGACCCCAGAATCCGCATCGGGAGGTGAGCGGCATGAAAAACAGAAGACTGGAACTGGCGAAGCGAACCTTCCTGCGGGACAAGGGGATGTGGTTTGCGCTTGCGTTTTTGCTGTTCATCGTCGCCATCGCTATCGGCATCGGCTTTACGGATGCTGACCCCAACGCGCTGAATCTGCAGAAGATGTGCGCACCGCCCGACAGTGAAAATCTCTTCGGCACGGACGAGCTCGGGCGTGACTATCTGACCCGCGTGATCTACGGCGCGAGAGTGTCCCTCCTTGTCGGTGTCCTTGCCATGCTCGCCTCTGTTACCATCGGTGTGCTGGTGGGGCTTGTGGCAGGCTATTTCGGCGGCGTGGTGGACAGCATCCTCATGCGCATCGTGGACGTGTTCTGCGCCATTCCCTGGATCATCATGGTCACGGTGGTGGGTCTGCTGTTTCAGAAGGGACTTGCTTCCATCGTTATCGTCATTGGCTGCTTCGGCTGGATGGAGATCTCCCGCCTTGTCCGCACGGAGACCATGACCGCGAAAAACCGGGAATTTGTCCACTATGCAGAGCTCATCGGCGTGCCCAAGTGGAAGATCATCCTGCTGCACATCCTGCCCTCTATCTTCCCCGTGATCATCACCGCGGCAACCGGTGCCATCGCCAACGCCATCATGGTGGAGAGCGCCATGAGCTTCCTTGGCTTCGGCGTGGCTGCCCCCCAGTCCAGCTGGGGCACTCTGCTGAAAACCGCCCAGAGCACCCTTTCCAAAGCGCCCCACATGGCGATCCTGCCGGGTGTGCTCATCATCTGCACCATCTGCTCCTTCAATAAGCTCGGCGATCTGCTGCGCCTGTTCGTGGAGCCCCGTGCCATGCAGGAGGGGAAGTAAATGAGCAATTTGTTGGAAATCAAGCAGCTCCGCACCAGCTTTTCCACCCTGCGCGGCAAGGTGGATGCCATCCGTGGTGTAGACCTGTGTGTAAGAGAAAATGAGATCCTCGGCATCGTGGGCGAGAGCGGCAGCGGCAAGAGCGTGACCATGAAAAGCGTCATGGGTCTGCTGCCCAAAAGCGCAAAGGTATCTGCCGATTCCCTGCTGTACAAGGGCGAGGATCTGCTGAAAAAGTCGGAAAAGCAGCTGCAGAAATACCGCGGCAGGGAAATGGCAATGATCTTTCAGGATCCCATGACCGCGCTGAATCCCCTGCGCACCATCGGCTATCACCTCACCGAGGTGATCCGCCGTTATCGCAAGGTCAGCAAGGCGGAAGCAGAAAAAATCGCTGTGGAAATGCTGCGTCAGGTGGGCATCCCCTCCCCCGAGGCACGGATGAAGCAGTACCCACATGAGTTTTCGGGCGGTATGCGTCAGCGCGTGGTGATCTCCATGGCGCTGTGCTGCGAGCCGTCTCTGCTCATCGCGGACGAGCCCACCACCGCCCTCGATGTGACCATTCAGGCGCAGATCCTCGATCTGCTGAAGCAGCTGAAAAAAGATCGCGGTATGTCCATGGTGCTTATCAGCCATGACATGGGCGTGATGGCAAATATGTGCGACCGCATCGCGGTCATGTACGGCGGCGTACTGGTGGAAGAGGGCACGGTGGATGAGATCTTCTACCATCCGCAGCACCCCTATACCAAGGATCTGCTGCGCTCCATCCCCCGCCCCGAGATCACCAGAGGCTCCCGCCTGCAGGCGATCGACGGCGCACCCCCGAGTCTCCATGACCTTCCTGCGGGCTGTCCCTCTGCCACCCGCTGCGCCCATGCGACGGAGCGCTGCTTTGCTGAGATGCCCGCCGTCACGGCATTTTCCGCGACCCAGAACGCCAGATGCCATCTGCTGGCAGAAAAGGAGGCGTGATCCATGCAGAAACGAGAAGTGCTGCTGGAAGTCAAGAATCTCAAGAAATACTTCCCTGTAAAGAACTTTTTCGGCAGAAAGGTCGGCGATCTGAAAGCCGTGGACGATGTCTCCTTCGTGATCTACAAGGGCGAGACCTTCGGTCTTGTGGGCGAGAGCGGCTGCGGCAAGTCCACCCTCGGACGCACCATTTTGCAGATGCTGAAGCCTGACGCGGGACAGGTGATCTATCACGGCAAGGACATTGCCAATCTCCCCAAGTCTCAGTGGAAGGATCTGCGGGAAAAGCTGCAGATCATCTTCCAGGACCCCTATTCCGCGCTGAACCCCAACTGGACGGTGCGGGAGCTGATCTCCGAGCCGCTGAAAAATGCGGGGCTCAGCCGCGAGCAGTGCGATACCCGCGTGCGGGAGCTGCTGAAACTGGTGAACATGAACGAGGACGATATGGAGAAGTTCTCCTATGAGTTCTCGGGCGGTCAGCGCCAGCGCATCGGCATCGCAAGAGCGGTGGCGAGCTACCCCGAGTTCATCTTCTGCGATGAGCCCATCTCCGCACTGGACGTGTCCGTGCAGGCGCAGGTGGTCAATATGCTGAAAGATCTGCAGCAGGAGTTGGGACTGACCTATCTCTTCACCGCCCACGATCTCTCCATGGTGCACCACATCAGCGACCGCATCGGCGTGATGTACCTCGGCAGCATGGTGGAGCTGGGCAAGAGCGAGGACGTGTTCCGCGATCCCCTGCACCCCTATACCAGAGCGCTGATCTCTGCCATCCCCGTGGCAGACCCAAAACTGGGACGTGAGAGCAGCCGCATCCCCATCGAGGGGGAGCTGCCCAGCCCCATGAACGCCCCCAGAGGCTGCCGCTTCTGCACCCGCTGTCCCCACGCAACGGAGCGCTGCCGCGAGGAGCGCCCGGAGCTGCGCGAGGTCGCAGACGAGCGCTGGGCAGCCTGCCATTTGCTGTAAATAAGGAACACCCTCTGCATCGCTTGTGCGGAGGGTGTTTTTTCGTTTGAGCAGACAGAAAAAAGCTCCCGATTTCGCGTGAAATCGGGAGCTTTCCTATTTCGTTCAGTTGCCTTACGCGGCGAATCGCTTAGCCCTTGATGGCAGCCTGAGCAGCAGCCAGACGAGCGATGGGCACGCGGAAGGGGGAGCAGGAGACGTAGTCCAGACCGGTCTTGTGGCAGAACTCCACGGACGTGGGATCGCCGCCGTGCTCACCGCAGATACCGAGGTGGATATCGGGGTTAGCCTCGCGACCGAGCTTGGAAGCGAGAGCCACCAGCTTGCCCACGCCGTTCTGGTCGAGACGAGCGAAGGGATCGTTCTCGTAGATCTTACGATCATAGTAAGCATCGAGGAACTTGCCTGCGTCATCGCGGGAGAAGCCGAAGGTCATCTGGGTCAGGTCGTTGGTACCGAAGGAGAAGAAGCCTGCTTCCTTAGCGATCTCGTCAGCGGTCAGAGCTGCGCGGGGGATCTCGATCATGGTACCGACGAGGTACTTCATGTCGCTGCCAGCCTCAGCAATCAGCTTGTCAGCGGTCTCGACGACGATGCTCTTGACGTACTTGAGCTCCTTGATGTCGCCGACCAGGGGGATCATGATCTCGGGAACCATGTTCCACTCGGGATGCTTAGCCTGCACGTTCAGCGCAGCCTTGATGACAGCGCGGGTCTGCATAGCAGCGATCTCGGGATAGGTGACAGCCAGACGGCAGCCGCGGTGACCCATCATGGGGTTGAACTCGTGCAGACCTGCGATGATAGCCTTGATGTCCTCCACGGTCTTGCCCATGGTCTCAGCGAGAGCGGCAATGTCAGCCTCCTCGGTGGGCACGAACTCGTGCAGGGGGGGATCCAGGTAACGGATGGTGACGGGGCAGCCTTCCATTGCCTCATAGATGCCCTCGAAGTCGCCCTGCTGCATGGGCTCGAGCTTACTGAGAGCCTTCTCACGCTGCTCAACGGTGTCGGAGCAGATCATCTCGCGGATAGCGGCGATACGGTCGCCCTCGAAGAACATATGCTCGGTACGGCAGAGACCGATGCCCTGTGCGCCCAGCTCACGAGCCTTCTTGGCATCATAGGGAGTGTCAGCGTTGGTGCGGACCTGCAGGCGGCGATACTTGTCAGCCCAAGCCATCACGCGGCCGAACTCGCCTGCGATGGTAGCTTCCACAGTAGCAACAGCGCCGTCATAGATGGTACCGGTGGAACCGTCCAGAGAGATCCACTCGCCCTCGGTGTAGGTCTTGCCTGCCAGCTCGAAGCGCTTGTTTTCCTCGTCCATCTTGATCTCGCCGCAGCCGGAAACGCAGCACTTACCCATGCCGCGAGCGACGACTGCTGCGTGAGAGGTCATACCGCCGCGAACGGTCAGAATGCCCTGTGCAGCCTTCATGCCCTCGATATCCTCGGGAGAGGTCTCCAGACGAACCAGGATGACCTTCTCGCCGCGCTCAGCCCAAGCCTTTGCGTCCTCAGCGGAGAACACGCACTTACCGGTAGCTGCGCCGGGAGAAGCGCCGAGAGCCTTGCCGATGACCTTTGCTTCCTTCAGTGCGACAGCGTCGAACTGGGGGTGCAGCAGAGTGTCGAGGGTGCGGGGCTCAATCATGGCAACTGCCTTCTTCTCGTCGATCATGCCCTCGTCCACCAGGTCGCAGGCGATCTTCAGAGCAGCGGCAGCGGTACGCTTGCCGTTACGGGTCTGCAGCATGTAGAGCTTGCCGTTCTCCACGGTGAACTCCATGTCCTGCATATCACGATAGTGATCCTCGAGGATCTTGCACACGTTCTCAAACTGTGCGAAAGCCTCGGGGAACTTGTTAGCCATCTCGCTGATGGGCATGGGAGTGCGGACACCTGCAACGACGTCCTCGCCCTGTGCGTTGGTCAGGAACTCACCGAAGAGCACCTTCTCGCCGGTAGCGGGGTTGCGGGTGAAGGCAACGCCGGTACCGCAATCGTCACCCATGTTGCCGAATGCCATGGACTGGACGTTGACGGCAGTACCCCAGGAGTAGGGGATGTCGTTGTCGCGGCGATAGACGTTTGCGCGGGGATTGTCCCAGGAACGGAACACTGCCTTGACAGCGCCCATGAGCTGCTCCTTGGGATCGGAGGGGAAGTCGGTGCCGATCTTGGACTTGTACTCAGCCTTGAACTGCTCAGCCAGCTCCTTCAGATCCTCAGCGGTCAGATCCACGTCGAGGGTCACGCCCTTGCGCTCCTTCATCTCGTCGATCAGCTGCTCGAAGTACTTCTTGCCGACTTCCATAACGACGTCGGAGTACATCTGGATGAAACGGCGATAGCAGTCGTATGCCCAGCGAGCGTTGCCGGACTTCTTTGCGAGAACCTCAACGACGGTGTCGTTCAGACCGAGGTTCAGAATGGTATCCATCATACCGGGCATGGATGCGCGTGCGCCGGAACGGACGGAAACCAGCAGGGGGTTTTCAGCGTCACCGAACTTCTTGCCGGTGATGGATTCCATCTTCTCGATGTATTCCATGATTTCAGCGACGATGCCGTCGTTGATCTTCTTGCCATCCTCGTAGTACTGGGTGCAGGCTTCGGTGGTGATGGTGAAGCCCTGGGGAACGGGAAGGCCGATGTTGGTCATTTCTGCCAGGTTAGCGCCCTTGCCGCCGAGCAGCTCACGCATGGTTGCGTTACCCTCGGTGAACAGGTAGCAATACTTCTTGCTCATAAGAGACCCCTTTCTTTATATAAAAAATAATAATCTTCTTTTTTAGACCCGATTTTATATTATAATCAAATGGTTTTCCGCTGACAATATACAAAAGAGACGGAAATTATGTTTATTTTTGGAAAAAATCAAGTGGATTATTCACACATTTCACAAAGGCAAAAGAAATTTAAGAAAATTCACTGCTTTTTCACCTTTTTGCGCAAAACTGTGTTATAATGACTTTGATTTAGCGTTTTTCGGCAGAAGGAGGAAAAGGACTTGCAGAAACCGGATCAGGTGAGGAGAGAACTCTCCGCTGCGGCAAGCCGCGGCGCACTGCATCATGCCCTTCTGCTGACGGGTGAGGGCGACCTTTCGGAGACGGCGCGCTATGCCGCTGCCGCCTACGAATGCAAAAGCCCCGGGGAAAAGCCCTGCCTTCGCTGCGAGCATTGCCGCAAGGTCATGGGGGATATCCACCCCGATGTGCGCTTCGTCCGGGATGAGGAGCACCGCTTTCTCAGTCTGGAGCTGGTGCGCGAGATCCGCAGCGATGCCTACATCATCCCCAACGAGGGGCAGCGCAAGGTCTATGTGTTTGAGGACTGCAGCCGTCTGGACGGACGAGCGCAGAACATCCTGCTGAAAGTGGTGGAGGAAGGTCCTCCCTACGCGGCGTTCCTGTTCCTTGCGGAAAGCGCCTCTGCCCTGCTGCCGACCCTCCGCTCCCGCTGCGTGGAACTGCGTGTGTCGACGGCGGCGAAGCCGACGGAGCCCTCTGCCCTTGCAGAGGAGTTCTGCCGCCTTGCGGGAGAGGACAAGCGTCAGCTTATCGCCTTTTAGCTGGGGCTCAGTGCCGGCAAGATGAAGCGGGAAGAGCTGATGGCTCTGCTGGAAGAAACGCGGGAGCTGTTGATCCGTGCCCTGCTGCTGAAGGCGGGAAAGGGCGTTGAAACCGCTCCCGCCTGCGTGCGTACTGCCGCAAAGCGCGGTGAAAAAATTCTGATGAGAATGACGGAGCTGCTGCGGCAGCGCCGGGAAGACTGTGATTACAATGCCGGAGTGGGACTGCTGTTGGGTTCCCTCGCGGCGGAACTGGAGGAAATCCTTTGAAAACTGTTATTTCGGTCCGCTTCCGCGGCGGATGCAAGACCTATTATTTCGATCCCGGCGAACTGACCGTGTCCGATGGGCAGGACGTGATCGTGGAGACGGCGCAGGGCATGGAATTTGCCCAGTGTGTGCAGGGCAACCATGAGGTAGATGAGGAAAGCGTGGTGCAGCCCCTGAGCCCCGTGGTGCGCATCGCCACCGATGCCGACCGCCGCACGGTGCTGCACAACGGCGAGCGGGAGAAGGAAGCGGCACAGGTCTGCCAGCGCAAGATCTCCCAGCATGAGCTGGACATGAAGCTGGTGGATGTTTCCTGTAATTTTGAGGGCAACAAGATCATATTCTTCTTCACCTCCGAAGGTCGCGTGGACTTCCGGGAGCTGGTGAAGGATCTCGCGTCGGTGTTCCGCGCACGCATCGAGCTGCGCCAGATCGGCGTGCGTGACGAGGCGAAGATGCTGGGCGGTCTCGGCATCTGCGGCAGACCCTTCTGCTGCTCTTCCTTCCTCGACGGATTCCTGCCCGTGTCCATCAAGATGGCAAAGACCCAGTCTCTCAGCCTCAACCCCACCAAGATCTCCGGCACCTGCGGCAGACTCATGTGCTGTTTGAAGTACGAGCAGGATGCCTATGAGGACGCGATCAAGCGTATGCCCAAGAACGATTCCTTCGTGCTGACCCCCGACGGTCCCGGCAACGTGACCTCCCTCGATCTCCTGCGGGAGACCATGAAGGTTTCCCTCGACGGCACCCAGGGTGCGCCCAAGTGCTATCACAACTGCGAGGTCTGCGTGCTGCGCAACGGCAAGGGTTCCCGCGATGGCATTGAAATCCCCAAGGAACGTCCCGCCCGCTTTGTGAAGGAAGAGGAGATCCCCAGCGCCGAGGATTTCCTGCGCAGCAAGCTGCTGGAGGAGTACAGTAACCCCACCTCCTTTGACGCGGAGGAAGGCGAAGAGAAGAGCGAAGGCAGCCGCCGCCGCAGAAACAGAGGTCGCGGCAGAGGTCGCAGCGAGAACCGCGGCGAAAACCGCAACGAGAATCGCAATGACAGCCGCAATGACAATGCGGAGAACCGCAAGAAGGGTGAGCGCGGCGGAAAGCCCGCGGAGAAGCCCCGCGGCAAGGCGACTGAAAAGAATGAAAAGGCAGAAAAGCCTGCCGCCCCCGCAAAGTCCGAAAGACCCGCGAGAGCGGAGCGTCCCCGCAGAGGGGAAAAGCCTCAGAGGAGCGAAAAGCCCCAGTCTGCGGAGAGACCCCAGAACGCAGAGAAGCCCCGCAAGGCACCTGTCGGCGCGGCAGAAAACGCAGAGGGTGGCGAGAAGAAGCCCCGCCGCAGACCCCACCATCGGGGTGGTCGCCGCCGTAACGGCGGAGGCGGTGCAGGTAAGGACGGCGAATAAGAGATATGAAAAAGTTTGAAGGCGTTCTGCTCGCCTGTGATTTTGACAATACCATCGCCCCCACGGGCAAATGCCTGTCGCAGGGACTGCCCTTTACGGGGGTGCCCGAGGAAAACATCCGCGCCATCGAGTATTTTATGAGCGAGGGCGGCTATTTTTCCGTGGTGACGGGTCGTGCCTATCCCGCCTATCTGCATCTGAAGGATCTGATCCCCGTCAACTGCCCCACGGCGCTTTTCAACGGCGCGGGCATCTATGACTTTGCGAAGGAGGAATACCTCTGGAAGCGGGATCTGCCCGAGAACATCACTGCGCATTATCACGCCGTGATGGATGCCTTCCCTACCCTCGGCATGGAGATCTTCTGCTGGGATAAGCGTGTGTTCGCAGAGCGCCCCAACATCTATGTGGAGCGCCATCAGCTGCTGACCCAGGCACCCTGGGTGGAGATCGACCGGTTGGAGAGCGTGGGCGAACCTGTTGCGAAGCTCCTGTTTGAGGATGAGTACGAGGTGCTGGTGGAGGTGCAGAAGTTCCTCCTTGCCCAGAGCTGGATCAAGGATTACGAGACCATCTTCTCCGGCAGACACCTGCTGGAGCTCACCGCCAGAGGTGCCACCAAGGCAGGCGCAGTGAAGGAGCTTGCCCGCATCTTCGGCGTGAAGCAGGAGAACATCTACTGCGCGGGCGACGAGGAGAACGATCTCTCCATGCTGGAGCTGGCGCAGACTGCCTTCGTGCCCGAGGACTGCAATCCCCGCCTGAAGGATCGCCCCTTCCACTTCGTCGGTCCCTGCACCCGTCATGCGGTGGCGGACATGATCGCCGTGCTGGATGAGAAGTACGCACAGCATAGATGAAAAATTATCAAAAGCATAAAAATATTTGATACAGCATGCCGCCTTGATACAAATTTAACAAAAGAGACGTTTTTTGGAAAAAACATCTTGCGCAACCGGGGCGGCGTTGTGTACAATATGAATAATTTCGGCATTGACACACTAACGAGGTAAACAGCCGAAAAAAACAGGCAGTCGAAAAATCTGAGATTTTAGAAATATAAGGAGGAACTCGACATGGCAAATCTGGATCTGACTAAGTATGGTATTACCGGCACTACCGAAGTGCTGCACAACCCCAGCTACGAAGTGCTCTTTGAAGCAGAGATGGATCCCTCTCTCGAAGGCTTTGAGAAGGGTCAGCTCACTGAACTCGGCGCAGTGAACGTGATGACCGGCATCTACACCGGTCGCTCCCCCAAAGATAAGTTCATCGTGATGGACGATGTGTCCAAGGACACCGTGTGGTGGACCAGCGATGAGTTCAAGAACGACAACAAGCCCGCAAGCAAGGAAGCATGGGATGAGTGCAAGCGCCTCGCCATGGAAGAGCTGAGCAACAAGAAGCTCTATGTCATGGACGTGTTCTGCGGCACCAACAAGGATTCCCGCATGGCGATCCGCTTCATCATGGAAGTGGCATGGCAGGCTCACTTTGTCAAGAATATGTTCATCGCTCCCACTGAGGAGGAGCTTGCAAACTTCGAGCCTGATTTCATCTCCTACAACGCGGCAAAGGCAAAGGTCACCAACTTCAAAGAGCTGGGTCTGAACTCCGAGACCGCCGCCATCTTCAACCTCACCAGCAAGGAGCAGGTCATCCTCAACACCTGGTACGGCGGCGAGATGAAGAAGGGTATGTTCTCCATGATGAACTACTACCTGCCCTTGAACGGCATGGCTTCCATGCACTGCTCTGCCAACACTGATATGAACGGCGAAAACACCGCTCTGTTCTTCGGTCTCTCCGGCACCGGCAAGACCAC
>JAFVXA010000042.1 GCA_017501355.1 Oscillospiraceae bacterium
CCCGCTGTGCAAGTTTTTAGAACTTGCAAAAAGTTCTAAAAACTTCTTATTTGAAAGGTGCAGGACACCCTTCCTGGGTTTCCCGCACACACCCTTCCTTCCCGTCGAATCGGATAAAAGGGTTTATCGACAGTCTCAAACGACCTTTCGCGGTGACGCGAAAGGTCGTTTTCTTATTTGTACTATTGTAAGCCCATGATATAAACCGCCAGTGTCGAGAGGGTAAGCGCGCCCCAACCGATGTATCTCGTGGCAATCTCCCACTCGGAAGGCTCTGCGTCCTCCACATTGCGGATCTGAAACGCCAGATTCCAGCGGAACAGCTCATCCGCAAACAAAATCGAAACCGCCACCAGAAGGGAGAGGACGATACCCATGAACCACGCACCCCACTCACCCTTTTTCGTGAGCGCAGGACCATCCACCAGAGACAGAATTTCCGACACGGAAGGCACCAGAGGGTCAACGATGTTCCCATCGCTGCCAATGATCGTGCCGTCGCTCATAGCCGCTGCGATGTCAAAGCCGGCAAAGCTGCCATCTTCATTGGTCATCATCCAGTAGCCGTTGATCTCATGGACACCGCCGCGGAAAATGATTTCGTCCCCCTCTTTCACTTCGATGCCCCGCATACGGTGGCTCAGCTCATCCTCCTCAGGGATGGCAGAGGGATCTTCCCTGACCGTATAGGGACCATAGGTCTTTTCGTCGCAGCGGAAGGTCACCGTCTTATCCACAGTCACGGTAAAGCAGCAATCCTGTCCCTCGACCGTACCGCTGTAGGTGGTGTTGCCCTGTTCCGTGCCGGGCTGCAGGATCACATCCTTGTAAAGAAATCCCACGCGGGAGGTAACAACGGCATAGATCACACCGAAAACTACGATCATAGCCGCAAGAAACAGCAAAATCCCCTTTTGGTACCGATCCAGATTCTTCACCCGTTCCATCCGTCACCCTCCGTTTCACCTGTTGTTCCATTCAGTATAGCACGGCACAGGACGAAACACAACAACACGCCAGTCCGACAGGGAACGCCCGACGAACTAAGAGAAGAATCTGCTCCCGACGATCACCGCAACAGCAGGGTCAAAGTAGTCCGCAAGATCACTGCTGATCCCGCTCGCCTTCCAAGTCTCATCGAAGCCGATCTCCCGCGTGTTGCTCAATACGATATAGGCGGTATTCCCGGCGGCGTTATGCAGTCTGCCGCTGATCTCCAGCCTGTATCGGTAGGTATATCCCTCACAAGCCCATTTGCCGTCAAGCGTCTTATAGTGCAGCCTGCTGATGACAAATTCTTCGTTTTCGATCGTCTCTTCGATTTGCTCAGCGGGTGTCGGTTCATAGAGCGCCTTGTGCGCAGGGTAATGGACCACATCCGGTTGATTCATGCGCTGGGTGGAAAGCTGAATCTGCTCCGCGGTCGCTCTATTGTTCAGCGCCTGCTGCTTTTCCCCGTCATACAGATCCACAATCACCGCATCACCCACCCGAAAGTCGCTGAAGTCAATGCTTCTGACATCTCCCTCCGCACTATAGTTTACATAAATCAAGCAGTGTTCCCGAATGGCTTTGGCGCAGTCAATGGCGCAGCGCTCACCGAAAACAGCGGCATTCTCATCCATATCCTTCACATACAGCACCTGTGCTTCCGCATCGATCCCGATGATCACGGCGTTCAAGCCCAGATGCAGCACTTCGCCGTCTACAGGGCGCTCCTTCATCGGAGCCTTGGGCGCAATGAGCCAGTCATCCGCGTTCACCAGCTTCGCAAGTTCTTCATCGCTTGCGCTTGCGGGAACAGAGAACAGGTATACGCTCTTTCCGTTTCGATCCAGCGCCGTAATGGAAATACCCCGCAAATCAGCCACGCCATCGAGCTGCTCCAGCCACACCCGATCTCCTTTCCGGAAGAGAGAGCCGTCCGCATTTACAACGCCGCCACTGGAACCGGGCTGCGATACTTGAATTTCCTTCACACCGCTCGCGCCGATGCGCAGATAGTATTGATCCTCTGCCTGTGTCATCTCCACAGGGTCCGTCAGAAAACAAACCGCCGCAACGCTGCAGGCAGTCACCGCAAGGGCAACAAGCCAAAACGAGGGCTTTCGATAGTGCATCACCGCTTTCACCCGTTCCTTGACCCCCACCTCGCCAAAGGCAAGCGGGCAGGCTGCGACCGCGCGGCGATGCGCACTGCAGGAGACCAGCGCCTGCGCGTAGTCCGCCCGCCGCCCATGGTCAAGCTCCCGAATCACCTTTTCGTCACAGGCAAGCTCCATGTCACGGCAAAAGAGCGTATAGGCGTACCACAGCAAAGGATTGAACCAGTGAACCGTCAGCAGCAGGAAACCAAGGGGCTTCCACCAGTGGTCGCGGCGGCGAATATGTGCCTGCTCATGGGCAACGACGTGCTCCACACTCTGCCCCTCCATTTGGAAGGGCAGATAAATTACGGGCTTAAAGATACCGAGCACAAAGGGCGAATCCACATGCTCACTTTGAAAAATGTTGTCCCGATAGCGGACCGCCGTGGCGACCCTGCGCCGCAGCAGCCAATAGCTGACAGCGATATACAGAGCCAGCACACCCATACCCGCCAGCCACAGGGGTGTCATTTCAACCATATCCCACTGCAGACTGTCCACGGTTTTTCCCACAGGAACAGAAAACTCGCCCCAGTTGTTGGGGTTGGAGACAATGTTCAAATAGGCGGGGTTGTGCAGCTCTGTGCCCTGACAGCGCAGCAGCTCCTGCGGCACAGTCTCCGCACTGGGGATGAGACTGAAGCTGCTTTCGATGGAAAACGGCAGCAGCAGCCGCAGCGCCACCAGCCCCCACAGCGCCACGTGGGACCACTTGGGCGCACGCTTCAACAGAAAACGCAGCGCGATCACCGCCAGCACCATCCAGCTTGCAGCGATGCTGGCGTTCAGCACGCGGGAGAAGTCCAGCAGCGTTTGCAGGACACTTGCCATCCATGCAGGCATACCCTCACTCCCCCCTTCGGATGCGGTCGATCATGCGCTGCACCTCGTCCAGCTCCCGTTCGGTGAGATCCTGCCGTCTGGTAAAGGCGGCGACAAAAGCAGGGAGAGATCCTTCAAACTTTTTCTCCACCAGTTCGTCGATCTCCCCCGCCTGCGCCTCATCCTTGGAAACAAGGGACGTGATCATACCGCCCTCATTCGCAAGCACCCCGCGCTCGCCAAGGCGCTTGATGACGGTATAGGTCGTGGTGCGCTTCCAGCCGAGCTGCTCCGCGCAGAGCTTCACCAGCTCCACCGCAGTCACAGGCTCATGCTCCCACAGGATCAGGCAAAAACGATATTCACTTTCATGGATCTTCGGAATATCCATTGTGACGCCCCCTGTCTACTTCGTTAGACTATATCAAAAGTCTACTCCGTTAGACATCGGATGTCAACCCCTTTTATTCCTTCGTACCCCAGTCGTGCCAGCGGACCTCTTCCTCCGCAAGCAGCTTGCCCGCTTCATCATAGGCATACGCCGTCATCCCATGAAACCAGCGGGTATTGGTCGCATCAAAAGAATCCGCTTCCCACAGAAGATACCGCTTCCCGTTTTCTCCCCGAAAAAAGGCATCCTCGTCCAGGGTTTTCTCACACCAGCGCTCGCCGTTGTCGTCCCCTGCGTCTTTCCAGCGAAGCTTCATCTGTGCAATATTTTCATCGTCCAGCCGACCGAAGAAATAGCCGCTGTATGCCTCCCCCTGCTGGTGTCCGCGGTAGCCCATGTGTATGCCGTTGCCGTCATCCGTACTCACGGCGCACCAATCGCGGTCATACCAGCCCATGAGGGGGTCAAAGCCCACCGCGCAGAGCAGCAGCGCATCTGCGCTCTCCACCATGTACTGCCGCGCCATGCGGTAGCACCTGAGCTTGCCGTCATAGAAGCTCCGAATCACCGTAAACTCCCCCATGTTCTGCGAGTCCGCAGCATCCCGCACCGCCTGCCGCGGCAAGAAATTCATCGCATTGGTGGCGCAGAGCGCCGCGATCAGCAGAGCGATCACGGCAGCGCGTCGGAAGGCTTTTTCTTTTCGGCTGCGATATTTCCTCATGCTGCCACCTCCCATGTCACAGGGATCTCCACCCGCGTCTCACGGCTGCCCCATGTCACCACTGCCGTCACGCTCTCCGCGCCTTTCGGCGGCACCAGATCGTCGTTTCCGTAGTGGACCCACGCATCGCTGAAGTAGCCGCCGCCTCTGTCCATTTCATGCTCATCCGCTTCGGGATGCTCGTATCGGATCCCGATGTTCTTTGCCACAAAGCGGAAGGGCGTTTTATTGTAGATCAGATAATGCACCGTGGTCTCGCCCTCTTCGCTTTCGCCCACGGCATAGAATTGCAGCACACTGTTGCCGCAGTCCACCGTGATATCCAGCTCCCGCCGAATCTGCGCGCGCTGTTCTTCTCCCATGTGTTTTGTGGGATTGTGCTGCGCCTGCCACTGCATCACGAGCCCATACCCTGCGCTCCCAAGCTCTGTCACGGAGAGCAGCACCAGCAGCACCAGCACTACCCCCAGCACACGACCCACGATCAGCCAGCCGTAGGAATAGCACTTTTGCAGCTCTTTGCTGACTTCCATCGGGTCGCCCATGCAGGCAGCAGCCTTTTCCTCTGCTTCCTCCCGCTCCCAGCCCCGCTCCATCAGCTCCAGCGCATGGTCCTCCATGTGCCCGTCCAGCTCTTTTCGGATCTGCTCTTTTTCGGATGCCGTCACGTGCCGCAGACCTTTCAGCACCGCCGCCGTATATTCTCCTCTGTTCATGCACTTCACCCCTTTCAGGCAAAGCTCACGCCCAGCACTGCATCCACTGCCGCTGCGTATCGTCTCCAATCCTGCGCCTCGGTTTTCAGTGCTTCCTTTCCCTTGCGGGTCAGACGATAATACTTCCGCATACGCCCCGTGGGAGCCGCCTGCTCATAGGCATCCACCAGCCCGTCCTTTTCCAAGCCGTGCAGCACAGGGTACAGCGTCCCCTCCTTCATGGCAAAGGTGCCGTCACTGCGGCGCTCCAGCTCCACGATCATCTGATAGCCGTACATATCGCCGCTGCTGAGCAGTCCCAGCACCAGCAGGCGGGTATGCTCCATGTTCTGTTTTTTCATAGTTCCCCTCCTATACCTCGAGTTTCTATGTATTCAGCATACCTCGGCGCTCTATGCTTGTCAAGCAAAAAAGCAGCAGAAGCGCCTGCTTCTGCTGCTTTGATTCTTTAGTTCTTCTTGCCGTGGATCGCCTTCATGCGCTTCTCATGGTCGAGAATGCGCTTGCGGATGCGCAGGGTCTTGGGGGTGACCTCCAGCAGCTCGTCATCGCCGAGGAACTCCAGACACTGCTCCAAGCTCATCTGGCGAGGGGGCGCAAGGCGCAGGGCTTCATCGCTGCCGCTGGCGCGCATATTGGTCAGCTGCTTTCTCTTGCACACATTGACCACGATATCCTCTGCCTTGGGGGACACGCCCACCACCATGCCGGCGTAGACATCCACGCCCGCGCCGATGAAGAGCGCACCTCGCTCCTGGGCGTTGAACAGACCATAGGTCACGCTCTCGCCCGTCTCGAACGCCACAAGGCTGCCGCAGTTCCTGCGGCTGACCTCGCCGCGGAAGGGTGCATAGCTGTCAAACACAGATGCCATGATGCCCTCGCCCTTGGTGTCGGTGAGGAACTCGTTGCGGTAGCCGAAGAGACCGCGCGCAGGCACAAGGAACTCCAGCTTCATGCGGTTGCCCACAGGGTTCATCTCCAGCAGATCACCCTTGCGGCTGCCGATCTTTTCAATGACCGCGCCCACAGCATCAGCGGGCACGTCGGTGACAAGGCGCTCCATGGGCTCATGGAGCTGACCGTCGATGGTCTGATAAAGCACGCGAGGGGGAGAGACCTGGAACTCATAACCCTCGCGGCGCATGGTCTCGATGAGGATGGACAGGTGCATCTCGCCGCGGCCTGCCACGTTGAAGGAATCAGAGGAATCCTCCAGCTCGGTAACGCGGAGGGACACGTCCTTCAGGGTCTCACGTTCAAGACGCTCACGGATCTGACGGGAGGTGACGAACTTACCCTCGCGACCTGCGTAGGGAGAGTCGTTGACGGAGAAGGTCATTTCGATGGTAGGTGCAGAGATCTGCACAAAGGGCAGAGGCTCCACCGCAAGGGGGCTGCAGATGGTATCGCCGATGCTGATATCGCCGATGCCGCTCATGGCAATGATGTTGCCCGCAGTGGATTCCGTCACAGGCTTTCTTGCAAGACCGTCGAACTCGAACAGCGCCACCGCCTTCGCCTTCTTGGAGAGGGCTTCGTTGTGATAGTTGCACACCACGATCTCCTGATTCTGCTTCACCGTGCCGCGCTCCACGCGACCGATGGCGATACGACCCACATATTCATTATAGTCAATGGCGCTGACCAGCATCTGGAAGGGCTCGTCCACATTGGCTTCAGGCGCAGGAATATATTCCAGAATGGTATCAAAGAGGGGCTTGAGGTCAGTACCCTGCACATCGGGAGAGTAGGATGCGGTGCCCTGTCTGCCGGAGCAGAAAAGGGTGGGAGAATCGAACTGCTCCTCGGTGGCGTTGAGATCCATCAGCAGCTCCAGCACCTCGTCCATGACTTCGGTGATGCGCTGGTCGGGGCGGTCGATCTTGTTCACCACCACGATCACGCGGTGACCCAGCTCCAGTGCCTTGCTCAGCACGAAACGAGTCTGGGGCATGGGACCCTCTGCCGCATCCACCAGCAGGATCACGCCGCCCACCATCTTGAGAATGCGCTCCACCTCACCGCCGAAGTCGGCGTGACCGGGGGTATCCACGATGTTGATCTTGGTATCGCCATACTGAATGGCGGTGTTCTTGGCAAGGATGGTGATGCCGCGCTCCCGCTCAAGGGCGTTGGAGTCCATGACACGGTCCACCACTTCCTGATTCTCGCGGTACACGCCGCCCTGCTTGAGCATCTCGTCCACAAGGGTGGTTTTGCCGTGGTCAACGTGGGCGATGATGGCTACGTTTCTCAATTTTTCATTCTTCATAGAAGTTCCTTCTTTCTTCAGCCTTCAGCTAACCGAAATAGTATATGCCCTTTTTTGTGTCATTGCAAGATTTTCGTTCCCGATTTTTTATTTTTTCGCAAAACCGCCGCAAAAGCATCGTCAGAAAATGATTGACACAAGCCCCACTCTTGCAGTAAAATATGGTCTCTAAGCCTCCTTAGTTAAATGGATATAATAAACCCCTCCTAAGGGTTAGTTGTGAGTTCGATTCTCGCAGGGGGTGCCAAAACGCCGCCGAAAGCTGTCGCTTTCGGCGGCGTTTCCTTTTCGGGCAAAAAACTGACCGGCAGAATACAGCGCTGCTTGCATCAACGCCATATTCTACCGGTCGGTCTCCTTATGTCATCACCCGGATTGGAAAAGGGAGGCAATCATAAAGTCAAATCAGGCACATTTAACTGCGGGTGAGTCCATCGGAAAAAAAGGATGAAAAAAGGGAGATTAGTAAGTGAGATTAATTAGCCGTTGACCACGCTGTTCATGTGGCGGATCAGGCGCAGGACCTGGTTGGAGTAACCGATCTCGTTATCGTACCAGGAGACGACCTTCACGAAGGTGTCGGTCAGAGCGATACCTGCAGCAGCATCGAAGATGCTTGCGCGATCGTCATCGAGGAAGTCTGCGGAAACAACAGCCTCGTCAGTGTAGCCGAGGATGCCCTTCAGGCTGCCTTCGCTTGCTGCCTTCATAGCGTCGCAGATCTCAGCGTAGGTAGCGGGCTTCTCCAGGTTCACGGTCAGGTCCACAACGGAAACGTCCAGAGTGGGAACGCGCATGGACATACCGGTCAGCTTGCCGTTCAGTTCGGGGATAACCTTGCCAACTGCCTTTGCAGCACCGGTGGAGCTGGGGATGATGTTGCCGGTAGCAGCACGGCCGCCGCGCCAATCCTTGACGGAAGGACCGTCAACGGTCTTCTGGGTAGCGGTGACAGAGTGGACAGTGGTCATCAGACCGTCCTTGATACCAAAGTTCTC
The DNA here is from genome assembly GCA_017501355.1 of Oscillospiraceae bacterium. Lineage (GTDB taxonomy): Bacteria > Bacillota > Clostridia > Oscillospirales > Oscillospiraceae > RGIG5472. The sequence continues at coordinate 8,074 of JAFVXA010000042.1, forward strand.
GTGCAGCACCTTTGCGAGGGGAGCCAGGCAGTTGGTGGTGCAGGAAGCGTTGGAAACGATGGTCATGTCAGCGGTGTAGGTGTTCTCGTTGACACCGACAACGAACATGGGGGTAGCATCCTTGGAAGGAGCGGACATCACAACGCGCTTAGCGCCGGCCTTCAGGTGAGCCTCAGCCTTCTCCTTGGTGAGGAACAGACCGGTGGACTCCACAACGAAGTCAACGTTCAGTTCGCCCCAGGGCAGGTTTGCGGGATCCTTCTCAGCAAAGACAGGGATCTCACGGCCGTCCACCACGATAGCCTTCTCGGTGTGACCCACTTCGGCGTTGAACTTGCCGTGCATGGTGTCATACTTCAGCATATATGCGAGGTAATCTGCATCGCAGAGGTCATTGATTGCCACGACTTCGATGTCTGCGAAATTCTTGGTTGCGCGGAAAACCATGCGGCCGATGCGGCCAAAACCATTAATTGCAATACGAATACTCATAATCAAATGTTTCCTTTCTGTTGGTTTCATTCTTAAGCCTCAATTATTGTATCAACAACTTTTTGTCCTGTCAACTGTTAATTCAAAAAAATTCACTTGTTGAATCAACAGTTTTGTGGCGAAAAACAGAGAGAAAACGAGGGCGTTTTTGTCAAAACGCACAAAAGGCTCGTTTTCTCTCCATTGTAACCGCTTTTTTGAATTACAATACCTCAGTTCCCGATCTGAGGAAGATCTCCTCCGTGACGGGGTCGAGCTTGCCGTCGGTGATCACGGTGCGGATATCCTCCGGTGCAGCAAAGGTAAAGGGATTGAGTCTGCCCACCTTCTGGGAGTCCATCATCATCACGCAGTGCTCAGTCTTGCTGATGACTGCCCGCTTCAGCTCTGCCTCCGCTTCCACCGCGCAGTTGAAGCCGCTCTGCTCTGCAAAGCCCGTGGTACCGAGGAATGCCATGTTGAAGTTCAGTCTGCCGATCTCGTTGATGCTGCGCATCCCGTTGACGCTGAGACTGTTGCGGTTGATCTCACCGCCGATGAGGTGGGAGCGCACATTCTTCAGCTTTGCCAGCTCCAGCGCGCAGTTGATGCCGCTGGTAAAAACCATATAGGAATCATCGGGAAACTGACTTGCCATGTGGATGGCAGTAGAACCGGAGTCCAGATACACCGCCATGCCGGGGCGCAGCAGCTTCAGCGCCTTCTTCACAATGAGGCGCTTCTCCTCGGTGTTGCGGGAGGCGCGCACGTCAAAGGCATCATCCGTTCCCACGAGATTGCCGAGAGATCTTGCGCCGCCGTAAACACGCACGATACGGCGCTCCTCATCCAGCGCCCGCAGGTCGCTACGCAGCGTCATTTCCGACACATCCGGAAATGCCTGTTTCAGCCGGGAAAAGCTGACCGTTCCCTCTCTATTTACCAGCAGTTCGATCTGTCCTCGTCTCTGATTCATGGCAATTCTCCTTCGTGTTGTGTCGGTTTCGCCGGAACTTGGCTCTGATTATACCCCCGCAAATGCCCCTTGTCAACAAATTCGCTTTTATTTCAAAAGTAAAAAAGCCGTCAAATCTTTCGACTTGACAGCTTTTCTCTGTTATTTCGCAGCTTCGCGGCAGATCCATTCGTCACGGTGCTCCACCGTCAAAAACAGGATCACCGTGCCCGCCAGCGCGATGCCGACACCCGACCAAAGCATCACCCGCAGGCTGAAAAAGTGCAGCAGCTGCCCGCCTGCGAAGTTGCCAAGGGCACAGCCGAGGGCATAGGACGCGGTGATGCACGCCTGTCCCTTGACCATGTCCGCAGGGGCGACGCGGTGGCTCGCATAGTAGAGCTGGGTGGGAGACAAAAAGGCGTAGGACGTCGCCTGCAGCAGCTGCAGCAGGTAGATCTCCGCCACGCTTCCCGCCAACAGGAACAGCACCGCCTTGATCAGAAAGGAAATACCCGCGATCTTCAGCAGCCACGTATCGGCGATGCGGCGGCGCACCTGATCGAAGCGGATCAGCACCGGCATTTCGATCAGCGTTGCGATAAAGAGCGCCACGCCCACACTGCCGCTGTCGCCGCCGAGGGGCTTCACCGTTTCGATGAGGTAGTTCTCCGTCATGGCATGGAACATTGCCAGCAGTGCCACACCGAACAGGGACGCGCAGTACCAGCGGTAACGGGAGAAGAACACGGGCAGCGAGCAGCACTCCGTCCGCGTCGCCTCCTCTGCCGTGGGGCGCATCGCTCCAAGAGAGGGATAGCCCGGCGTTGCCGCAGCGTGCGCAAGCAGCAGCGCCACCGCGAGGGCGATCATCCAGTCCGCACCCCATGCAGCGATCACCTTGCCGATCACCAGCGCCGCGATGGAGAAGGCAAACGAGCCGATGCCGCGCCCAAGTCCGTAATTGATGCGGCAGCCGCAGTGATTGTAGGCAACGCTGATGGCGTTGAGCAGGGGCAGCATGGCATCAAGGAAAAATACGCCCATGAGATAGAGCAGTCCAAACACGAACCGCGGCAGGGGCAGGAGCGGCAGCAGCGCAAAACAGAGGGCACTGAGCAGTGACATCCCCACGATGAGCTTTTTCAGAATATCGCCGCCCGCGCGGTCTGCCCGCTCCGCCAGAATCGGCTGCATCAGACAGGACAGAAGATTGCCGCTTGCCAGCAGCACGCCCACCTGCGAGGCAGGAAAATCCTTTGCCAGCAGGTACGCCGTCGCAAAGCTCATCACGCCCGCAGCGGCTGCCCAGTACGCCATCTGCTGCAGGGTGTAGCGCAAGGTCAGATCCTTTTTCATGCCTGGTTTCTCCTGCTGCTGAGGGCAGAGCTGAGGAACTTCGCAACAGCCGCCACCAGCACAATGCCGAGAGACAGCATCGCCGTGAGCGAGAGGGTGCTGAGGGCTTTTTCCGCAAACGCCTGCATATCGCCGCTGAGGGCATAGTCCGCAGAGTAATACAGTCCGCCGCCCGGCACCAGCGGAACCAGAGACAGAATACCAAAGGTACCCGCCGGGGTCTTGCAGACGCGGGCAAGCACCTCGGCATAGATGGAAATAATCACCGAGACAATGAAGTACCGGGCGGGCTCACTTTCGATCCGCAGCCCCAGCAGCAGGAACAGCGCCCACGCCGCCATGCCGCCCAAGCTTGCCAGCAGCAGCTTTTTCCCCCGGCTTCTGAACAGCATACCAAAGCCCATGGTGCCAAAGAACGCCATGATGACCTGCAGCAGTGCATCAGAAAAACTCACAGCAGCGCACCTCCCGTCAAAACGCCTGCCAGCACATAGCCTGCGGCAATGGCAAAGGCGACCAGCACCGCTTCGATCAGACGAAGGGCACCGGAAATACTATCCCCCGTAAAGAGGTCACGCAGGGCGTTGGTAAAACCGCAGCCCGGCACAAGGGTCATCAGAATGCCGATGATGATCTCATCCACGCTGCTGACGAGCTTCATCCGCCAAAAGACAAAGGTCAGCAGCGTCACGAGGAAGGCGCACAAAAAGCGATCCAGCAGGCGGTTCGCCCGCAGCTTTTCCAGCTGCCGCGTGCATACGCCCACGCCCACGCCCATCAGCAGCGCCATCACGATCTCCTCCACCCCTCTCGCGCCGAAAAACACGCTGAAGGAGCTTGCGATCAAGCCGTGCGCAAAGGCGATCTCATTGTCGCTGTATTCCTTCATGGAAAGGATCTTTTCCACTTCCGCTTCCACGATCTCCACTGCGGGCGCTTCCGCCGTGAGCCTGCGGACGAGGGCGTTGAGCCGATCCACCCGCTCCACATGGTTACCGATGCTGCGGATGCGGCAGGAGTAGTTCTTGATCACATACTCCTCACACTCCACCGAAACCATGATGTTGGAGGTGATGGCAAAGACGTTCACTTCTTTCGCACCGTAGGCACGCAGCACACGCTCAAGGCTTTCCTCCACGCGGTAGATCTCCGCGCCGGATTCCACCATCAGTCGCCCGATGCGCATGATGCAGCTGAGCAGGCGGTTATTCATGGGCATTCTCCTTTCCCGGATATTTGTTCTGAAAATTCAGGCAAAAACGAAATCCTGCCGAAAAATCGACAGGATTTCTTTCTGGCGGAGCAGGAGGGATTTGAACCCTCGGTACCCTTATGGGGTACACACGATTTCCAGTCGTGCTCGTTATGACCACTTCGATACTGCTCCGTATTTGATTGTTGCCGAGTCAACAGCAAAAGTTATTATAGCAGGTTTTTTCCACTCGTCAAGAGCATTTTTCAAAATCTTTGTCTTTTTTTGCAAATTTTTATGGGGCAGAGGCGAAAACAGCTCCTTTTTCACCTCTGCCGCCTCCGCTTACATATTCAAAATGGACTGGATCCCATCCATGGCATCTTCCATGATGCCTTCAATGTCCTGCATGGTGTGCTTCATCTGCTTCTTGACGCAGGCGGTGCGCTTGGTAGGCATCAGCATCACCACTGCCGCACCCGCCACCATGCCGATGGCAATTCCGCTGAGCATATCACAGCATTTCATTTCTCTCCCTCCCTTCTGTGATAGTATGGCTCACAACGGGGCAAAAAAGCACGAATTGGATTTGCCAAATAAGCGAAATGATATTATAATAAATGAGTTAATGATTTTTTGAAGGAGGACTCGCTGTGACAAAGATTTATCTGGTGCGCCACGCCGAAGCGGAGGGCAATCTTTTCCGCCGCGCGCAGGGGCAGTTTGACGGCATGATCACCGCGCTGGGCTATCGGCAGATCGAGCAGCTGCGCCGCCGCTTCCTTTCCATTCCCATCGAAGCGGTCTACGTCAGCGATCTGCGCCGCACCCAAATCACCTCCTCCGCCATCTGGCAGCCCAAGGGGCTTGTCCCCATTCTCTCATCCCGCCTGCGGGAGTTCGGTCTTGGCTGCTGGGAGAATACCCCGTGGACCGAGTGGGCAGCGCAGGACAACGATTCTCTGCTGCGCTTCAACGCCCTTGACCATTTCTCCGCCGAGGGCAGCGAGACTCCCGAACAGGTGCGCGAGCGCATCACCACGGAGTTCTGGCGCATTGCCAAAGAAAACGAGGGCAGAACCATCGCCATCGTCAGCCACGGCATGGCACTGCGCATCCTCATGGGCGCACTGGAAGGGCTTTCCTTTGCCGAAATGCGCACCGCTCCCCACGGCGACAATACCGCCGTCTCCCTTGTGGAGGTGGAGGGTACAAGCGCCCGCATTGTCTTTCGCGATGACAACAGCCATCTCGGGGAGCTCTCCACCTTTGCCAAACAGGCATGGTGGCGAAACGACACCAACGCCCCTGACCCCGCCCTGCGCTTCCGCTCTCTTGGCGGGGACAATGAATGTGACCTCGCCGCTGTATTGGATGCCGCCCGGGAAGAGGGTCTGTCCCCCGCCCCGGATACCGCAGCACACACTGACACGCTTCGCCTTGCCTACTGGCAGGATGAGGTGGCAGGCGTGGTCATCCCCAGGTCGGAGGACTGCTGGTTCTACCTGCTGCCCCACCTTCGCGGCAAGCGGCAGGGCATTCAGCTCATCGGCGAGGGCATCGCGGTACTGCGCCGCCTCGGCTGCGACACCATACGCTGCAACTGCATTTCCCACAGTGTCGCCCTCTATCTGGCACACTACGGTTTCGACCGCGATGGCTTGACTTGCAGTCTCAAAATTGATTTCAGCTTGTAATATCTTTTGTACATATAACACTTTGTATTCAAAACAGGGAGTATTTTATGGAATTTAAGCAATACCTTCCCGTCAGCCGCGAGGAAATGGTGGAACGCGGCTGGTACTATTATGACTTTCTGGTGGTGACTGCGGATGCCTATGTGGACCATCCCAGCTTCGGCACCACCATCATCGCCCGCCTGTTGGAGAGCGAGGGCTATCGCGTAGCACTCCTTGCCCAGCCCAAGTGGAAGGACACGGGGGATTTTCTTGCCATGGGCAAGCCCCGCTACGGCGTGTTCATCGGCGGCGGCAACATTGACTCCATGGTTGCCCACTACACCGCAGCCAAGAAGCGCCGCAGTGAGGACTCCTACAGTCCCGGCGGGCGCATAGGTCTGCGCCCCGACCGCCCCACCATCGTCTATGCCAACCTTTCCCGTCAGGCGTTCCCCGACACGCCCATCATCATCGGCGGTCTCGAAGCGTCTTTGCGCCGTTATGCCCATTATGACTACTGGGACAACAAGGTGCGCCGCGGCATCCTCTTCGATGCCCCCGCAGACCTGCTGACCTACGGCATGGGCGAGCGCGCCACCTGTGAGATCGCCCGCCGCCTTGCCAAGGGCGAAAAGGTGGAGACCATCCGAAACGTCCGCGGCACAGCGTTCGTGACGAAGGACAAGGATGCCTGCGCCTACAAGGATGCCGTCGAGTGCCCTTCCTTTGAGAGCGTCTGCGCGGATAAGATGGAGTACGCCATCGCCACCCGCCTTGAATACGAGGAGCATGACCCCATCCGTGGTCACGCCCTGCTGCAGCGCCACGGCAAGGAGTATCTGGTGGTCAATCCTCCCCAGATGCCCCTCACCACCGCCGAGCTGGACCGTGTGGCAGAGCTGCCCTATATGCGGGAAGTCCATCCCATGTACGATGCCCTCGGCGGTGTCGCCGCCATTGAGGAGGTTCGCTTCTCCGTCACCCACAACCGAGGCTGCTTCGGCGGCTGCAACTTCTGCTCCCTCGCCTTCCATCAGGGTCGCATGATCACCTGCCGCTCTCAGGAATCTGTCATCCGCGAGGTGGAAGCCTTCACCCACGACCCCAAGTTCAAGGGCTATGTCCACGACGTAGGCGGTCCCACTGCCAACTTCCGCCATACCAGCTGCGAAAAGCAGAAGAAATACGGTATGTGCAAGGACCGCAACTGTCTCTCCCCCACCCCCTGCAAGAATATTGATGCCGACCACAGCGATTATCTGCAGCTGCTGCGCCGTCTGCGCGCCATTCCCGGTGTGAAGAAGGTCTTTATCCGCAGCGGCATCCGCTATGACTATATGCTGGAGGACAAGAAGGGCGAGTTTTTTACAGAACTGGTGAAGTATCATATCAGCGGTCAGCTGAAGGTCGCCCCCGAGCATTGCGTGGACGGCGTACTGGACTACATGGGCAAGCCCCACTTCGATGTGTTTGAAAAGTTCTGGGCGTAATATCGCCGCATCAACGAGAAGAACCAGAAGGAGCAATACCTTGTCCCCTATCTGATGAGCTCTCACCCCGGCTCCACCCTGCAGGATGCGGTGGCGCTCGCAGAGTTCCTCCACAGCAACGGTCGCCAGCCTGAGCAGGTGCAGGACTTCTATCCCACTCCCGGCACGCTTTCCACCTGTATGTACTATACGGGCATTGACCCCCGCAGCATGGAGCCTGTCTATGTCGCAAAGGATCCCCACGAAAAGGCGCTGCAGCGCGCCCTGCTGCAGTGGCGCCGTCCGGAGCTGCGCCGCCTTGTGACGGAAGCTCTCTACAAGGCGCACCGGGAGGATCTCATCGGCTACGGCAAGAACTGTCTCATCCGCCCCCTCTCCAGTTATAAAAAGGAGACCCCCGCAGCGGATGGCAAGAAAGCCCCCCGCAGCGGCAAGGCAGTCAAGCCTGCGGAAAAGTCCTCTGCCAAATCTCCCGCCAAGAGCGGCAGGACCGCCGAAAAGCCCCTCCGCACCAAAGATGCAAAAACGCCTGTGAAGCCCTCCAAGGGCAAGGAGCTTGCTCCCGCCCGGGGCGCAAAGCCCGACGGCGGCAGACGGGGCGAAAACAGCGGCAGAAAAGCGCCCATGAGCGCCGCCAAGAAAGCACGCTTTCAGAAAAAGCGTGGCAAGTGATCTCCTGCCCCGCTGCCCCATCCCAACCATGTGAGGTAGACCAATGAAAAAAGATCTGCGCCCGCTGGGGCTGTACATTCATATCCCCTTCTGCCGCTGCAAGTGCGCCTACTGCGACTTCTATTCCCTGCCGGGGCAGGACGAAAGCCGCATGGATGCCTATCTCGATGCACTCACGCAGCATCTCAGGGAGGTTGCTCCCCGCGCTGCCGCCTACGAGGTGGACACTGTGTATTTTGGCGGCGGCACCCCCAGCATCTTCGGCGTGGAGCGCCTGAAAAAGCTGCTGAAAACCGTCCGCAAGAGCTATCGTCTCTCTAAACACGCGGAGGTCACCCTGGAAGCAAATCCCGAAAGCGCCCGTGATGTGAAGGCGCTGAAATCCCTTCGCCGCGCAGGCTTCAACCGCATCTCCCTCGGCGTACAGTCCATGGATGATGAGATGCTGCGGCAGCTCGGTCGTGTCCACAGCGCAGAGGATGTCCGCGCTGCGGTACAGGCGATCCGTAAGGCAGGCATCCAGAATCTCAGCCTCGACCTGATGTATGCCCTGCCGGGGCAGACCATAGAACACTGGCAGCAGACTCTCGTGGACACCATCGCCCTGCAGCCGGAGCATCTGTCCTGCTACGCGCTGAAAATCGAGGAGGGCACCCCCTTTGCCGCACGGCAGGACTCTCTCGACCTTGCGGACGACGACACGCAGGCAGATATGTATCTCACCGCCGTCAAGACCCTTGCGCAGGCAGGCTATGCCCAGTATGAGATCTCCAATTTCAGCCGTGAGGGATTCCACTCCCGTCACAACGCAAAATACTGGCAGCTGCAGGAATACGCAGGCTTTGGCTGCGGCGCTCATTCCGACTTCGGCGATGTGCGCTACGCCTACGAGCGGGATCTCGAAAGCTATCTTCGCGGCGAGCTCCGCCTTTCGGAATCCAACCACATCCCCGCCCGGGAACGCACCACCGAATATCTCATGCTGGGACTTCGCACCGTGCGCGGCATCAGCAAGGGGGAGTTTGAGTCCATCTCCCGCTTCCCCTTCTCCTGCATCGAGCCCGTCCTGCTGCGCTGCCGCGACGCGGGCTACGCCGTGGAGGAAAACGGGCGCTGGCACCTCACCCCCGAAGGCTTCCTCGTCTCCAACGCCATCATAGGCGAGGTGACGGACGCCGCTCTCAGCGAACAGCGCCGCCGCGCCGATGCCATTGCCCGGGGCTCTTTCTGCCCGGTGTAAGAGTTTACCTGTTTACCCCGTCTTTCCCCTGTGCTACAATAGTCCTCGACTTTTGTATCTGACGCACCCGTTCCCATCTTTAGGAGGTATCCCATGAAATTTTTCCCCCGCAAGCTTTGCTCCCTCATGCTGGCTTTCGCCATCATTCTGTCCCTGCCCATCGTGGCATCCGCTTCTCCCGCCCTCGGCGACGATCTGGATGAACGCACGCTGATCGTGGGACGCAGCACGAGTTGGACATCCTCCAGATTCTGGAGCAATTCTCAGTCCGACCTTCGCGCCGAAAACTATGTCACCTATTCCCCCTCCACCGCGGTCACTCCCATCGTGACCTACGGCGAGTCCATCACCTCCCGCACCAAGCTCACCACCATGGCAGCACAGCTGGAGGCAGAGGGCTATCGCGTGGTGGCAGGCATCAACGGCGACTTCTATAACACCGCCAACGGCGTTCCCCTCGGTCTTGTGGTGACCGAGGGCGTGATCCGCAGCGGCTCTTCCTATTACTATGCCCTCGGCTTTATGCCAGACGGCGAAATCATCTTCGGCACACCCAACCTCATTACCACGGTCCACGCGACGGATGCCCTCACGGGGGAGCCCATGGGTATCGCCGTGCAGGACATCAACAAGGATCGCACCGACAAGGGCGTTTACCTCTATACCTATGATTTCAATGCCAAGCACACCACCGGCACCACCGCCGTGGGCACCGATGTGGTGCTGTCCTATGTAGAGGGTTCTCTCTCCGTGGGCGGCACGGTGACGCTGCAGGTGGAGGAAGTCCTCATTGACAACGGCACCGCCGTGCATCTCACCGAGGATACCTTCGTGCTTTCTGCCAACAATTCCTCCCCCGCACTGTACCGCGAGCTGCTGCAGCAGCTCACCGCGGGTGATCTGGTCACCGTCTCCGTCCGCAGCGAGGACGAGCGCTGGAACGAGGTGGATTACGCCGTCGGTACCCTCTATCAGCTGGTGGAAGATGGCGAGGTGCACAAGGATGCAAGTCTTGTCTCCGGCAGCGCTCCCCGCACGGCAGTGGGCATCAAGCGCAACGGCGACATCCTGTTCTACACCATCGACGGTCGCCAGTCCGGTCACAGTGTGGGCGCGACCTACACCATGGTGGCAAAGCGTCTGATCGAGCTTGGCTGTGAGACCGCCTTCGCCATGGACGGCGGCGGCTCCACCGGCATACTGGTTTCCCTGCCCGGCGAGACCGCGTCCCTGCAGAACAAGCCCTCCGACGGCTATGAGCGTGCCGTCACCAACCAGATCTTCCTCGTCGCCGAGGAAGGCACTTCCATGGGCTACGGCGGCGGTGTCTACATTCGTCCTGAGAGCTATCACGTCCTCGCAGGCGCGGACGTTTCCTTCCGCACCAGCCCCTATAACAGTGACTTCTCCCCCGCAGGCGGCAAGGTCACGGTGAAAGCCAGCGCCGGCGAGGTGGAGGACAACATTCTCCACACCCCCCTCAGCGGCAGCAAGGTGACCCTTTCTGCCAGCGCCAACGGGCTCAGCGGCATGGCGGAGATCCACCTCATCACCAGCCCCGACAACATCACTCTCCGTCAGGATGGCAAAAAGATTGAAACGCTCATCATCGGCAGCGGCGAAGCGGTGCAGCTGGACGCGACTGCGGTCAACAATCATCTGCCCCTGCTCGCGCAGAACAGCTGCTTCACCTGGGAGCTTTCCGATGAGCTCCTTGGCACCATCGACGAAAACGGTCTCTTCACTGCGGGCAGCCGCAGTCTCAAAGGTGTGATCACCGTTTCCGCAGGCAACAGCTCCGTGGAGCTTCCTGTGGAGGTCAAGAACGGAGACTACTTCACCGACATCGCCGACAGCTTTGCTCGCAAGTACATCAACAGTCTCTATGAACGGGGCGTTGTCACCGGCAAGGACGACGGCAGCTTTGCCCCCAACGACCCCGTGACCCGCCAGCAGTTCGCCGCCATGCTCTACCGCGCACTGGAGCTGAACGACGCGGATTACGAAGATATTGAGCTACCCTTCGCGGATAAGGATGGGCTTCGCAGCTACTCTCTCACTCCTGTGAAGGCACTCTACTCCATGGGTATCATCAATGGCTCTTCCAGCGGCGGCAAGCTCTACGTCTCTCCCTATGAGTCCCTTTCCCGCGCGCAGGCTTGCGCCTTTGTTGCCCGTGCCATGGGCATCGCTTCCGAGGAAATTCCCGACTACACCGACATCGACAACTTCCCCTCCTACGCACCCTCCTGTGTCGGTGCCTTGTCCGAGCTTGGCATCATTGGCGGCTATGACGACGGCAGTTTCCGTCCCCGCAACAACATGACCCGCGCACAGGTGTGCAAAGTGCTGTATTTGATGCTCGAAAATCAGTAATATTGACGAACAAAATAAGAAAGGCGGGATATACTCCCGCCTTTCTTCCGCTTTTCGTAAATATTCTGCCAAAAAACCTTTACAAATGTTATCTTTTCCATATATAATGCTATTATCGCATTTTGTGCGCTTATGAAAAAAGAGGAGGAATCATCAATGAAAAAACTGTCCCTGACCGCGAAGATTTTCATCAGCATGGTGCTGGGTATCATCGCAGGTCTCCTGCTGCAGGGTAACCCTGATTTTGCAGTCACCTACATCAAGCCCCTGGGTACCATCTATCTGAACCTGATCAAGATGGTCGTCGTCCCCGTCGTGTTCCTGTCCATCATGCAGGGTATCATTTCTCTGCAGGACATCCGCAAGGTCGGCCGCATGGGTGTCAGCACCGTGCTGTACTTCTTTGTGACCACCGCAATCGCTATCACCATCGGTCTGGTCCTCGCTAACATTCTCAACGTCGGCGGCGGCTATGTGCTGCAGGGCGGCGAACTCAGTTACGAGGCAGCAGCAGCTCCCAGCTTCATCGATACCATCGTCAACATCTTCCCCTCCAACTTCTTCAAGCCCATGGTGGAGGCTAACATGCTGCAGGTCATCTGCATCTCCCTGTTCTTCGGCTTCGGCGTGATTCTCGCCGGCGAGAAGGGCAAGGTCGCTTCCGACTGGATCGACAGCTTTGCAGAAGTCAGCTTCAAGGTCATGAACATGATCATCAGCGTGTCTGTGATCGGTGTGTTCGCTCTGATCTGCCCCGTCATCGCTCAGAACGGTCCCGAGGTTCTGCTGCCCCTGCTGAAGGTCATCCTGATCGCTTACGCAGCATACATCTTCCACGTTCTCGTGGCATACTCCGTGTCCGTCAAGTGCTTTGTCGGCATGAACCCCTTCACCTTCCTGAAGGGCGTCAGCCAGGCAGCTCTGTTCGCATTCTCTTCCGCATCTTCCGTCGGTACCCTGCCCTTCTCTCTGGCAGCTACCGAGAAGCTCGGCGCTCGTAAGGACGTTGCAAGCTTCGTGCTGCCCCTCGGCGCTACCATCAACATGGACGGTACCGCGATCTATCAGGGTGTCTGCGCAATCTTCATTGCTCAGATCTTCGGCGTTGAGCTCACTTTGGCTAACCAGCTCACCATCATCCTCACCGCTACTCTCGCTTCCATCGGTACCGCCGGTGTCCCCGGCTCCGGCATGATCATGCTGGCAATGGTGCTCGAGAGCGTGGGTCTGCCTGTCGAGGGTATCGCACTGGTCGCAGGTATCGACCGTATCCTCGATATGGGTCGTACCGCAGTCAACATCGTCGGCGACTGCTCCTGCACCATCTGCATCGATGCAATGGACAAGAAGCTCTCTGCTAAGAAGGCTGCTAAGGCTGCTAAGTAAGTTGCATACAGTGTACATCAAAGAAGCTCTGCCGTTTGGCAGAGCTTCTTTTTTTATTCTCCTTGCTTCAAGAGGAAGCGTCCCGCAGGGGCAGTCTTATTCCACCGTCGCGGCATTACGATTCCCGGGTGCTTCGCCCCCGCCAATCGTGCCACATCCTCGGAACAGCCTCGCTCATTCCGCCACCGGCGGCGCTTCGGCTGTTACCCCCTGTAATGCGAAGTCCGGCGTGTAGCGGGATTCGGCACTGCTGCCATCCTGCAAAAAGCCATCCCTTACGCCGCAGTTCAGCATATACTGCTTTGCCGCGCGATACTCCGCGCCGGTGACGCGGCGTTTCAGCAATCCCTCCGCGTTCTTTTGGGGTGTATACTGGTTCATCAGCGAGAACAGCACCTCGCCGCTGCCAAAGTTCTCTGCCACCCAGTCAATCACGCGGCGGGTGTTCTCCAGCTCTCCCGGCAGCATCAGATGGCGGATCAGCACGCCTTTTTTCAGCAAGCCGTCCTCGCCCAGCTCGTAGCTTCCCACCTGTCGGTACATTTCAAGAATAGCTGCTGTGGCGGTCTCAAAATAGTCCGGCGCACGGGAATAGCGCTGCCCCGCCTCCGCTGTTGCATACTTGAGGTCAGGCAGATAGATCTGCACCTTTCCCGCGAGCAGCCGCAGGGTCTCCACACTCTCATAGCCGCCGCTGTTCCAGACAACCGGCAGTCCCGGGTCTTCCTCCAGCACCTGCGCAAGAACATGGGTGAAGTGGGTCGGGGTCACAAGGTCGAGGTTGTGCGCTCCCTGCGCCTTCAGCTCCCGAAAGATTTCCCTCAGCCGCTCCACTGTGATCGCCGCGCCGAAATGCTCTCTGCTGATGGGATCGTTCTGACAGTACACGCAGCCGAGATTGCAGCCCGAGAAAAACACCGTTCCCGCGCCGCCGCTGCCGCTGATGCAAGGCTCTTCCCATTGGTGCAGCGCCGCCCGCGCCACTACGGGCAGACTCGGCATACCGCACACGCCGCCGCCTTTCGTTTCCGTCCGCTCCGCGCCGCAGCGTCTCGGACAAAGGGTACAGATCATCTCACTTCCCCACCTTGAAGTCGGGACCAAGGTCGCCTGCGTTCCAGTGGCGGCGGCAGAGACCGATGTACTTGTCGTTGGCACCCAGCACCACCTGCTCGCCCTCCTTCAGCACCTTACCGTCGGCATCGAAGCGGGCATTGAAGGTCGCCTTCTTGCCGCACCAGCAGATGGTCTTGACCTCCTCCAGCTTGTCTGCCATGACGAGCAGCTCATAACTGCCGGGGAAGAGCTCACCGCGAAAGTCCGCCCGCAGACCATAGCAGATCACGGGAATGCCGCAGTCGTCCACGAGATGCACAAGATAGCGCACCTCCTCACGGGTGAGGAACTGGGCTTCGTCCACGATGATGCAGGCGTTTTCCTGCAGGGCGCTTTCCGCCATCTCCCGCATCTCATCGAAATAGATGCAGGGATGACTGAGACCGATGCGGGAATACACCATGTGGTCGCCGTCGCGGGTGTCCATGCGAGGCTTGACCAGCAGGGTCTTCTGTCCCCGCTCGGCATAGTTGTAACGCGCCATCAGCGCGTTGGCGGTCTTGCTGGAGCCCATCGCTCCGTATTTGAAGTAAAGCTGAGCCATTTCCTTCTCTCCTGTCTTTCATCCTTTGGGGCAGCCCCCATCGGTTTTTTTCGGGCGCTTGCGTCCCTGACATCAATTCTCCAGTGCTTCTTTTTTGAACTTTTCAAACGCCGAAGGCACAGCGTGTGCCAACAGCTCTTCTCTGTCCATCCAGACGAGGTCGTCCTTGCCCTCACCCATCACTTCCAGCGCATAGCCCTGCATCTGCCACTCCACGTGGGTGAAGATGTGTCTGGCATGAAGGCTCTTTTTCCAGTCCCGCACCTGCAGTCCCTGCTCCGCAAGGAGAGCAGCCGTTTCCTCTTCGCTCCGTTTTCCCGGGACATTGGGAAACTCCCAGAGCGATGCCAGCAGACCTTCCGCCGGGCGCTTGCGCAGCGCCACCTTCCCCTGCCGATACAGCAGCAGCACGGTCATCTCCTCCACGCGGCGCGCCTTTTTCTTCGCCCGCACGGGCAAAAGCGCGGTCTTGCCCGCCGCTCTTGCGGCACAGAACGCCTTTGCGGGGCACTCCTCGCAGAGGGGCTCACCGTTTGGCAGGCACACCGTAGCGCCGAGATCCATCAGCGCCTGCACATAGGCATCGGGACGCTCCCGGCTCATGGTCTCCGCAAGTGCGGCGCGGTAGCGCTTTTTCACCGCCGCGTCTGTCACATCGCTCTCATCCCCCCCAAGGCGGGCGAGGATGCGCAGCACATTGCCGTCCACCGCCGGGGTGGGTATACCGCAGGCGATGGACAAAATCGCCCCCGCGGTGTAGTCACCAATGCCGGGCAGGGCGATGAGCTCGTCATAGGTCCCGGGAAACACGCCGCCGTATTGCGCTGCGATGATCTTCGCCGCTTTCTGCAGGTTGCGGGCACGGCTGTAATAGCCGAGCCCCTCCCAAAGCTTCATCAGCTTCTCTTCCTCTGCCTCTGCCAGGGCTTGCACCGTGGGAAACGCTGTCATAAAACGCTCAAAATAGGGCAGCACAGCCGCCACGCGGGTCTGCTGCAGCATGATCTCCGACACCCATGTACGGTAGGGCGATACCTCCTCCCGCCACGGCAGAATGCGGCGGTGGGCATCGTACCACTGCAAAAGGGGCTCACGCAGTGCCAACAACTGTTCTCTCATCGCTTACCCCCGATTGAAGCGGGAGGCATAGCCGCAGCGGCGGCACAGCTCCTCTGTGGGACGGCGGCAGGAAAAGCCCTCATAGATCGCCTTTGCCCGTTCCCCTC
The DNA here is from genome assembly GCA_017501355.1 of Oscillospiraceae bacterium. GTDB lineage: Bacteria > Bacillota > Clostridia > Oscillospirales > Oscillospiraceae > RGIG5472. Next base: position 23,780 of record JAFVXA010000042.1, read on the forward strand.
CAAGGATATCTGCCAGATCCTGCTCCAGCAGATTGCCAAGGGGAATGTCCCCCTCATGGTCAAGACAGCAGGGCACCACGGTGCCGTCCACCAGCACCGCGATCTGGTCTCTGAGCCCGAGACAGAACTCCGTGCCGCTCTCAGGCGCGGAGAGGTCTGGCCACTCAAACTTTTCCGCGTGTTCAAGATAGAGCTTCGGGCGCAGGGTGAAGCTGCCATCCCGCTTTTCTTCCCAAACGCTCCGCCCCGTCTTTTCCCGCAGGAACGCCAGCACCTCGCCGTTGCGCTCCTCCGCGCCGCCTTCATTCCAGAGCCGCAATGCTCCGATCACGTCCCGCTGCGACAGCTTTTCCGCAAAGCGCCACACGCTTTCAAGGTAGGGGCGCATATCGCCGCCGTCGTTACCCTCGAAGCTGTGGAGCGAAACGCTGACCTTGTGCAGCGCCCTGCAGCCAAGCAGCATCTCTCCCGCCTTCTCCAGCAGCGTGCCGTTGGTGGTCACGCAGACCCGGAAGCCAAGCTGCTCTGCCGCCGCAAGGATCTGCGGCAGAGCGGGATGCAGCAGGGGCTCGCCCATCACATGGAGGTACAGATACTGCACCGACCCTCTGAGCTTCTCCGCGATGGCGGCAAATTCCTCTGCCGTCATAAAGCGCTGCCGCCGCCTTGTGCCGGGGCAGAAGGCGCAATGGAGATTGCACACATTAGTGATCTCCACATAAGCTCGTTTCAGCATCCCTTCTCCTCCTTTTTCGCACATATTAAAAAGAGTTTACCATAGAATCCCCGCAAAAAAAAGCTCCATTTTCCACCGCAAAATACAAACCGCCCTGCCACGCAGAGCGGTTTGCTTTGTTTCGTTTCCTTACTGTGCGGGAGGACGGAAATCGTGCGCCTGCTGCAGCATCATGTCCTTGACCTTCATCAGTCTCGTGGTGTTGCCGCGCTCGTTTTCCTCCAGCTTCATGGAGATATAGCGGATGTTCTTCTTGAGGTCGGGGATCATCACATATTCCAGTGCATTGACACGCCGACGGGTCTTTTCGATATCCTGCGCCAGCAGCTGCATGGTCTTTTCCACCTGCGCCAGCTCCAGCATATCCTCAAACACCTTTCCAAGCCCCTCCACCGCCGTATCCAGCTCGCCCGAGGTCTGGGCAAAGCCGTAGGGGTAGATCTCCGCTGCGTTGGCGCTGCGGGTCTGGAACTGATAGGTGGGCACCATGACGCTCATGATATTGCGGCTGCCCACCTCCAGCGCCACGCTCTGCTTCGGGTACAGCAGCGCCTGCTCCAGCATTTCGGGCAGAAGGACGGCAGATGCCACCGCGAAAGCGGTGTTGGACTGCTCCAGTCCCTTTTCTACGCTGGCACGCAGTTCCTTGTTGCGGCGCACCACTTCGAGAAACTGCTTCATCAGCTCGTCGCGCTTATCCTTCAGCAGCTTGTGACCCCGCACCGCCGTTTTGAGCCGTCCTTTCAGACGGGTCAGCTCCATGCGCGTGGGGTTGATGGTCGCATTTGCCACAGGCGTTCACCTCAGTTCTTTACGGGATAGTACTGGTCCACCATTTCCTGCTTGATACGCTTGAGCTCTGCCTTGGGCAGGATGCTCAGCAGATCCCAGCCGAGATCCAGCGTTTCCATGACGCTGCGGTTTTCCTCACCGCCCTGAGAGACATAGCGCTTCTCAAACTCGTCGGCGAACTTGGCATACAGCAGATCCATGGGGCTCAGTGCCGCTTCGCCCAGAATGGTCATCAGTTCCTTCGCTTCCTTGCCGGAGGCATAGGCGGCAAAGAGCTGGTTCATGGTGGGGGCATGATCCTCACGGGTCTTGCCCTTGCCCACGCCCTTATCCTTCAGACGGGAAAGAGACGGCAGCACATCCACGGGAGGCAGGATGCCTCTGCGGTACAGCTCGCGGGAGAGGATGATCTGACCCTCGGTGATATAGCCGGTCAGGTCGGGGATGGGATGGGTCTTGTCGTCCTCAGGCATGGTCAGAATGGGGATCATGGTAATGGAGCCCTCCTGCCCCAGCTTGCGACCTGCGCGCTCATACATGGTGGCAAGGTCGGTGTAGAGATAGCCGGGATAGCCGCGGCGGCCGGGGACTTCCTTGCGGGCTGCGGAGACCTCTCGCAGAGCCTCCGCATAGTTGGTGATATCGGTGAGGATGACGAGAACGTGCATCCCCTTTTCAAAGGCAAGATACTCTGCCGCCGTCAGCGCCATACGGGGGGTAGCGATACGCTCAACGGCCGGGTCGTTTGCAAGATTCGTGAACAGCACCGTGCGGTCGATAGCGCCGGTGCGGCGGAAGTCGGAAATGAAGAACTCCGCTTCCTCAAAGGTGATGCCGATGGCGGCAAAGACCACGGCGAATTTGCTGTCACCATCCAGCACCTTTGCCTGACGGGCGATCTGCGCCGCAAGCTGGGCGTGGGGCAGACCGGAACCGGAGAAGATGGGCAGCTTCTGACCACGGACGAGGGTATTCAGACCGTCGATACTGGAAATGCCGGTCTGGATAAACTCGTTGGGGTAGTCACGGGCTGCGGGGTTCATGGGCAGACCATTGATATCCAGATGCTTCTCCGCAAGGATGGCAGGACCTCCGTCGATGGGCTGACCCATGCCGTTAAAGACGCGACCCAGCATATCCTCACTCACCGCCAGCTCCAGCGGGTGACCGAGGAAACGGATCTTGGAGTCCTTCAGATTGATGCCCGCAGAGCTTTCAAACAGCTGCACAACAGCCTTGTCGCCGTTGACTTCCAGCACCTTGCAGCGGCGGGTGGTACCATCGGGCAGCTCGATCTCGGCAAGCTCGTCATAGGTGACGCCGCTGACCTGCTCCACCACCATCAGAGGACCGGAGATCTCATGTATGGTACGATATTCTTTCATTCGATGTCACCTGCTTTCTCTACGATCGCAGCGATCTCAGCTTCCATTTCGCGGCTGATGCCGTCATACACTGCCTCATATTCGTCCGCTGCGGCATACTTGGCGCGACCGATCTTTTCCTTGGCGGGGATCGCCATGATCTGCTCCAGTTCTGCACCGCGGCGCACCGCTTCCCGGGCGAGACGGTCAAAGTCGAGGATCATGCTCATCAGCTTCTTCTGGCGCTGGTGGCTGGAATAGGAATCCACATCCATAAAGGCGTTCTGCTGCAGGAAGTCCTCTCGCACCATCTTGGCGGTCTCCAGCGTCAGCTGGTCATTGGGACTCAGCGCATCCTTACCGACAAGCTGCACGATCTCCTGCAGGTTTGCCTCCTCCTGCAGCATACGCATGGCGGTGGCGCGACCCTGCATAAATTCGGGACCGAGATTTTCGTCGAACCAGCCCTTCGTGCCGTCGAGGTAGAGGGAATAGGAATTGAGCCAGTTGATGGCGGGGAAGTGACGGCGATAAGCAAGGGATGCGTCCAACGCCCAGAACACCTTGACAATACGCATGGTGCCCTGAGAGACGGGCTCAGACAGGTCGCCGCCGGGAGGGGAAACTGCGCCGACCGCGGTGAGGGAGCCACGGCGCTCGTCGCTGCCGATGCACTCCACCACGCCCGCACGCTCATAGAACTGGGCAAGGCGGGAGGCGAGGTAGGCGGGGTAGCCTTCTTCACCGGGCATTTCTTCCAGACGACCGCTCATCTCGCGGAGGGCTTCTGCCCAACGGGAGGTGGAGTCTGCGATCACTGCCACGTCATAACCCATGTCGCGGAAATACTCCGCAATGGTGATACCGGTGTACACGGATGCCTCGCGGGCTGCCACGGGCATATCGGAGGTGTTGGCGATCAGCACCGTGCGCTTCATCAGAGATTCGCCGGTGCGGGGGTCCACCAGTTCGGGGAATTCACGCAGAACGTCGGTCATTTCGTTGCCGCGCTCGCCGCAGCCAATGTAGATAACGATATCCACATCAGACCACTTGGCAAGCTGATGCTGCACCACAGTCTTGCCGCTGCCGAAGGGACCGGGCACGGCTGCCGTACCGCCCTTGGCAATGGGGAACATGGTGTCGATCACGCGCTGACCGGTCTGCAGGGGACGGATGGGGGGATACTTCTTCTCGTAGGGGCGACCCACGCGGACAGGCCACTTCTGCACCATGGTCAGGGGCTTTTCCTCGCCCTTGTCCGTGGTAAGCTTGGCGATGCACTCCTCAATGGTATAGTCGCCCTCCTCTGCCACAAAGCTCAGCGTGCCGGCGAGCTTCACGGGGACCATGATCTTGTGCAGCACCACCGCAGTCTCCTGCACCGTACCCAAAACGTCGCCGCCGCGAACCTTGTCGCCCACCTTGGCAACGGGCACAAAGTGCCACTTCTTCTCACGGCTCAGTGCAGGTACCTCCACGCCGCGCTTGAGGTTCGCGCCGCAGGTTTTCATGATCTCCTCCAGCGGGCGCTGGATGCCGTCGTAAATGTTCTCAATGATACCGGGACCAAGCTCCACACTCAGCGGCGCACCCGTGGTCTCCACCACAGCGCCGGGACCGAGACCGGAGGTCTCCTCATACACCTGAATGGATGCCTGACCACCCGTCATATTCAGGATCTCACCGATGAGCCGCTGCTCACCCACGCGGACCACGTCCGCCATATTCGCGTCTTCCAGACCCTCTGCAATGACCAGCGGGCCGGAGACCTTAATGATTTTACCGCTCATTTGACTCTCCTTTTCTTTAAGAGATGTCCGCGCCGACGGCGCGTTCCACCGCGCTGCGGAGCTGCTCCTGCGCGATGCCGAGTTTTCCGCCCTTGCCGGGGATCAGGATCACCGCAGGGGAAATGCTCTCCTTGTATTTTGCGATCTCGCCCAGCATCTGCTGCGCCAGATCTTCCGTCACATAAATGATGCTCGTATCTTCTCTTGCAAGACGGTGCAGCTCCTTCACTGCCGTTTCGCGGCTCTCCGCGAACACCGTCTCCAATCCCAGCGCACGGAACATCAGCACGCTCTCGCGCTCACCCAGAACCGCGATCTTAGACATAGCTCTCACGCATCCTTTCCCGGATCTGATCCGGACGCATCCCGGCAAAGCGTCCGCCCATCAGAATGCGGATGTTGCTGAACTCCCGCTCTCTTGCGACAAAGTATGCCAGCACCGCCTCCGGTCCGAAGGGAACAAGTGCCGCATCCTGCAGATAGTGCATCAGCGCATTGTCGCAGGCCTTCTCGAAGAACATCACACCGCCGCCGTGGACTGCCTGTGCGATCTCCTCCACCGCGATGGCAAGGGGCGTACCCATGTAGGGCTCTGTCAGTGCGCCGTTTTCCACCGCCGCAAGAATGTGATCCACATCCACTCTGCCGCCGGGGATCGCCGCCTCTGCCAGCATCTCCGCGCCCGCATACATACGCAGCACGCGCAGCAGTGCCTTCACATTTTCCGCGTCGATCATCAGCCGCACATATTCGTCGATGAAGGGGCTCTCCATATCCGCTGCGAGCGCCGCCATTTCCGCAAAGCACGCGCGGTCCAGCGCAAAATCCGCCTTCTGGGGATCTCCCGCCGCAAAGAGCAGACGCCTTGCGTCCTTCACCGCTGCCGCCATGATCTCAGGCAGAGTGTCGTCCTCTTCCTCGCGGAGTCTGCGGGCGAAGTCCTGCTTTTCAAAGCGTCCGCCCTCCAGCAGCAAATGCTCCGCATCCATGCCTGCCGCTGCTGCCTTCAGCACCACCTTGACATTGTGATAGTCATAGCGGATGCGGAAGAGATCCAGCAGTCGATCGTCCATGGAAAAGGCGGAGAAGTCCGCAAAGAGCTCCGCTCGTGCCTGCCGCACGGCGCTTTCCACTGCCGCAAGGCTGGGCTCTGCCACCGCATAGCCATGATCCTGCAGCACGCGGATGGCATCAGACAGCTCATGGGCATCCAGCATACGACCGTATTCCGTTTCTGTCAGCAGCTTTGCCTCCTGCGCGCGAACATAGGCGGAGACGCAGAGCCAGTCAACAGCTTTCAGTTTATTCGGCAAAACAGCTCGCCTCCCTTTCCCTGCGGATCACGCAAACAGGATCTCCGCGATTTCAGCTGCCATGCGCTGCCGCTTCTGTTCCATGGCGATCGCAAGGCTTCCGTTGATTTCCACATTTCCGTCACGCAGGATCACACCATCGGTCTCCCGCGTTTCTCTGGCAAGGGTGAATTTTGCCCCCGCCTTCAGCGCGTTGGCACGCTGCACCACTTTTTCGCCGATCTTCTGTGCGGTTTCCGCGCTGAACAGCAGTTCCTCCCTGCCGCTTTCGCTTTCCTTTGCAGCAAAGCCCGCCAGCAGCTCTACCTGGGCATCTTCCTCCAGCGCCAGCAGCTTCTTCAGTGCCATGTCGAAGCACTCCTGCAGTACTTCCTGCTTGGCAGCGAGGGTCATCTGCCGTGCTTCCATTTCCACCGCGCTGATCAGACGATTTTCATGCAGCTCCGCCGCCTCCGCATTCTGCTTGCGGCCAAGGCGCAGCTTCTCTGTCGCCTGTGCCTCCGCTTCGCTCGTGATGGTGGATGCTTTCTTTTCTGCCTCCAGCAACAGCGCATCAATCTCCGCCTGTGCATCGTTTCGGATGCGCTGCGTGATTTTTTCGATACCGTTCATGGCTGTTCCCCCTTCTGTGGGATCAGAGCCACAGCAGCATCAGCATGGACGCCAGCAGAGAAAGAATGGCGTAGAACTCAACGATACCGCAAAGGATCAGACCCTTGGACCAGTCGTTGGGCTTCTTGGCAAGAATGTTGATGGAGCCTGCTGCCACGCGACCCTGCGCGATAGCGGAAAGCAGACCGCCGAATGCCATGGGGAGGCACGCAACAAAGTACTGCATACCTTCCACCACAGTGAGATCTGCAGCTGTGCCGTTAATGAAGCCCATGCGGATCAGGGCGAAGAACCACACCACGAGACCGTACAGACCCTGCGTACCGGGCAGAAGCTGCAGCACCATGACCTTACCGGACTTGGAAGGATCCTGACTCAGCAGACCCGTACCTGCTTCACCGGCAATGCCGGTACCCTTCGCGCTGCCCACGCAGGAGAGCGCCACTGCGAGACCACTGCCCAGCAGTGCCAGTGCCAAACCACCAAAAGATTCAAAGAAACTCATGTTGTACCTCCCAATCAATTCTTGACAATATCCACAATTTTTGTATTGACTTCCAGCGGACGGAAAGGCTTGCCGCCGTCCTCATAAAATCTGCTGAAGAACTCCAGACACTGCAGACGCAGATCGTGCACATAGCAGCCCAGCAGGTTCAGCGCAAAGTTCAGCGCATTGCCCACCGCGGAGATCAGCAGGAACGTGATCACGTTGCCCGTGATCGCACCGAGGGTGTTGAACACCTGCGCGATGACCGCACCTGCCAGCATCAGCGCCATTAGGCGGGAATAGGAAAGAATGTCGCTGAAGTAGCCTGTCACGTGGTTATACAGCGACCCGCCGATACCCACCAGCTTCCCGGCAATTCCCTTCTTGCCATAGCTCTGTGTCACCACCAGCAGCACCGCGATGGCAATGCCCGCGAGCTTCAGCTGTCCGATCAGAATACCCACGCCGAAGATCACAAATACAAGGAACCACGCGATCTCGTCGCAGACCGCCGATGCCGTGTCTCCTTTTTTGATCTTTCTCACTGCGCTGATGCCCATACCGGTGAAGATCTGCACCAGACCCAATGCCAGCGAGCCGATGAGTACCATCAGCGCATCGTCCAGAGGGTTAAAGAGAGAGGGCAATGTCAGCGTGCTTTCGGGATTGATCAGCTTTGCCAGCTGGGGGATGAAGTCACCGAAGAAACCGCCCGTGATGGCACCCATGATAAAGGTGCTCGCACCGCCCAGCGCCATCAAGCCCCAGAAGTTTGCCATGCCACCCTTGGGCTTCGTCTTTTTGGTCATAAACCATGCCGAGAGCATCATCAGCAGACCGTAGCCCATGTCCGCCATCATAATGCCGTAGAACAGGATAAAGAACGGACCCATCAGCGGGTTCGGGTCGACACCGTTGTAGGCGGGCAGAGAGTACATCTCCGTCACCATGTTCAGCGGGCGCACCCATTTTTTGTTCCGCAGCAGCACCGGCACGTCGGGGTATTCCTCCTCCGTGGGGTCCCGCAGCTCGAAGGCGCAATCCGTGCTCTCCATGAGCTTACGGAAGTCCTCCTCCCTGTCGGCGGGCAGCCAGCCTTTCAGCAGGGTCACCGTGCCGCCCTTCTGCAGACGCTCGGTGGCTTCCTCTCGGGCGAGATACTGCTGCAGTCGATCCTGCAGGGTCTCCAGACGCTCTGCCGAGCCGCAGCGCGCCTTGATCTGCTCGATCTCCAGCTCCCGCTCCTTTTCCAGTGCCGCCATCTCTCTTCTGAATGCCGCCTGATTTTCCACCGCCGTACCGTGGAGATCCTTCCACACCGGCAGCGACAGACCGTAGCCTCGCATCAGCACCATGGCATCCTTTTCCACGCTCTCATGGACGAGCATGACGACATACAAAAACTCTCTGTCCTGCGAGATCTCATACAGTTCCGCCGCTTCCACGCGTTCTGCCAGCGCCGCCTGCACCTCTGCAAGGTCGGTCTTGGCAGGGAGCGTGCCGGGGATCACGCGGCAGTGCTTCGTCCCCTTGCAGTCCAGCGGCAGGGGATAGCTCTGCCACGGGACAAGGCTCTCCTCCCGCGCACGGAACTCCGCTTCCTTGGCGATGGTCGCCTGTACGGTCTGCTCGCAGCCATTGACCTCGCGGGCAAGACGAACGTCGCCGCGCCAGGTCGTTTTGTCCCAGAAGGCTGCCTCCTCCACTTCCCGTCGCGGAGCAAACATACTCTTCTTCGCGGGCACGTAGCTGTTCATAGTATCAAGCGCCGCCTGCACATCCCTCGAAAAGGTACGCAGCATCGCCGAGCGGGACTCCAGCGGCAGGAAGCCTTCCTCCGCCTCCGCCTCGCTCACCTCCACGCAGCCGAAGTGCTGCAGCGTGCGCAGCAGCAGCTTCACATCCTTGGAGGGCGCCAGCAGTGTCAGCGCCTTCATTTTCACGATAGACAAGTGTTACACCCCCTCTGCGAGGATCCTTTCCACAGCCGCTTCCTGCTTTGCTCTGGCACGCTCTTTCAGCAAGCGGCAGCTTTCCTCTGCCTTGGCGAGGATCTCCCTGCGGCTGGCTGCAGCATTCTCTTCTGCCTGCTGCAGCTGTGCCTGCCGTTCCTCCCGCAGCATCTTTTCTGCGGCGGCAAGGGTCGCCTGCGCCGCCTTTTCCGCTTCTGCGATCAGTTTCTGACCGCGGGCGCGGGCGGACAGCTTCTCCTCCTCCATCTGCGCTTCCGTTTCCCGGATGACCCGGATGCTCTCCTCCAGCATGGTTTTCACCGCCTTTTCCGGCATCGGACGCTGTTTTCCTTCGATGCCAAATTTATCATCGTTTTTCTGATTTTTATGCAGCTTTTTGTATGGATGCATAGATTAATGTTATGTACATAATAGTCCAAAATAACCTCTCTTGTCAACCGCAGGCTTGTTACTTTTGCAGCACCAAGCCCCTCCTTTTCTTCACAAAACAGGACTTTTTTTCCTCCAAAGCTGGATTTCCTTCTCTTTTCCCTGCATTTTTGCGACAAACAGCTGTCATTCTGCCGCGCACAAAAATATATAAAAAGATGCGCCGCGACCATCGTCGCAGCGCATCTTTCCCGTCTTTTTTCATCGCACTGTACAGCGTGCGCCCTCTGTGCCGTCAATGACCACCAGCTTCGTGGTCTCTGCACAGCCGCGCAGGGCGGTTTCCGCCGCAGCGGGATCTGCGGTGCGGACATAGAGCCGCAGTACATCCCCCAGCACTTCCTTCAGCTCCAGTCCCGCGGTCTCGTCACTGCCCGCAAGGAGCGTCCGCTCGTCGAGCACCAGACTCAGCCGCACGTGCTCACCGTCAAAGACCTTCGCCACAGCTCCCAAAAACTTTTCAATGGTCTTGCTTCGATCGACCTGCACCGGGGCGCTCTTGTGGAGCTTGCCCATGGTGGGGTAGCAGGCGTTTTCCAGCAGCACCTCGTCAAAGCCCAGCTCCACCAGCTCGGCGCAGAGGGCAACGAGATAGTCCTGTGCCGCTTCCTTGCCGGGATCGAGCCAATGGTTGTTGCTGTTGTCATACCAGATATAGCCGTTTTTCTGGCAAAGCCCCTTCCCCGCCATGTCCATGGCGGCAGCGGCACTGTCGCTGAAGCAGGAGATCCGCGCCACGGTGTAGACATCGTCGTTCAGCAGCACTTCCAGCTCCGCCCGGGAAAGGGCACCCGGATGGATGAGCTCTGCGGGGGCGGAGGCAAAGGCATAGTGCAGCATACCGTCCTTCTCTTTCAGACGGACGGAGACGGCATTGAAGCCCTCCGCAGTCCACCACTGCCCCTCGTCGCGGCGCAGGCGCAGGGTCTGCGCAGAGATCTCCACCGCGTGCATCTCATCCAGAAGATCCTGCGGCTCGTTAATGACAAGGGAGATATCTGGCAGCTCCCCGCTCCCATCTTCCTTCTCCTGCCGCGTTTCCTCGCTGACCCACGGCAGACGAAGGCTCATACCGCCGTCGCTCTCAAACTCCACATACTGGCTGATGGCAAGGTACGCCCCGCAGATCAGCAGAATCAGCACCATAGCAGCCACAGCCAACTTCCGCTTCAAGGGTACGCGACCCCGATAGCTCTGATATTTTGCCACAAGACCGCCCCCCTTTCGTGTAAGCTGAACTCAGCGGTTTTCGATCTCCATCATGCGATCCACGCGGCGCTGATGGCGACCACCTTCAAACTCGGTGCTAAGGAACACCTCCACCATACGCTTTGCCACGTTCATGCCCACCATGCCCGCGCCGATGGCGATGACATTGGCATCGTTGTGACGGCGGGTCATTTCTGCGGACATCACATCGGGGCAGTGCGCGCAGCGAATGCCCTTGACCTTGTTGGCAGCAATGGAAATGCCGATACCGGTGGTGCAGACCACCACACCCTTTTCGCATTCGCCCTCTGCCACTGCTCTTGCGGCAGCCTCGCCGAACTCGGGATAGTCGCAGCTGTCGGTGCTGTAGCAGCCGCAGTCCTTGACCTCGTGACCCAGCGTGGTCAGATATGCCTTCAGTTCTTCCTTCATGGCAAAGCCGCCATGATCACAACCCATTGCAATTTTCATTTCTGTTTTCTCCCTTTTCTTTGTGTGCTGATTTTTCATTGAAAAACCTCATGCAGCGCAACCGCGCGCATAGGAGATTTTATTTCCAGAACTTTCTGAAGAAACCCTTCTCGTCCTCGTAGTTGCCCTCGCCAAGGCTCTCGCTGAATTCCTTCAGCTTCTGCTTCTGCTCCCGGGTGAGGTTGCGGGGGGTCTCAATGTACACCGTCACATACTGGTCACCGCGCCCTCTGCCGTGGAGCAGGGGGATGCCCTTGCCCTTGAGACGGAAGGTGGTGCCGCTCTGGGTGCCCTCGGGGAGGGTGTACTTGACTCTGCCGTCAATGGTGGGGATCTCCAGCTCCGCGCCGAGGACCGCCTGTGCAAAGGTGATGGGTGCTTCGCAGAGCACAGAGGTGCCGTCGCGGCGGAACAGATCATGGGGACGGACGGTGATGACGATCAGCAGATCGCCGCTGGGACCGCCATTCTTGCCCGCATGACCCTGCCCGCGCAGGGAGATGGTCTGACCATCGTCGATACCTGCGGGAACGTCCACCTGAATGGTCTTGCGCTTGCGCTCGTTTCCGGTGCCGTGGCAGTCCTTGCAGGGCTTGTGAATGATCTTGCCCTTGCCGCCGCAGTTGGGGCAGGGGGCAGAGGTGGAAAACACGCCCATGGGGGTCTGCTTGCGCTGCTGCACCACACCACGACCGCCGCAGGTGGGACAGACCTCAGGGGTCGTACCCGGCTCGCAGCCGGTGCCGCGGCAGCTGTCGCAGCTTTCCGTGCGCTCCACGGTGACCGCCTTCTTGCAGCCGAATGCCGCTTCCTCAAAGGTAAGGGTCAGCGCCATGCGGATGCTGTCGCCCCGCTGGGGCGCATTGGGGTTGGCACGGCTGCCGCCGCCAAAGCCGCCGCCGAAGAAGCTGCCGAAAATATCACCCAGATCGCCGAAGTCGAATCCGCCAAAGCCGCCTGCACCTCCACCGGCACCTGCGCCGTAGCTGGGGTCCACGCCCGCGAAACCGAACTGATCATAGCGAGCCTTCTTCTCGGGATCGCCGAGGATCTCGTTGGCTTCGTTGATCTCCTTGAACTTCTCCTCGGCAGCCTTGTCGCCGGGGTTCAGATCGGGGTGATACTGACGCGCCATTTTCTTATATGCTTTTTTGATGTCGTCAGTACTGGCGCCCTTCTGCAGCCCCAGTACCTCGTAATAATCTCTTTTATCAGCCATTTATATTCTCCGCTCATAGTTCCGTCTGCCGAAGCGGACGGGAATGGAAAGCGGCAAAGGAAGATCCCCGCTTTTTGCGGAAATCTTCCTGCCGGTTAGCCCAACAGGAGTTGGACTGATTACTTGTTATCCTCGTCCACGACCTTGTAGTCAGCATCATAGTACTGCTGACCGCCGTCGTTGCCGCAGCTGCCGCAATCGCCGCCTGCGCAGCCGCCCATATCGGGACCTGCGCCATTGGGGTTAGCCTGCTGATAGAGCTTCTCGCTCACGGCATAGAATGCCTTGGTCAGAGCCTCGGTATCTGCCTTGATGGCAGCGGTATCGGTGCCCTTGAGGGTCTCCTTCAGCTTGTCAACCGCGCTCTGGACGCTTGCCTTGTCCTCTGCGGGCAGCTTGTCGCCCATTTCTTCCAGAGCCTTCTCGGTCTGATAGACCATCTGGTCAGCCTGGTTGCGGGTCTCCACTTCGTCCTTGAGCTTGGCATCCTCAGCCGCAAACTGCTCAGCTTCCTTCACAGCGCGCTCGATATCCTCCTTGCTCATGTTGGTGGATGCGGTGATGGTGATCTGCTGCTCCTTGCCGGTACCGAGATCCTTTGCGGACACGTTCACGATGCCGTTAGCATCGATGTTGAAGGTCACTTCGATCTGGGGCACACCGCGGCGTGCGGGAGCGATGCCGTCAAGGTGGAAGCGACCGAGGCTCTTGTTGGCAGCAGCCATTTCGCGCTCGCCCTGCAGAACGTTGACTTCCACGCTGGTCTGGTTATCGGCAGCAGTGGAGAAGATCTGGCTCTTCTTCACGGGGATGGTGGTGTTGCGCTCGATGAGTCTGGTGCAGATACCGCCCATGGTCTCGATACCGAGGGACAGGGGGGTGACATCCAGCAGCAGCAGACCCTTCACGTCGCCGGTCAGCACGCCTGCCTGCAGAGCTGCGCCCATAGCCACGCACTCATCGGGGTTGATGCCCTTGAAGGGCTCGCTGCCGGTGAACTTCTTCACAGCCTCGGCAACAGCGGGGATACGGCTGGAGCCGCCCACCATCAGCACCTTGGAGAGCTGAGAAGGATTCAGACCTGCGTCGCTCATAGCCTGACGCACGGGACCCATGGTAGCGTCCACCAGATGTGCGGTCAGCTCGTTGAACTTGGCGCGGCTGAGGGTCAGATCCAGATGCTTGGGACCGGTAGCATCCGCGGTGATATAGGGCAGGTTGATGTTGGAGCTCATCACGCCGGAAAGCTCGATCTTTGCCTTCTCAGCAGCTTCCTTCAGACGCTGCATAGCGACCTTGTCGCCGGCGAGGTCAACGCCCTCAGCCTTCTTGAACTCAGCCACCATCCACTTCATGATGCACTCGTCGAAGTCGTCGCCGCCGAGGCGGTTGTTGCCGGCGGTTGCGAGAACCTCGATCACGCCGTCGTCGATCTCGAGGATGGACACGTCGAAGGTGCCG
>JAFVXA010000043.1 GCA_017501355.1 Oscillospiraceae bacterium
ACTGTGCATTCCGTCCTTCGGACAGAACTTTGGCTGGATATCAAAAGCATTCTTGGGTGTGCTGATTGCTGCCATCATCAGCTTGGCGGGTTTGATCACAGCCGAAAGAAAAGCAAAGAATCCCATCCTGCCCGGCAGATTTATGTTACGAAGCGCTTTTGTGCTCAGCGTCCTTGCGCTGTTTCTGACACAGGGACTGATGCAGGCAAACATGACCAACACCATTGTTTTCGTAAATTATACGCAGCCGGACAACACCGCGGTCTCCGGCTATGCCATCTCTGTGATGTATGTGGGAATGTCGCTGGGTGCCGTGCTTTTGGGGCCGCTGGCAGACCGGTTTGAACCAAAGCGCGTACTGATCGGCTCACTGCTACTGACAGGCATCGGATGTGGAGTCTTGTTTTTGTTCTCTGAAGCAACCTCTGTCCTGCTGCTGATGGCCTCTTTGGGTATTCTCGGTTTTGGCCTGGGCGGAAACGGAACGATATTTATGAAAGTAGCACTGTCCGGGCTGTCCCCACAGGAAGCCGGCGCAGGCACCGGAACCTACGGTCTGTTTCGGGATCTTGCCGCTCCCTTTGGCGTGGCGGTATTCGTCCCGTTGTTTACCAATCAGATCACCGGTCTGATCGCAGGTGGGGCATCAGGGGCGGCTGCCGCTGTCCGATCCATTCACTCCTTGGCAATTGCGGAGCTGGTTTGTATCGCTGCCGGCATCGCTGCTGTATTCTTTTTGCCTAAGATTCGCAACAGAGGAGAAACGACATGAGATTAAAAAACAAGATCGTATTAGTCACCGCATCCACCCGGGGTATCGGCCTTGCCTGTGCGAAGGCCTGTGCAAAGGAAGGTGCCATTGTTTATATGGCGGCCAGAAATCTGGAACGGGCACAAGAAATCGCAGATGAGCTGAACGCGCAAGGCGGCAATGTAAAATGCGTATTCAACGATGCGACGCAACCGGAAACCTTTACTTCTATGGTGGAAGATGTGGTAACCGATGCGGACGGTATCGATGTGTTGGTCAACAATTTCGGCACCTCGAACCCCGGTAAGGATTTGGATTTTTTAAATACCGAACCCTCTGTATTTTTGGATACCATCAACCTGAACCTGCGAAGCGTCTTTATGGCCAGTCAGGCTGCGGCAAAGCATATGGCAGCAAAGCAGGGCGGCAGCATCATTAACATTTCCTCCGTAGGAGGCATTGTCCCGGACATCTCTCAGGTGGCTTACGGAACCAGCAAGGCGGCGATCAACTATCTGACCAAGCTGATCGCAGTCCATGAAGCAAAAAATAAAATTCGTTGTAATGCGGTGTTGCCGGGAATGACTGCAACAGAAGCAGTGGAGAAAAACCTGACAGAGGAATTCCGGAGCCTGTTTTTGCGGCATATTCCCCTTGGCCGGATGGGACTGCCGGAGGAAATCGCAGCGGCAGTGGTGTATCTGGCAAGTGACGAAGCCGCCTACACCACCGGTCAGATCCTAACCGTGTCCGGCGGTTTTGGCCTGGCGACCCCGGTGTATGGTGACCTGTCCAACAAAAAGCTTCGTAGGTAAAAGGATAAATGCCGACAACTGTGGATCTCACTGTCAATGCTTGCTAAGCATATGTTGTGAGCAATCTTAGGATCGTCTATTAAGAAACTCCTCAAAACCAAAGCGCAACCTACCGTTTATCGTAGATTGCGCTCTGTTGTAGATAAAAGCGCCTTGCTTGCTGCTTGCAAAACATTGATTCTACTTGCGTTTGCCAGATCCTTTAATGACACTCGGACCAAGGGAGTATCCTTCGGGATGCTCCCTTTTTGTTTTTCCTGCGTTCCTGTGAACCAGCGACCTCTTGCAATTTTAAATGAGCCGCTTTGCGGCTTTCGCGGCGCAAACGCCGCCGCGGCCGCTGGTTCAAGTCCAGTCACTCGGACCAAGGGAGTATCCTTCGGGATGCTCCCTTTTTGTTTTTCCTGCGTGCTCTGATCGCAATCATAAAAAAGGAGCTGCTGCAGAACTTTCATTCTGCAATAGCTCCTCTTTTCTCAGCCCTTGTTCATATCGGCGCCGGTCAGTGTAGAGTACAGGAAGTCTCTGCTCTTCTGCAAGTCAGGCACTTTGCCCAGACTATCTTCCTCTCCCCTCAGACCAAGCACGAAATTCTTAATGCTGTATTCTACCGATTTGGCAGTCTTGGCGTATTCATAATCCTTTGCATAAGTCGAACTGCTGGGATCCGGATGGATGCTGTTCATCACAGCTGTAATTTCACCATAAACCGCAGTCAGCTGTTTCTCCGCTTCCGCAGCATCGATCCCACCGGCAAGGTGCTTATCCATAACTTCCAGCGCCTTTTTACCTACCTTATAGGTATCCTTGGACATCTCCGGAGGCACATGATCGCACGCACACAATGACAGTGCCATAACAAAAGCCAGCATTATCGCAACAATTCTTTTCATCTTTCCCACCTCTTGTATGTATTCTTGTGGATGTGTTCAGAATAGCAAACCTGACCACATAATTCAAGTTTTGTTTTATTGATTGTAATTCATTTTTTCTTTTAAAATCATCCAATGCAGTCCGTCTTTTTTGTATAAGGGGTCCGCATCCCGACGGAGAACGAACCCCTTTCACGGTTCTGCTAAAGCCTACTTCCGTTTAATCAGCCTGCGTGGTGATATACGCATCGAGACCTGCCGCCTTGATGTCTGCCAGATAGGCTTCGGCATTGGCTTTCAGACGAAATGCCCCCGCCTGAATGCGGTACAATTTATCTCGCTCAACAACCGGCTCCGGCACGTCAAAATATTCAGCAATGACAGCTGCTTCCTCCTCTGCCAAACGGGTCAGATTCGATTCTTTCATCAGCCAGTTTGCGGACCGCGTATTGGTGTGGAAAGAATGCTCCAGAATCAAACCGACTGTACCGACAGCCACCGCGCCACGGATGACCCCGTAATAATCTCCATTGTTGCCTTTCTTTTTCTCGATCCGACCTTTCTGCTGTGTGCCCATGATAAGGCTGATCCGATCCACAAACAGCTGACCGATCTCATCCCCGCTTCCATCCAGCGGTACATATACCATAACACGATATACGGTCTCATTGGCAGAGGAGCCGACAGCATTAGTGTGCAGAGACAGAACGCGGACCGCCCGCAACCGGTGTGATGGTGAGCGCTGCCGCATTCCCCGCAGGATTTCTCACAGTCAAAACAGAATTGATCGCAGTGGTCGTCACGATCGCCATACCAACGATCTGGGATGCCCCTGTCGCACGACCTGCCACAAGGTCACAAAATAAAGGACCTGTCACATACTATGTTTCCCTTTGGGATATGACACATAAATGAGCCGTCCCACAGCTGGTGTACAAAAACGGCAATCTGCCTTTCTCTGTTTTCGACAGAATACCCTCATTCTGTTTGTCCACAGTAGACAAATCCAACCGGAGCGATTGACTTCTCCCCCCCTCGCGAGGTGGATCAGATGAACGCCGTGGTCGCAACCAGATAACGAATTCCCTCAGCGGGGCATCCTTCGGGATGCCCCGTTTTTCCTTGCCGCGTACAGTATGTACTTTTCGTCAACAAA
The DNA here is from genome assembly GCA_017501355.1 of Oscillospiraceae bacterium. Taxonomy (GTDB): domain Bacteria; phylum Bacillota; class Clostridia; order Oscillospirales; family Oscillospiraceae; genus RGIG5472. Next base: position 3,595 of record JAFVXA010000043.1, read on the forward strand.
GCTTTTTAAGATTGACAAAACAATTATCAAAAACTCTCTGTCAAGTGTATTCTTTGAAATTTATCAGAGTTTTTTTGCTCGAAAACGCTCGATTCATTGTGTTTTTCGATGCAGATTGATTTCCGTATTTTGGAGATATAAAATAGATGTAATCTATGTATCACCGGTTTTCGGTTGGAACCGGGAGTGTGTAGGTCATATCATTTATTCTGAAAAGGAGCGTCTGTCTATGAAAAGAGTATTTTCTCTGTTCCTGGCAATGGTGATGCTGATGGGTCTTTGTTCTGTGACCGCATTTGCCGCCACCCCCTCCGCAGAAGCTACCAAGGCTGCCTATGAAGCTGCCAAGACCTATTTTGAAAAGGCCGGCAAACAGGGCAAGAACATGCTGCCTCTGGAGGACGTTGTCAAGGCTGCTGAAGCCGGTGATTCTCTGATCCTCGACATCCGCAGCAAGGAAGATTATGACAAGGGTCACCTCAAGGGTGCCGTCAACATTCCCTTCATCGAGGTCGTCAACTACCTCGATCAGCTGCCCCGCGACAAGCGCATCATTGTCTGCTGCTACTCCGGTCAGACCGCAGGCCAGATCGTCGGCTCCCTGAGCCTGGGCGGCTTCAACGCCTTCACCCTCAGGGGCGGTGCAGGTTCCTTCACCGCTGACACCAAGCTGGAAACCACCGCTAACGAGTTCGTTCCCGCTACCAACAAGGAACTGACCGCGAACGAGAAGCTCCTGCTGGAAGCAATCCGTTACTCCATGACCATGCCCGAAGATAAGAATATGCTGCAGGTGGAAGATGTCGCTGCAGCTCCCGAGAAGTATTTCATCCTCGATGTCCGTACCGTGGAGCTCTTTGCCAAGGGTCATATTGACGGTGCTACCCTCATCCCCTATCTGGAGATGGGTGCAAACCTCGATAAGCTGCCCAAGGACAAGACCATTGCTGTCATCTGCAACTCCGGTCAGCAGTCCAGCCAGACCGTGGCTGTCCTGAAGGCTGCCGGCTTCACCGTCAAGAACATCCAGAGCGGCATGAACAACGGCTGGTACAAGAAGGATCTGCCCGTTGTCCGTCCTCAGGAAACTGCTTACGAAGCTGCCAAGACTTACTTTGCAGGTGCCATGACTCGTGGCAAGAACATGATGCCTCTGGATGACGTGGTGAAGGCTGCCAATGCCGGCGATTCTCTGATCCTCGATATCCGCGATGCAGCTGACTATGCTAAGGGTCACCTCAAGGGCGCAGTCAACATTCCCTTCGTTCAGGTGTCCAAGTATATCAATCAGCTGCCCCGCGATAAGCGCATCATCGTTGTCTGCTACTCCGGTCAGACCGCTGGTCAGACCGTCGGCTCTCTGCGTCTGGCAGGCTTCAATGCCTTCACCCTCAGCGGCGGCGCAGGCTCCTTCACCGACAGCACTCCTCTCGAGACCAAGGAGAACAAGTTCGTTCCCGCTACCAACAAGAAGCTGACCAAGAACGAGCAGCTGCTGATGGATGCCATCGCTTACTCCATCACCATGCCCGAGGGCAAGAACATGCTGCAGGTCACCGAACTCGCCAAGGATACCTCCAAGTACTTCATCCTCGACGTTCGTACTCAGGAGCTGTATGACGCAGGTCACATTGACGGCGCTAAGCTGATCCCCTATGCAGAACTGGGCGACAACCTCGACAAGCTTCCCAAGGACAAGACCATCGCTGTCATCTGCAACTCCGGTCAGCAGTCCAGCCAGACCGTGGCTGTTCTGAAGGCTGCAGGCTTCACTGTCCTGAACGTCCAGAGCGGCATGAACAACGGCTGGTACAAGAACAACCTGCCCGTGGTCAAGGCTGAAAAGGAAGAGCCCGCTCCTGCACCCGCACCTACTCCCGAGAAGCCCGCTGTTTCCGGCAACACCTACACCGTGCAGGCAGGCGACAGCCTCTGGAAGATCGCTAAGAACGTTCTCGGCAGCGGTACCCGTTGGGATGATCTGTATGCCGCTAACACGGCAACCATCAAGGATCCCGCAAAGATCAACGTGGGTCAGGTTCTGGTCATTCCCGTTTAAGTTAAATCATAGCAGACAGAACAACCGACTGTCTGAACAAGAAAAAGGAGAGGCAAGCTTGCCTCTCCTTTTTCTTGCGCCGAAATACGTTCACAGGGCGGCAATATACCGTCCTGTTTTTTTACATCCAACTGGCAAAGAGCCGCAGGATCTGCTCGGTCATACGCTGGAAGATGCCGCGTTTCCTCCACTTTTCTGCGCTGATCTCTTCGCTTTCCTCCATGATCCGTTCCATGTCCTCCCGCAGCTCTTCCACCACAGGCGCGCCGTAGAACAGCGCCGCATCCTCATAATGGAGCTGGAAGCTGCGATAGTCCATGTTCACCGAGCCTACCAGCGCCAGCTCCCCATCCACCATCACGCTCTTGCAGTGGAGAAAGCCGGGGGTATAGAGATAGATGCGGACACCGTGCTCCAACAGCTGCTCAAAATACGAGCCTGTCACATAGTAGACGTATTTCTTGTCGGGGATCCCCGGCACCATCAGCCGCACATCCACGCCGCCGTCTGCCGCGCAGCAGAGAGCGCCCACCATGTAATCCTCCACTGCAAGATAGGGTGTGGTGACATAGAAGGACTTTTTCGCCGAGGAGATCATCTGCAGATACATATCCTCGATAGGATTGTCGGGATTGTTCTCAGGACCATCCGTCACAAACTGGCAGAAGCCCTCTCCCTTCACCGTGTGGGTGGGGTGGTACTCATCCAGCTCCCGTGGCAGATGACCACCACAGCGCACCCACATACGAATGAAACGACGGGTCGCGCCCCACACACCCTCGCCGTGCATCCGCACGGCAGTGTCCTTCCAGTACCCAAAGCGCTGAATGACATTGGCGTATTCATCTGCAATGTTGATGCCGCCCGTGTACGCCCATTCGCCGTCGATGATGGCGATCTTGCGGTGATCGCGGAAGTTGAAATACAATCGGTTTACATAACGATGTACCGGGTTGAACACTCTGACTTCCACCCCTGCGGTACGCAGCGCCGCCAGCGTCTCACCCTTGAAGCGGGTGATATTGCCAAAGTCGTCAAACACCAGTTTGACCTCTACCCCCGCAGCGGCACGCTCCCGCAGTACATGGGAGATCCGATCCCAGACCTGTCCCTCTGCCACAATGAAGTACTCAAGAAAAATAAACTTCTCCGCCTGCTCCATGCGGGCAATGAGATCCTCAAAGAATGCTTCGCCGCTGGGCAGGTATACCGCGTCGGTATTGCCGTACAGCAGAAAGTCTTTTTTCTGCAGATAGGCAGCAAGACGACTCCAGTTGGGGTAGTCCCGCTTGAGCGCCACAAAATTATTCTCGCTCCGGATGCGCTGACTTTCCCACACCTCCGGCAGCGGAAGCTGCTTGGTTTTTTCCTTCCTGCGGCGCTCCGGCATCTTACCCAGAAGGGTATAGAGGATCAGTCCCGCCACAGGTGCCACCAGGATCAGCAGGATCCACAGCATCTTATAGCTGGGGCTGCCCCGTCGATTGTAGATGCGGATGGCGCAGATCAGCGCCGCCACCTCCATCGCCGCGAACGCAAAGGTAAAGTGCTGCTCCAGAATGTCCGACAGCAGATGGATCAGCAGCAGGTGTGCCACCAGCGATATCGCCACCAGCAAGATGCGCATACCTGCCGAAATATTTCGTTCTGTACTTTTCACTCCCTGCTCCATAAAACCTCCTTGCTTCAGTCTATGCAACCATACTGTGAAATCGTCTATGTTTTAAAAAGCAAATCGTCCCCGACTGCCGTCGGGGACGATGGTGGTCAGCTGTTCTGATGCAGCAGCTTCTGCTGCACATCCCAGAGTTTTTCAGAGAGATCCACGTAGTAAGAATGCGGATTGTCGAAACGTTTGACCTCGTCCCAGAGGGTATCGACCTGCTGGGCACAGTATGCACGGGTCTCCTGCAGGGTGGGCTGCTTGTACACCAGCTCGCCGTTGATGAAGATCGGCACCTGCAGTTCTCTTGCCTCGAAGTTGTACACTTCCTTGCGCTTCCAGGTGGCGTTGGGATCGAAGATGACCAGATTTTCGCTGTCATCCACCGTCTCATCGTGGAGCGTGATATAGTCCGCGATCGCCTTGCCCGTATCGCGGCCATAGAAGCGATAGACCTTTTTGAAGTGAGGAATGGTGATCTTTGCCACATTTTCACTGATCTTGATCTTGGGCTTGATCTCGCCGTCCTCATCCTCCACCGCCACCAGCTTGTACACACCGCCGAAGGTAGGATCGCTCTTGGCTGTGATCAGACGCTCGCCCACGCCAAAGCTGTTCAGGCACGCGCCCTCCTGCAGCAGGTCGGTGATCAGGCGCTCATCGAGGGAATTGGAAGCGGTGATGGTGCACTCCGTCCAGCCTGCTTCATCCAGCATCTGGCGTGCCTTGCGGGAAAGGTAGGCAATGTCGCCGCTGTCAAGGCGGATGCCGCACTTGGTGATGCCGAGGGGCTTGAGCACCTCGTTGAAGGCGCGGATGGCATTGGGAACGCCGCTCTTGAGGGTGTTATAGGTATCCACCAGAAGAGTTGCACTGGTGGGGTACAGCTCACAGTAGGTCTTGAATGCCTCATATTCGCTGTCGAACATCTGCACCCAGGAGTGTGCCATGGTGCCCACCGCGGGAACACCGTACATCTCGTCGGTAAGGGTGCAGGCAGTGCCCATGCAGCCGCCGATGTAGGCAGCCTTGGCTCCGTCCACCGCACCGCCGACGCCCTGTGCGCGGCGGGAACCAAACTCCATCACAGCGCGGCCATTAGCAGCGCGGCAGATGCGGTTCGCCTTGGTGGCGATCAGACTCTGGTGGTTAAAGCTCAGCAGGATAAAGGTTTCGATCAGCTGTGCTTCGATTGCCTTGGCGCGGACGGTGATCACCGGCTCGCGGGGGAAAATGGGGGTGCCGTCGGGAATGGCGTAAATATCGCCGGTAAAACGGAAGTCCTTCAGATACTCCAAAAATTCCTCAGAGAAAATACCGCGTCCACGGAGGTACGCAATATCCTCTTCGTCAAAATGCAGATTCTGAATGTAATCAATGACCTGATCAAGACCTGCGGAAATGGCAAAACCGCCCTTGTCGGGAACGCTGCGGAAGAAGGTATCAAAGTAGGTGATACGATCCTTGTAGCCGTTGCGGAAGTAGCCATTGCCCATCGTCAGCTCATAAAAATCGCAGAGCATACTCAGGTTCATCTTTTTCTCGGTCTTCATGACAAATTCCTTTTCTTTTGTCCGCCGCACTTTGTCCAGCAGCGGTATTTTTCATCTTTGTTATCGGTAAAGCCTCTCCGATACACCATAGTATATTGCATTTGCCCGCTAAACGCAATCTTTTTGTCAGATTTTCCACTTCGGTTGACATCCCCCGCAAAAGCGACTATGATGAGCACAGAAAAAGTACCGGGGACAAAAGGAACTCCCGGTTGAAACGGAGGGTACGTATGGGTATCATTCTCGGCGTTGATATCGGCGGTTCCACCACCAAGATCGTGGGTCTGAGAGAGGACGGTTCCCTGCTTTCCGCATTGCGGGTAGAGGCAAATGACCAACTCACCAGTCTCTACGGTGCAGTGGGCAACTTCCTCAATACCAATCGACTGAAGCTGCAGGATATCTCCCGCATCGTGCTGACAGGTGTAGGCTCGAGTTATGTCAACCAACCAATCTACGGCATCCCCACAGAAAAAGTACCTGAGTTTGATGCTATCGGCTGCGGCGGTCTGTCCCTCTCGGGCAAGGACAATGCCGTGGTCGTCAGTCTTGGTACCGGCACCGCCTTTGTCTGGGCAAGCTCCGATGAGATCCGCCATCTTGGCGGCAGCGGCGTGGGCGGCGGTACGCTGTTCGGGCTCTGCTCCCTGCTCACCGGTGCCCGCAGCATGGAGCAGGTGGAAAAGCTGCTGGAAGAGGGCGACCTCAGCCGCATCGACCTCAGCGTGGGCGATCTCAGCCGCGATGCCGACTTCTCCCTCGACAGCGATGTTACCGCTTCCAACTTCGGCAAGATCTCCGAGGGAGCCATTCCCGGCGACCTTGCCCTCGGTGTCACCAATATGGTCATGCAGGTCATCGGCACGATCTCCTTCTTTGCCACCCGCAGCTGCGGAACCAAAACCGTGATCCTCACCGGTACGCTTACGGGTATGCCCCGGGTCAGGGAACTGCTTGATCCTGTTGCCGCGCTCTACGGTCTTGACATCATCATTCCCGACCACGCCGCCTATGCGCCCGCCATCGGCGCGGCGCTGTTCAGTCTCAAGGGCGGCGGCACTGCAGTGGATTATCCCGAAAACTAAATGCAACAGCGCACCGATCATGCCCTCATACGCAACATCATTCAGATCGAGATCGCTGTAGTTCTCTCTCAGGCTTTTGCCGTTGTAAATGGTCTTGAGGGCGGGATTTGCAAGGGCACCGATTATCTCCAAACTTACAAAGTAATAGCTCCTGCTGCAAAAGTGCAGCAGGAGCTATTTATCGTTTATGTACCGCCTCTCAGACGGGGTACAACAGCGCAATAACCAGTTTTAGAAAACGTCACAATTTCGACCTCGTCATCGACGCCGTCGAAAAGTTCATTATGGAATCAAATTCAACGATGAGATTCACATTCATTCCAACACTTCAATAGAATATATATCCTGCGGATAAAACCCAACGATTCCTCCGCTATCCAACTCAATGTGAATGCTATCCCATTCATCATCAGCTTCCAGCGCATCAAATACCATTAGCGTTTGTCCAATGTATTGCTTTCCTTTTTTGTCTACAAGTCTGATACGAGGATGGGTATTTGCATATTCCCAAATATTCACCATCTTTAAATCTCCTTTTGGTGGTGCCGAGACAACGTGAGTCTCTCGCTTTATCACATATGGTATCGGTCTACTCGCTTTATGGACGCAATTTGCGAAACAGGGAAAATGCGAATTCCCCCATTTAAAATCTTAATAATGACCGCATCCTCTTCTGCTTCTGCTTCTTCTGCATCAGAGACGTGAATCATTCCCCCTTTAAAAACTGCTCCACTTATGTCCTTGATCTCAACAAAGGGAAGATCTTCTGCAAACTCCCAAATATTAATCATTGTAATCCTCCTTTACAGGAACAATATGTGTACCCTTTTTGGAATAAATTATCTGAAATCTTTTTGTTGTGTGGAAACTGTTGGCTTCATACCATTTGCCAACAATACGATCAGCATCGCAAAACTCGTAAATTCTCAAACTATTCTCTCCACTCACTTGAATTTCCACATCACCCGTTCCTTGATATTTATCCACAAGTTCCTGCGCTTCCTGCTCGGAAATAGTCAAAATACTTTGCGGCATCTGCCCTCTTGCCCTGCGAATATCCAAGTACTCATCAAATTGCTTCGTTCCCTCAATATGCTTTCCCTGCACTTGGGAACGTATCCTTGTGGATATCTCTCTACTATTGATTTTTGACATCAGTGTAGCAATGTTTTCCTTGTTTTGCAAGGATTTCTGCCATGCTTCAGTCTCGCCTTTCTGTATTTCTGTTCTCGGTTTCAAGTCACTGCCTGCTCGCTTATCCGGTGTGTCAAACTTCCCCCAATCATTCTCCAGCTTCAGCAGTTCATTCCACTCCTGTTCATCGATACTGCCATCAATGAATTTGTGCTCCAGCTCTTTATATCGGGCATATTCCGAATCGCTGTCAATTTCTGCACCCTTGCTCGGTACATCAACTCCCCGCCAAACGTTGTCCAGTCTCCGCAGTTCCTCGAACTCTTCTTCTGAAATGCTGCCATCGAGGAACTTACGATCCAACTCCTTGTAGCGGGCATATTCCGACTCAGTAGCCTTCTCCTGCTCTGCTTGCATCTGCCGAAACACATCCACATAGCTGAGGGGCTGACTTTGCCCTGCCGTTTCATTATTGGCAGTGTGCGGTGTAGAATGTTGCTGCTGCACTGAGGTCGTATGTGTAGCAGCATACGGCACGGAACGCTGTGCGTTGCTCCCTGCGGCGGTGTACAGAGAGTTCAACTCTGCATTTCTCGATACATCGGCAGGATTTGTACTCCGTATCTGCCCACTGAACACACGACTGTTTCCCTGCTGGTAATTCTGCGCGTTGCCTGTCCCCGTCTTTGCAATGTCCACCGCGCCGCCAAAGTTACCAAGCAGTGCACCGATCATACCCTCATACGCAACGTCGTTCAGATCGAGCTCACTGTAGTTCTCTCTCAGGCTTTTGCCGTTGTAAATAGTCTTGAGAGCGGGATTTGCGACGGCACTCACCATTTCTTCCAGTCCCTCGCCGCCTATGCCCGCAGCACCGCGTATCAACGCCTGTCCACCCTCGGACTTTGCCCATCGCTTGGCAAATTCATCCACCATATCGTCTGCCATGCCTTTGCCATAGATACGCGCTACACCGTCGAACATCTTCTCCGTCGCTGCTTCCACTGCGGCATTCGCAACACCGTAGAATATCTGATCATTTTCCGATGCGCCCGCCTGTCTCGCTTCCATAGCGCCGCTGCCGAAGCTGCGGATCGCCATAGGGATGGTGGCGCTGCCGCCTGTGAGTGTACCAAGTGCAAGGTCGGTTGCCATTTGAGTTCCCGCAATGCCTGTGTCATACAGTAGCTTCTGCGCGTTGTTCAGTCCATAGCTGCCACGATGATAAGCGATCTTACCAATTTGCTGCACCTTATCCGCTTCGCGCTGCAGATAGTTTCCTGCGCGGTTGTACCACTCGTTGCCTGTGGTCTTTGCCGGAACAGCACTGCTATCCACCGCGAGACCGCTCTTACGGTTACTCTTCAGTGCTGTGCCTGCGGCGTTGAGCCAGCCCGCTGCTGTATCCGCCGTTGCGGACATAAGTACATTACCCATCGCGCTCTTGGGGGAACTCCAGTTTCTGCCCTGTCCCAGCTTACTTTGCAATGCACGTTCAGTCTGTGTCTTCGTATTGTCCTTGTACCCGCTGAAGGTGTTCTGCAAATTGCCCACAAGTGCCTTGGAGTTGTCGATGTTTGCGCCGCCTGTGAGCTTCGCGGTATAGGCTTTATTGGTGGAGTTGTCCTGTGCCGCCTTTGCTTGTCCGCTGTTCCATAGGTTCTGCACCGTCTGTCGATTTGCCGCCTGTTGCTGCGCTGCTTTTGCCACAGTGTAACCGGCGTCCGCCGCCTTACCCGTGACCCTTTTGCTTGTGGTCTGACCACCGTTGCGGCGTGACGATTCCCGGACATTTCATGTCCGCCAATCGTGCCGCTTCCTCGAAACAGCCTCGCTTCATCCGCCACCGGCGGCGCTTCGGCTGTTTCCCCAAACGGCTTTTGGTGCACGGAAACGTGCAACACTTTTGAAAATTTTTTCAAAAAATTTTTCCCACAGCAAAAAAATGACAAAAACTAAGACGACGAACAGACACCCCTTTTTAGGTGCCGTTCGTCGTCTTATACTGTCTTATGAAGTACCGCCATCGGCGGTGCGCTGTTTTATCTTCTCTTTTTTGCTTCCGCAAGTAAGGATTCTTTGTCATTGGGAAGCTGTTCCTCCACCACTGCCGTCAGCAGGGCATCCAGCATCTCCCCGATCTCTTTTCCGCTGCATCCCAGCTCCATCAGGTCTCTGCCATTCACAGCAAGCTGCGCAAGGGAAAAGCACTGCTGCTCTGCAAGAACTTTTTCCAGCACTTCGTCGCAGGCGGCAAGCTCTGCCTGCCGCACCTGCTGAAAATCAGGATGCTGCGCCAGATTGTCCGCCCGGCGAATGTGAATCAGTGCCCGCAGATCCTCCTCGCCAAACAGCCGCAGCATCCGGCGGATGGACTTTTCCGTGGGGTCAAAGAGACGGTCGTGCTGCTCCACCAGACGCAGGATACGGCGGGTAGACTCGCTGCCAAAGCGAAGTCTCGGCAAAATCTCCTTTGCCAGCTCCACGCTTGCCGCCTGATGTCCCCCATAGCGGGCTTTTCCCGCTTCGTAATCGTACACGCAGACAGCGGGCTTCCCCAGATCGTGCAGCAGCATCACCCAGCGCAAAATCGGCTCCGGCGGCGTGTTCTCCACCGCGCAGGCGGTATGCTCCCACACATCGTAGCAGTGGTGGGGGTTGCGATGGTCAAAGCCCACCGAGGGCAGGATCTCCGGCAGCACCACGCCGAGAATATCGCTAAAGTCCATCAGCACACGGCGCACCGCCCTGCCGCAGAGAAGCTTTGTCAGCTCTTCCAGCACCCGCTCCGCCGCGATCTGGCGCAGCAATTCTTTTTTCTCCCGCATGGCAGCGGCGGTTCCTTCCTCTACCGTAAAGTCCAGCACCGACGCAAAGCGCAGTCCCCGCAGGATGCGGAGCGCATCCTCTTCAAAGCGCTGCTCTGCATCCCCTACCGCACGGAGCAGTCCTGCCTGCAGGTCTGCCTGTCCCATAAAGGGGTCCATGATCTCCCCCTGCCACGACAGGGCAATGGCGTTGACGGTGAAATCTCTCCGCTGCAGATCTTCGCTGAGAGACGGGGTAAACTCCACCGCCACGGGATGGCGGTGATCCGCATAGTCGCCGTCCCTGCGATAGGTGGTCACTTCGATGCGTTCCTCTCCCCGCAGCACGGTCACCGTGCCATGCTTCAGCCCCGTAGGGATGGCATTGTCGCCAAAGAGGTTCATCACCTGCTGCGGCAGCGCAGCGGTGGTCACATCCCAGTCAAAGGGCTCTTTTCCCAGCAGGCTATCCCGCACCGCGCCACCCACGGCATAGGCTGCAAATCCCGCCGTCTCCAGCGCCTGCATCACTGCCTGTACCTCTCTTTTTATGTGCATCTACTCACCACCTCTCTCAGATTGCATAAAATCTGCACAAGATATCGTTGCACAAAACGAGGATTGTGCGTATAATAGATATAGTAACCGTTTTTTCAAACGTTTTTATACTGCGTTATATGTTATCATAGCACGCCGTTTTTGACTTTTCAACCGCCGTATTCGGCAGGAAAGGATTTTCCTATATGAACGAAATGCGTGACATTCGTGAACTTCTCGTCCCCGGCAAGCGGGTCCATCTCGCAGGCATCGGTGGTGTGTCCATGTGTGCCCTCGCAGAGGTACTGCATCAGCAGGGTCTGACCGTGCAGGGCTCTGACATGAGCGAGAGCGGGACGCTGCGCCATCTGCGTGAGCTGGGCATCAGCGCCTCGGTGGGACACAGCGCCGAAAATCTGGGCGACGCGGATCTCGTCATTCGCACCGCCGCCATCCATGACAGCAACCCCGAAATCGCCTGTGCCATCGCCCGCGGCATCCCCGTGTATGAGCGCGCGCAGGCTTGGGGCGCGCTCATGCAGAACTATCGCAACGCCGTCTGCTTCGCAGGCACTCACGGCAAGACCACTGCCACCTCCATGGCGACCCACATTTTTATGGCAGCCCAGTCCGATCCCACGGTGATGATCGGCGGCACACTGCCCCTGCTGGGTTCGGGCTATCGCGTGGGGCAGGGCGACACCATTTTGATGGAGTCCTGCGAATACTGCAACTCCTTCCTCAGCTTCTTCCCCACGGTGGCAGTGCTGCTGAACGTGGAGGCTGACCATCTGGATTTCTTCAAGGATCTCGCGGATATCGAGCATTCCTTCCACCGCTTCGCAGCTCTGGTGCCGGAGCACGGCTTTGTTCTGGCAAACGCCGATGACAGCGGTGCCATGGAAAGCATCCGCGGTCTCGACAAGCCCATCCTTACTTTCGGCATCCACAATGAAGCTGATTTTCGGGCTGAAAACCTCGTCTGGGAAAATGGTTTTCCCAGCTTTGACATTACCCGTCAGGAACTGCCTTACACCCATGTGAAACTGCAGGTGCCGGGAGAGCACAATGTGCTCAATGCTCTTTCCGCCGCCGCAGCCGCCTGTGTGCTGGGCATTGACGGCAGCGCCGTGGCAGAGGGTCTCGCTTCCTTCACCGGTGCGGGTCGCCGCTTCCAGTATAAGGGCAAATTCAACGGCACAGATGTCTACGACGACTACGCCCACCATCCCAGTGAGCTGCACGCACTGCTAACCACGGTGCAGTCCCTTGGCTATCAGCGCGTGATCTGCGCCTTCCAGCCCCACACCTACACCCGTACCCACGCCCTCTTCCATGAGTTCGTGCAGGAGCTGCTGCTGCCCGACGTAACCGTACTGGGCGAGATCTATGCCGCCCGCGAAAAAAATGATCTCGGCATTTCCTCTGCCGATCTTGTCAAGGAGATCCCCGGCTCGGTCTACTGTTCCACCCTCGACAAGGTGACAGATGCCCTGCGCCGCATTGCCTGCCCCGGTGATCTGATCCTGACTGTGGGTGCCGGTGACATTTTCCGTGCAGGCGAAAAACTGGTTCAGTCACAGGAGAATTGACTTCTCCCCCTCGATAAAATAAAACCAAAAGAAAGAGGTAATTTTACCATGTATGTGAGCGAAATTCTGACCGATCTCCCCGCTGCCGATCACGCGGAGAAGGAGCAGGCTGTCTACGCCCTGCTGCAGCAGCTGGAGATCCCCTATGAGCGTCTGGAGCACGATCCCGTGGAAACCATGGAGCAGTGTGCCGAGATCAACGAGAAGCTGGGTGTGAAGATGGCAAAGAACATCTTCCTCACCAACCGTCAGGGCGATAAGTTCTATCTGCTGCTGATGCCCGATGACAAGCCCTTCAACACCAAGTCCTTCTGCGAGCAGATCGACTCTCCCCGCCTGAGCTTTGCCAGCGGCGAGCAGATGGAGCAGCTTCTCGGCTGCCTGCCCGGCTGCGCTTCTCCCATGGGTCTGATGAACGATGTGGAGCACAAGGTCACCATCTGCCTCGATCAGTCCATCCATCGCAGCGAGTACATCGTTTGCCACCCCTGCGTCCACACCGGCAGCCTGAAAATCAAGACCTTTGACTTCCTCAAGAAGTTCCTCAAGCACACCGGTCACGGTCGCCCCACCGTGGTGAGGATGTAAGCTCTCACAGCATTTTTCCTGTGCAGTCCGCTTTTCGCGGGCTGCACTTTTTTTGAAAATTTTCTTAGGGAAAATGTGCGCAAAAAAGAGGAAATCGCGGATTCATTGCGTATTTATAATTAGACCTCATTTTTGGGAGCGCAACATTGACAGGAAGGAGGGGTTCCGCGTGGCATTTTCCCAGAGTTTTCTGGACGAGCTGACCTCCCGCAATGACATTGTGGACGTGGTCGGCAGCTATGTGCAGCTGACGAAAAAGGGCGGCAACCTCTTTGGACTTTGCCCCTTCCACAACGAAAAGACCGGCTCCTTCTCCGTCTCCCCCGACAAGCAGATTTATCACTGCTTCGGCTGTAAGAAGGGCGGCGGTGTTGTCAATTTCATCATGGAGATCGAAAACCTCTCCTTTCCCGATGCCGTCCGTTTTCTCGCCAAGCGCGTGAACATGGAGGTGCCGGAGGAGCAGTTTGATCACGCCGCCAAGCAGCGGCAGCGACTGCTGGATCTCAACCGCAGCGCCGCACGCTTTTATTATGAAATGCTGCAGCGCCCCGAGGGTCGCCGCGTGCAGGAATATATCGACTCCCGCAGCATTTCCAAGGCAACCGCCGTGAATTTCGGTCTCGGCGCTTCGCTGGAGGAATGGGATGCACTGATCCGTGCCATGATGCAACAGGGCTATTCCAAAAAGGAACTGCTGGATGCAGGTCTTGCGGTGCAGGGCAAAAACGGCGGCATTTATGACAAGTTCCGCGGGCGACTCATGTTCCCTGTCATCGACGTGCGGGGCGATGTGGTCGCCTTCGGCGGGCGCATCATCGGTCCGGGTGAGCCGAAGTACATGAACTCGCAGGAAACGGTGATCTACAGCAAGCGCCGCAATCTCTACGGCATCAATCTTGCAAAGAAAACCAAGCGCCCCAACATCATTCTTTGTGAAGGCAACATTGACGTGGTCATGCTCCATCAGGCAGGCTTCGACAATGCCGTTGCCTCCATGGGTACCGCTCTCACCACCGAGCAGACCCGCCTTCTCTCCCGCTATACCAAAGAGCTGGTGCTCTGCTACGATGCCGACGGTGCAGGCGAAATGGCGACCCAGAAAGCACTGGCACTGCTGGAAAATTCCGAGTTTACCGTCCGTGTGCTCCGTCTGCCGAAACGGCTGAAGGACGGCGAATACGTCAAGCAGGACCCAGACGATTTCATCAAGTTCCAAGGACGCGATGCCTTTGAGCGTATGCTCAGCGGCAGTACGGGCGGCTTGGAGTTTCGTATGAATCAGATCGCGGCAAAATATGATCTGAAGGACGACAAGCAGCGTCTTTCCTACTGTGAGGAGATCAGCCTTGTGCTGGCAGGGCTTCACAGCGCAGTGGAGCGGGAGGTGTATGCCGCCCGTGCGGCAGCTGTGGCAGGCATTTCCCCCGAGAGCATGAAGTCCGAGGTGGATCGTGCCCAGCACCGTCTGCGCGCCAAGCGCAAAAAAGAAGAGGAGCGGACGCTCCTCAATCCCGAACGTGCCCGCCAGCCCCGGGAGCGTTCTCTGCATTATGACAATATGCGTTCCGCTATGGCGGAGGAGGGCTTGATCCGCATTCTGCTGCAGGATCAGTCTGCCTTTGACGCAGCGGTCGCGATCTGCGGCGCGCAGTTTTCCTCCCCGCTTCTGGGGAAGATTTTCGACACGCTGCGGGAATATCAGTCGGAGGGCTATCATCTGTCCATCTCCCTGCTCTCACCTTTGCTGGAACCGGAGGAGATGAGCCATCTGACCGAAGTGCTGCAAAAACCGGAGAACCTTTCGGCGGCGCAGCGCGCCATCGCTGATTACATCAGTATCATTCAGCAAGAACACAGTAAACGCAGCGGCACCGCAGGCGACCCCCTGCTGGCTGCCATGGAAAAGAACAAGAACAAATCGGGTTACGGAGGAAAGCAACATGGCTAAGACCAAGAACGAACTGGACGATATTCTCGCAAAGCAGGCAGATGCCCTTCTGGAGTCTGCCGGATTTGACGATCTGATGATCGAGCCCCCCAAGAAGAGCAAGAAGCGCAGCGAAGAGGACGCTGAGAAAAAGACCAACGCCCCCAAGCTGGACGATGCCCTGGTGGCATCTCTCCCCGCAGCTGCTATCGTGCAGGCAAATGAAAAGCTGCGCGATCTGCTGGCACGCAGCAAGAAGAAGGGTCGCGTGGACTCCGGCGAGCTGATGGACGTGTTGGACGAGCTGGATCTGGACAGCGAGCAGATGGACAGCGTCTATGACTCTCTGGAGGTTCTCGGCATTGAGGTCGGCGTGGAGGAGGATCTCCACCTGCCCGAGATCAATGACGATATGGAGCCCGCCATGGAAGACATCAGCGACGTGGAGGAGGAAGAACTGGTCGACCCCAACACGCTGGTGGACAGCTTCTCCATCGACGACCCTGTTCGTATGTACCTCAAGGAAATCGGCAAGGTGCCCCTGCTCTCCGCAGACGAGGAAATCCGACTCGCACAGGAGATGTCCGCCGGCAACGCTGCCAAGCAGGAGCTGGAAGAAAATGAGGATATCAGCGACGAGCGCCGCGCTGAGCTGAAGCTGGCTCTGAAGAAGGGCGAAAAGGCAAAGCAGAGCCTTGCCGAGGCAAACCTGCGTCTGGTGGTCTCCATCGCCAAGCGCTATGTGGGTCGCGGTATGCTGTTCCTCGATCTGATCCAGGAAGGTAATCTGGGTCTGATCAAGGCGGTTGAGAAGTTCGACTATGCCAAGGGTTTCAAGTTCTCCACCTATGCAACCTGGTGGATCCGTCAGGCGATCACCCGTGCTATTGCCGATCAGGCACGCACCATTCGTATCCCTGTCCACATGGTGGAAACCATCAACAAGGTCATCCGTGTTTCCCGCCAGCTGCTGCAGGAGCTGGGTCACGACCCCTCTCCCGAGGAGATCTCCGAGGCAATCAATATGCCCGTTGAGAAGGTGCGCGAGATCCTCAAGGTGGCACAGGAGCCCGTCTCTCTGGAAACCCCTATCGGCGAGGAGGAGGATTCCCACCTCGGCGACTTCATTCCCGATGAAGGTGCTTCCGAACCCAGCGAAGCCGCTTCCTTCACGCTGCTGAAGGAGCAGCTGGTGGAGGTTCTCTCCACCCTCACCCCCCGTGAGGAGAAGGTGCTGAAGCTCCGCTTCGGCATTGAGGATGGACGCACCCGCACGCTGGAGGAAGTAGGCAAGGAGTTCAACGTCACCCGTGAGCGTATCCGCCAGATCGAAGCAAAGGCGCTGCGCAAGCTCCGTCATCCCAGCCGCAGCAAAAAGCTGAAGGACTTCCTCAACTAAAGAAAATCAACGCAGGATGCACATTTCATGCATCCTGCGTTTTTCGTCAAAGTCACCAAGTTCGCTGCAAAAATCAAACTCCTTCCCGTTGCAGAAAGCAAAAAGTCATGTTATACTGAAAAAAATCCTCTATTACACTTTGTCATATTTGTGGGAGGGGTCTATGAAGCGAATCACGAAAAAGCAATGGAAAGAATACGGTATGATCACCGTGGCAACCGCCATCGTCGCTGCCTCTGTATTCTTCTTCCTTGTCCCCAGCACCGTCTCCGTCGGCAGCATTTCCGGTCTTGCCATCGTCATCAGCAATTTCGTTCCCCTGCCCATTTCCGCCATCACCTTTGTACTGAATGTGGTGCTGCTCATCATTGGCTTCATCTTTATCGGCAAGGAGTTCGGCGGTAAAACGGTCTATACCTCTGTTTTGCTTCCCGCTTATATCCGTGTGTTTGAAGTGCTGCTGCCAAATTATGAGTCCATGACGCAGGATCCTTTCCTCGACATGATCTGCTACATCTTTGTGGTGAGCGTGGGTTTGGCGCTGCTGTTCAATGCAAACGCCTCTTCTGGTGGTCTCGACATTGTAGCAAAGCTTCTCAACAAGTTCCTCCACATGGAGATGGGTACGGCAATGGCGCTGCCCGGTATGTGCGTTGCCATCTCCTCCGCCCTCGTCTATGACAAAAAGATCGTGATCCTCGGCATCCTCGGTACCTATCTCAATGGCATCGTCATTGACCACTTCATCTTCGGCTTCGATGCCAAGAAGCGTGTCTGCATCATTTCCGAAAAGGAAGCGGAGATCCGCGCGTTCATCCTCAACGAGCTTCACAGCGGTGCAACCCTCTATCAGGCAGTGGGTGCCTATAACGAAGAGCCCCGCCGTGAAATCATCACCATCGTGGATAAAAATGAGTATGCCAAACTGATGAGCTTCATTGAAAAGATCGACTGCAATGCATTCGTCACTGTCTACACCGTCAACAAGATCATTTACAGACCCAAGGTACACCATGAAAAGTAAGATATAACGCGCAAACACCCCGTGTCCGCCGTTTCGGCAGGCACGGGGTTCTTTTCTGTCTGCAGACCATGCATACGGAGACGAGCCTCCGCACAAGCAGCAAAACGCTGTGCAGCTTCTATATTCTCAATAAAACGGAAAAGGCGGAGAGTCGAATGACTCTCCGCGTCTGTGTTGGCGTTACCTATCTTCCCGGGCCGTCTCCAGCCAAGTATTGTGGGCAGAAGTGAGCTTAACTTCCGTGTTCGGGATGGGAACGGGTGGACCCTCACTCTAATCAACACCAACTATATATTAAACAGCTTTTGCTGTTTAATTCCTGGTACACCTTCAGTCGAAGCGTCGTGAAAGCTGCCGGTGGCAGGTTTCACAGCTTCGAGTCCCTGCCAAGAGGTCGAGCCGTCAGGCGATGACCGATTGGGACTTTCACTGCTCGGTGCAATATAATAGAAGCACTTGCTTTCGCAAATGTCATTGTTTTGGTACACCTTCAGGGACTCGAACCCTGGACACCCTGATTAAGAGTCAGGTGCTCTACCAACTGAGCTAAAGGTGCATATCTCGCACAGGGCTCTATTCTCGCAGAACTCTGCGCTTCTCTTTTCGCACCTGTTACGGTGCTCGTCTCGGTCTAAGTGCCGCCTGCGGCGGTTGACCTCGACACACTCGTCTGCGGACGAGCGTACCAACTGAGCTAAAGGTGCATATCTCGCACAGGGCTCTATTCTCGCAGAACTCTGCGCTTTTTACTGCACCCTCAAAACCGAACAAAAAGAATCTTAAGCTCATCCAAGGCTTTGCCTGCATAACATTGTAGGTCAAGCCCTCGGGCTATTAGTATGGATCAGCTGCATGCATTACTGCACTTCCACCTTCCACCTATCAACCAGATCGTCTTTCTGGGCCCTTACTCCATAAGGATGAGAGATCTTATCTTAGAGGGAGTTTCACGCTTAGATGCTTTCAGCGTTTATCTCGTCCGTACATAGCTACCCAGCTATGCCCTTGGCAGGACAACTGGTGCACCAGAGGTACGTCCATCCCGGTCCTCTCG
>JAFVXA010000044.1 GCA_017501355.1 Oscillospiraceae bacterium
CCCGCTGTGCAAGTTTTTAGAACTTGCAAAAAGTTCTAAAAACTTCTTATTTGAAAGGTGCAGGACACCCTTCCTGGGTTTCCCGCACACACCCTTCCTTCCCGTCGAATCGGATAAAAGGGTTTATCGACAGTCTCAAACCGTCTCTCCGAAAGGGGAGACGGTTTTGGCACAAAAGGGGAGAATTTGTCCAACAGAAGGGGACAAAGGACGCTTTCGGGCGAATGTGCGGTAAAAAACGATAGGAAATCTGCGAAATTCGATTGCGTTTCCTGTGGCAAGAGTGTACCATGTTAGTTGAAAAAGTTTCAATAAACCAAGTTGTGTTGTGAAAAATATTCACAAGGGAGAAGAGTATGGATATCAACAAGTATCGGATTTTTCTGCAGTCGGTGGATTCCGGCAGCTTTTCCAAGGTGGCAGAGGAGACTGGCTACACCCCCTCCGGCATCGTACACATGATGAATACACTGGAAAGCGAAATGGGCTTTCCTCTGCTGGTGCGTTCCCGCCGCGGCGTGCGTCTGACTGCCGACGGTGAGCGGGTCGCGCCCATTCTGCGCAGCCTTGTCAAGTGGGAGGAGCAGCTGCATCAGGTCTCCAGTGATATCCGCGGCGCGGTCTCCGGCAGCATTACCCTCGGCTGCTATTACAGCATTGCCGTGAACTGGCTGCCCGAGGTCATCCGCCAGTTCCAGAAGGATTTCCCCAACATCAAAATTCAGATGCTGGAGGCAGTACACCAGAAGCTGGATGATCTTCTCGCAGAGCAGCGCGTGGACTTCTGCGTGTTCAGTGCACCCCCCGCAGGGGATGTGGAGTGGATCCCTCTCAGGAAGGACCGCATGGTGGCAGTCCTGCCCAAGAGCCACGCCCTTGCCAAGGCAGATGCCTATCCCATTGCAAACTATGGCACCGAGCCCCTCATCATGCCTGCCGAGGGCTATGACTATGACATCATGCGGGTGCTGGACAAGCACAAGATCACCCCGCAGGTGAGCTATTCCACGGGTGAGGACAACGCTGCCCTCGCCATGATCGAGAAGGAGCTGGGCGTGGGTCTGATGAACGAGCTGACCACCGTCGGTCGCAAGAACACGGCGGTGATCCTGCCCCTCGATCCTCCCGAGAGCATCGAAATGGGCATTGCCGTGCCCTCGCTGAAGAAGGCTTCTCCCGCCGCCCGCCGCTTTATCGAGTATCTTGTCCGCGAACTGAAAGAAGAAGCATAAAAAATCGGAGCAGATGACAAATCTGCTCCGATTTTTTCATTTCATAGCCAATATCAGCCGCAGCACGTCCGCAAGGGTGCGGCGGTAATTGACGGCAGAGAAGCGGCGGCTTTTCCGCAGATCCTGCGCCCGCCGATTGATGGTGAACACGGCGCTGATGCCTGCGTCATAGATCTCGCGGCATTCCTCGCCCACGCTCCCTACAATGGCGACCACGGGCACGCCCTGTGCCTTTGCCTGCGCTGCCACACCGGAGATCACCTTGCCGTGGAGACTTTGGCGATCCAGCCGTCCCTCGCCCGTGATGACGAGGTCGGCACCCTGCAGCAGTTCCTCAAAGCGGATCTGCCGCAGAACGACCGCAATACCCTTTTGCAGCTCTGCGCCGAAAAAGGCGGCAGCGCCTGCACCGAAGCCGCCCGCCGCGCCTGCGCCGGGCATGGCGGAAAAATCCTTGCCGAAGCACTGCCGCAGTGCTTGTCCCAGTGTCTGCAGCCCCTCATCCAGCAGCTTCACGGCAGCCTCGTCCGCGCCCTTCTGGGGGGCGAACACATACGCCGCGCCCCGCTCGCCGAAGAGCGGATTGTCCACATCGCACATGACGGTGACGGGGATATGGAGGGTATACGCCGCAGTGTCGATGCGATGGATGCGATGGAGCGTGCCGCCTGTGGGGAGAAATTCTTCGCCCCGCTCATCCAGAAAGCGGATGCCGAGAGCTGCCGCCGCGCCGCAGCCGCCATCATTGGTGGCGCTGCCCCCAAGTCCGAGGATGATGCGCTTCGCGCCCCGGCTTTGGGCGTGTGCCATCTGCTCGCCGATGCCGTAGGTGGTGGTGCGGAGAGGGTCTTTCCGCCCGGCAACAAGGGGAAGCCCCGCGGAGGAGGCGCATTCGATGACAGCCGTGCCGTCTCCGAGCAGGGCGTAGCGGGCAGTGCAGCGTTCCCCGGGAAAAGGTCCGGTGACGGTGGCGCTTATAAGCCTGCCGCCGCAGGCGGCACGGAAGCAGTCCACTGTGCCCTCGCCGCCGTCGGCAACGGGCAGGGCGATGCACTCGCACTTCGGTGCAAGTTCCGCCGTGACCTGCTTTGCGATGCGGCAGATCTCGGCGCTGGAAAGTGTCCCCTTAAACGAGTCCGAAAGGACGATACATTTCTTCAGTTCCATGGTCTCAGGGATTCACCACGTGGATGGGGGACCCATCGAGATATGCCTGCAGGTTTTCCTCTGCCATGCGCATGATGCGTTCTCTTGCTTCCTTTGCCGCCCAGCTGATGTGGGGGGTGATGATGCAGTTCTTCGCGCCGAGCAGGGGATTGTCCGCGCGGATGGGCTCGACAGAGACGACATCCAGTCCTGCCGCTGCCAGCTTGCCGCTGTTCAGCGCATCTGCCAGATCCTGCTCCACGATGAGCTGACCGCGGCTGTTGTTGATGAGGATGGCGCCGTCCTTCGTCTTGGCGATGGTTTCCCTGTTGATGATGCCCTCGGTTTCGGGGAAGAGGGGGCAGTGGAGGGAGATCACGTCGGATTCCCTGAGCAGCGTATCCAGATCCACATACGCATCCGCAATGGCTTTGCCGCTCTCGCTTTCGCTGCGGCTGTATGCCAGCACCTTCATGCCGAGGGCTTTCGCCACCCGACCCGTCACCTGTCCGATGCGACCAAAGCCGATGATGCCCATGGTCTTGCCCGCAAGCTCGATGAGGGGATAGTCCCAGTAGCAGAAATCGGGGGAGTTTGTCCATTTGCCTGCGCGGACGGTTTCGCTGTGGTGACCGATGTGATGGCAGACCTCCAGCAGCAGGGCAATGGCGAACTGCCCCACGGAATCGGTGCCGTAGGCGGGAATGTTGGTGACGGGAATGCCCTTTTCTTTGGCGTAGACATAGTCCACGCAGTTGTAGCCCGTGGCAAGGACGCTGATAAAGCGGATGGAGGGGCAGGCATCCAGCACTTCGCGGGTGATGGGGGTCTTGTTGGTGAAGACCACTTCCGCATCGCCGATGCGGCGGACCACATCCTCTGCTGCGGTGCGGTCATAGACCGCAAGCTCGCCCAAACGGGCAAGACCCTCCCAACTGAGATCACCGGGGTTTTCGGTATAGCCATCCAGAATCACGATCTTCATGGCGCGCCCTCCTGTCAAAGCGGCAACAGCCGCAGGTTTTCTTATCTTAGATTGTATCGGGGCGGCGGAGCTTTGTCAATCAAAGGGGAAAAGGGGCGCGAGAGGTGCGAAATCGAAATAACAGATAACAGTGGGCAAAAAACTGTGGACGGTTTCGTTGACAAAAACTGAATAGCGTTCTATGATTTTTAATAATGCGTGAAGTGCGCATTACGATTACTTGCAACTATATTATAGATGGAAAGAAGGAGATTCCCATGGCTAACATTCAGTTGCTTCTCCGCCAGCACGTCGGTGCACCCTGTGCTCCTGTCGTCAAGGTTGGCGATGAAGTCAAGAAGGGCACTCTCGTTGCAGAGCCCACCGGCCTCGGCGCAAACATTTTCTCCAGCGTCTACGGTAAGGTCGTTGAGATCACCGAGGATCGCATCATCATCGAGCCCGCGGCTGAGCAGAGCGCTGAGTATGTCAAGATCGCCAAGAGCGAGAACAAGCTCGACATGATCAAGGCAGCAGGCGTTGTCGGTCTCGGCGGCGCAGGCTTCCCCACCGCAGTGAAGCTGGGCACCGACCTCAAGGGCGGCTACATCCTGGTCAACGCTGCAGAGTGCGAGCCCGGTCTGCGTCACAACATGGTGCAGCTGGAAGATGAAGAGTACTGCGCAAAGACTGTCCGCGGCGCTCTGTACTGCATGGAAGTTGCCAAGGCAGGCAAGGTCATCTTCGCAGTGAAGAAGAAGAACATCAGCGCACTGGAAGTTCTGAAGAAGTGCATCAAGGATCATCCCGAAGTCAGCATCCACGTGATGCCCGACATCTATCCCATGGGCGAAGAGCGTGCAGTGGTGCGTGAGTGCCTCGGCATCACCCTCGACCCCACCAAGCTGCCCAGCGCAGCAGACGCAGCAGTGGTGAACGTGGAGACTGTCCTGCGTGTGGCAGAAGCCATCGAGGATCAGAAGCCCCTGATCACCAAGCACATCACTGTCCGCGGTAAGCTGAACGGCGGTGCAGATGCACACGTGTTCCTGGACGAGCCCATCGGTACCTCTGTCGGCGACCTGATCGCAAAGGCAGGCGGCATCCGCGGCGAGTACGGCGAGATCATTCTCGGCGGTGCATTCACCGGTCGTCCCTGCACCGAGGCAGATCCCATCGTGAAGGCAACCGGCGCAATCCTTGTGACCCTGCCCTTCGAGGATCTGAAGGGTGCAAAGGTTGGTCTGCTGTGCTGCGCATGCGGCGGCGCTCAGGACCGTATGGAAGATATCGCAAAGAAGTACAACGGCGAAGTCGTTTCCGTCACCTTCTGCAAGCAGGCAATGGAAGTGAAGCCCGGCGCACCCCGCAAGTGCGAGGATCCCGGTAACTGCCCCGGTCAGATCGCAAAGGTCATGGAGATGAAGAAGGCAGGCGCAGAGTACCTGATCATCGGTAACTGCTCCGACTGCTCCAACACCGTCGTCACCTGCGGTACTCTGAAGATGGGTCTGAAGGTCATTCACCAGACTGACCACGTGATGAAGACCATCAACCACGAGCTGTTCCGCGAGCTGAAGGTTTCCAAGCAGGTCGAGCAGAACTTCTAATTC
>JAFVXA010000045.1 GCA_017501355.1 Oscillospiraceae bacterium
GAGACTGTCGATAAACCCTTTTATCCGATTCGACGGGAAGGAAGGGTGTGTGCGGGAAACCCAGGAAGGGTGTCCTGCATCTTTCAAATAAGAAGTTTTTAGAACTTTTTGCAAGTTTTAAAAACTTGCACAGCGGGGCGAAATACTTTTTCGACACGCTGAGGGCGGCTCTTGCGAGCCGCCCATAGAAATGAGAAAGTTCTTTTGCAGTTTTCCGCGAGTTATCTTAGCCGTAGAAATAGTTGAAGATATCCCAGGGGTTGGTGAAACCGAAGCCATAGTTGCCGTTGCCGTAATAGTTGCCGGGCTGTTGCTGCTGAGGGACTTCCTGCTCGGGCTCTTCGGTGATGGTGTCCTCGGGCTGCACGTCAAAGGTGATGCTGAGCGTCACTTCTTCACCGCTGCGGTAGACCACGACCTCTGCCGTGTCGCCTGCGCGGTAGTTTTTCTTTGCAGCAGTGATGTCTGCCACAGACTTGATCTCATCACTGCCGAGCTTGATGATAATATCACCCTCGCGGATGCCTGCCTTCGCGGCAGCACCGCCCTCTTCCACAGACTTGACGTAGACACCCTCGCACATGATGCCGCTGTACATCTCTGCCTGCTCTGCCGTCACGGTATAGGGTGTCAGACCCATATACGCCTTGTTGGTCACGTAGCCGTTTTCCATGATGTCCTGCACCATGGCAATCACATCGTTCATGGGGATGGCGAAACCGAGACCTTCCACAGTGGTGGAGGCATACTGGGTATACTTGGCGGACACGATACCAATGACCTCACCATAGCCGTTGACAAGGGGACCGCCGGAGTTACCGGGGTTGATGGATGCGTCGATCTGGATCATGTTGAAGGGCGTGCCGTCCACATTGATGGCGCGGTTGACGCAGGAGACAACGCCGCGACTCATGGAGAAGGTCAGCTCGCCCAAGGGATTACCGATGGCGGCAACCTCCGCGCCCACGTTCAGCGCGTCGCTGTCACCGAGGGTCACTGCCTTGAGACCTGCCGCATTGATCTTCAGCACCGCAAGGTCATAGTCCTCCTCGCCGCCGATGATCTCCGCCTTGTAGGTCTCGCCGCTGTAAAGCGTCACCTGCACATCGCGGGCATTTTTGATGACGTGATAGTTGGTGACAATGTAGCCGTCCTCCGTGACGATAAAGCCGCTGCCTGCAGACGCAGTCTCCGTTGCATAACCAAAGACATTGGTAGAAACACCCGAGACATTGATGGCGACGACGGAGTTGACGTTGGCGGCATAGACCTCCTCCATGCTCATCTTCGTCTTGCCGTCCACCTTCACCAGCTCCACTTCCTGCACGGTGCGGTCACTCACGGCGAGTTCCGCCCGACCACCGCCGCCGGAAACAATGCCTATGACACCTGCGCCCACCAGTCCGCCCACAAGGGCGCACACCAGCATCAGCGCGATCAGCTTGCCCCAGGGGAGCACCGCTTTCTTCTTCACGGGCTTCAGCTCCTGCGGATAGGCAGGCTCGTCACTGCGTCGATATACGTAGCGATAGCTGCCGTCACCGTTGTCGGTTCTGTAATCGTTGTTCTGATTGTCGTACATATTTATCCTCCTGTAAGACCTGCGGATCGCAGGTTTTCCTTGTTGTTCCGGATATATTATAGTATACTTACTGTGTATTTAGCTTTAACATTCTATGAATTTTTTATGAAAGGAGGCGAAGTTTTTTGCTTCGTATCGATCAGCTTCGCCTGATGCCGGGCGAGGACGAGAGCGTTCTCGCCGCCCGTGCCGCCAAAGTATTGCAGCTGCAGCCGAAGGAGCTGCTGTCCTGTCGACTTTATCGCCGCAGTATCGACGCAAGAGAAGGTGTCTGCTTCATCTGCTCTGTTCTGGTGGGTGTGAAAAATGAAGAAAAGGTACTCAAGCGCTGCCGCAGCCGCCATGTCTCCAAGGCAGAAAAGCAGCATTACGCTCCGCCCCATCCCATTTCTGCCCCCGCAGTTCCCCCTGTGGTGGTAGGTGCAGGTCCTGCAGGGCTCTTTGCCGCTCTGCTTCTTGCCGAGGCAGGGGCGAAGCCCATTGTGCTGGAGCGGGGTCAAGCGGTGGAACAGCGGCAGGAGGATGTCCGCCGCTTCTGGGAAAGCGGCATACTCGACACTGCGTCCAACGTGCAGTTTGGCGAGGGCGGTGCAGGCGCGTTTTCCGACGGTAAGCTCAACACCGGCACAAAAGACCCCCGTCACCGCTATATTCTCCACCGACTGGTGGAGTTCGGCGCGCCGGAGGAAATTCTCTATGATGCCAAGCCCCACGTGGGCACGGACAAGCTTCATATTGTTCTGGTAAATCTCCGCAAGCGTCTGCAGGAATGCGGCGCAGACATCCGCTTCGGTCATCAGCTGGTGGACTTGCGTCTCGATGGCGGCAAGCTCGATGCCATCACCGTCCGCAGTAAGGACGGGGACTATACTCTTCCCTGCCGCGAACTGCTCCTCGCCCCCGGTCACAGCGCAAGAGACACTTTTTCCATGCTCCATGAGCGGGGCATTCCCATGGAACCCAAGGCATTCGCCGTGGGTGTCCGCATTGAGCACCGCCAGAAGGATATTGACGCAGCACAGTATAAGGAATACGCGGGGCACCCTGCCCTCCCTGCCAGCAGCTATAAGCTGGCGTGCCATTTGCCGAACGGTCGCGGCGTGTTCTCCTTCTGTGTCTGTCCCGGCGGACAGGTGGTAGCTGCCGCAAGCGAGCAGGAGCGTCTCGTGACCAACGGCATGAGTGAATTTGCCCGTGACAGAGAAAACATCAACGGCGGTCTCCTCGTCAACGTGAATCCCGAGGATTTCGGGGGCGAAGGTCCCCTTGCAGGCGTGGAATTTCAGCGGCGGCTGGAGCACGCCGCCTATGTCGCCGGTGGCGGCGGCTATGCCGCCCCCGCCCAGAAGGTGGGTGACTTCCTCCGCAGCGTGCCCTCTACTGCCGCAGGTGCGGTGACTCCCAGCTATCTCCCCCGTGTAACGTGGACAGATTTGAATCAGTGCCTGCCCGCCTTTGTGGCAGAGAGTCTCCGGGAAGCGCTCCCCCTTCTGGAGCAAAAGCTCCCCGGCTTCGCGGCAGAGGATGCGGTGCTGACAGCGGTGGAAAGCCGCAGCTCCTCTCCCCTGCGTATTCTGCGTGATGACGCAGGTCACTCTCCCGTCAGCGGTCTCTTCCCCTGCGGCGAGGGTGCGGGCTATGCAGGTGGTATTCTTTCCGCCGCAGCCGACGGTATGCGACAGGCAGAGCAGGTTCTTGCAGCCTGCGGAAAGGAGAATTGATCATGGAACTGATTTCCTCTGCCGTGGTGGAGACCACCACAACAAAGCCATTTTCCGAGGTGCTGCAGAGTGCTTTCAGCAAGCTGGATCTCGCAGATATCGGCTATGCGGCGCTGCTGTTCGTCGTCTGCTACGCAGGCGCGCGCATCCTCCGCAAGCTCTTCCGCCGCGCCCTCGAGCGCAGCACCCTGTCGAAAAATCTCCAAAGCTTTTTCCAGCAGGTGCTCCGCTTCGTGCTGGATTTCATCATCATTCTCATCGTGGCAGACTCCCTCGGCATCCCTGTGAGCAGTCTCCTCGCCGTGTTCAGCCTGCTCGGTCTCGCTCTGTCCCTGTCGCTGCAAAATCTGCTGGGCAATCTCATCAGCGGCGTGGTGCTGCTGTTCAATCGCCCCTTTGACGTGGGAGACTTCGTGGAGATCAAGGGCGTGAGCGGCTCTGTAAAGCAAGTAGCACTTTTCCAGACCCAGCTCAACACTGTAGACAACAAACTCATCCACATTCCCAACAGCGATGTCCTTTCCTCCACCATTGTCAATTACAGCGCAGAAAGCATCCGCCGTGTGGACATCGTCTATCAGGCAAGCTATGACACTCCCACAGAAACCGTGAAGAAGGCCATCGCCGAGTGTGCCGCATCTCTGCCCGAGATTCTGACAGATCCCGCTGCCGAGATCGTAGTCTCCGGCTTCGGCGACAACAATGTGGATTATACCATCCGCTTCTGGGTACGTTCCGACCAATGCGTCCTCGCCCGTGATCTGATGAATGACCGTATTCTCTCCTTCTATCAGAAGCACGGCGTGGAGCTGTCCTATCCCCGCGTGGTGATTCAGAAGTAACACTCTCCGGACGAAAAAATCCTCTGCCAAATGGGCAGTTCTCGTAAAACAGTTTCAGTCCCGGCAGGATTATCTGCCGGGACCGTTCTTGTATATGCGGACCAACGATGATAGTATATGGTCAATTAACCAAACTTGAATTTGACGAGGAGAGCGTATATGAAATACAAAGGAACGCTTATTGTTGTTAAAGATTGTAGCCGTGCGTTAAAGTTCTATAGTGATATGTTTGGATTTCAACTGCTTCAAGACAACGATGGGAATATGGAATTGACGAATAATTTATATTTACAGGAATCAGGATACTGGGAACAATTCA
>JAFVXA010000046.1 GCA_017501355.1 Oscillospiraceae bacterium
CACTTCCACTATTTTGAAGAGGGTATTGCTTTCTTCTCCGTAGAGCGCAAACCGATATATGTGAACCCACGCTTCTTGCAATATATGAATATGGTGCTCGATGCTCCAAGTTCTGATGCTTCAGCCTTGTGGGGGCATGAGGCTTTCAGAGAAGCCGGCGAGTTTTTGGAACAACACAGCGCCAGCGGAGGAACTGGAAAGGATACTCCGATTCTGAGATATACCATTCGCGCCCACCAAAGTCATGTGTTCCTGGCTCTGCAGCTGCTCATCTATAGTGACCATAGTTTTGAAATGACGCTGAGCGACATCACGGAGGTGGAGAAAAACCGCTTGCTCAAGCAGCAAATCAGTAGTAACATCACCCACGAACTCCGCACCCCTGTGAGCAGTATCCGCGGCTATATGGAAACGATTCTGGCTAACCCGGCGAT
This sequence comes from Oscillospiraceae bacterium, assembly GCA_017501355.1. GTDB lineage: Bacteria > Bacillota > Clostridia > Oscillospirales > Oscillospiraceae > RGIG5472. The sequence continues at coordinate 435 of JAFVXA010000046.1, forward strand.
GGACGAAGATAAGCGCTGCAACTTTGTAGAGAAAGCCTATGCTCAGGCCGTTAGACTGTCGGATCTGATAAGAGACGTGGCGCTAATTAACAAAGTGGAGGAGGCACCGGAGGCTTTGCCAAAAGAGGAAGTAGGGCTCTATGAACTTATAGAAGATATAGTTGAGGAGTTCCAAACGGCTTTGGCAGAGAAAAAAATGGTAGTAGAAAATAGCATCGGTGCCCATTTGAAAGTGGTGGGCAACTATACGCTGCTGCATGCTGTCTTCCGCAACTTGGTGGAGAACAGTCTGCGCTATGCCGGAGAGGAGACGGAAATACACATAGAATGCTACAACGAAGATGCCGCCTTCTGCTATTTCAGATTCTACGATACCGGGCGCGGAGTGGCTGAGGAACATCTGTCCCGACTCTTTGAGCGCTTCTATCGAGAGGGTGAGGGCCGCACCCGCGATTGTGGCGGTACCGGATTGGGTTTGTCCATCGTGCGCAACGCTATTCTGTATCATCAGGGAACTATCTCCGTGCGCAACAGAACAGGCGGCGGTCTGGAATTCTTCTTTACGCTTAAAAAGAAAGCCTGTCTCTAAGGAGCAGGCTTTTACTTTATCCGACACCGAGGTCCGTATTGTGGAGCAGCACTTCGGCTTTCGGATTCTTGAACAACTCAGGATAAATTTCTTCGGCGAACCATTTGGCCAAGGTCTTGTCTGTATGCTCGGCAGTTTGGTTCTCGCAAAACACGTTGACGCTGAAGTATTCAAAATACTTGTCGGCGGTGGTGATGTCGCTGAGGATGCGCTCACGGCTGTCGCCCTCGGTGCAGCACAAAAGGCAGACGCCTTGGAAATAGCGAGCCACGTCGGCTGCTGTCACATCTTCGGCCACGCCCTTGTTCCAGCGGCGGCGCAAAGCAGGATCGAAACTCTCGATGCCGCATCTGAATTTTACGACGGCAGGAGCAAAGCGGGCGGCGAACTCAGCCAGACGATGCCGATACATGTAGTGCATCTCGAACCAGAGGGTGTGGATGTTTTTGCTAAGAACGACTTCCTGTAGCAACCGGATGGTGTCTTCGTCCAACTCAATGGCCGAGCCGGAGTTGATGACGTCGAGAACGCCGTAGCGGCCCGTCACTTGCTGCAACACTTCTTGGTTGATGTTGAAAGGACTGGCGGAGGTGTCGGTGTGGTAGTCGCAGAAAGTACAGCCTCGCCAGCGACAGCCGCTGCCTTGCAGCAGTACAAACTCGCGCTGCAGTTTTTCGTGGATGAGGGCGTAGCGCTCCATGGCTTAGTGGTTTTTGGTCCAGCGCTTGATGGCGTGCACGGCAGCATAAGCCATCGGTGTGCCCATCATAGCTTCGATAATCAGTTTGGAGAAATATTGGAAAGCCATCATCAGCAAGAGTTCCCTGGTAGATACGATGCCGGCGAAAGCTATGAGCACAAACGGCAGCGTATCGAAGACGTAGCCCACCATAGAACTTCCGATGGTTCTGACCCATAGTTTGCGCCCCTTCATCCTTAGTTTGATGCGCTCCATGAGCCATGCGTTGGACAGTTCGCCCAACAAAAAACCGGCCAGCGAGCCAATCACGATGCGAGGCACGTAAGTAAAGACATGGTTGTAGGCCGCAGCCGTCTCGGCCAGGTGGTCGGGCGAAGGCAGCCATACCCCTATCTGGGTGCAGACCACCATGATGATGTTGCAGAAGAACGTAGTCCAAATCACCTTTTTCGCGGTGCGGAAGCCCCATATCTCGGTAATCACATCGCCCAACATATAGGCAAAGGGAAAGGTAATGGTGCCGGCATCAAAATAAAAGAGATTAGCCAGGCCTATTACCTTGACGGCCATTACGTTGGAGATTAAATAGAGGCTTACAAAAAAAGCAGTAACAAGCATCAGCGGCAGGTTGTCTGCTGTTCGGTTTTTGAAAGGGTTTTCCGATACCTTATCCATAAGTTATATAATATATATAATGTGTAGTGCGCTTGCAAAAGTACAAAGAAAAAATGAAATAGCTTATATCTATCATATAATAGATAAAATATGTTTGCTCAATTCAAAACTCTCCCCTATATTTGCAACAGAAAACAATTACATAACAATTTAAAATTTTACGACTATGACTAAGAGTATTAAAGGAACCCGTACCGAGAAACACTTACTGATGACTTTCGCAGGCGAATCTCAAGCCCGTATGCGCTACACCTATTTTTCAAGCGTAGCAAAGAAAGAAGGTTTTGAACAAATAGCAGCTATCTTCCTGGAGACAGCCGAGCAAGAGCGCGAACACGCCAAGCGCATGTTTAAGTGGTTGGAAGGTGGCATGGTAGAGATTACAGCAACCTATCCTGCCGGCGTTATCGGCAACACCATGGAGAATCTCCGTGCTGCAGCAGCCGGTGAGCATGAAGAATGGGCTGACGACTATCCCAAGTTTGCTGACATCGCCGACGAAGAAGGATTCCCCGCCATCGCAGCCATGTATCGCAACATCTCTGTGGCAGAAAAGGCTCATGAGGAGCGCTATCTCAAACTTCTGAAGAACGTAGAGAGCCACACCGTGTTCCGCAAGGATGGAAAAGTATTTTGGCAATGTCGCAACTGCGGCTTCGTGACAGAAGACATCGAGGCTCCCGAACAATGCCCCGCTTGTGCACACGCCCAAGCATACTTTGAAGTGATGAAGAGCAACTACTAAATCGATTAGACCATATAGAGAGATAGCTCCGGCAAGTTTTTCCTTGTCGGAGCTATCTGTTTTTTTCTTTGGAGAGCGCTTTGCGCGAGATAAGAAAGGAGGGGCGTTTTCTTAGTAGTTACTTAGGCGTTCTTAGTATTTACCGAAATTTTCCTAGCTTTTACCTAAGTTCACCTAGCTTTTACCTAAGAAACGCCCCAAAATGACCCTTGATTTCCAGATGGTTACAAAACCGTTTTTTGGCCTATGGGAAAATAAAAAAATCCCCGGCTCGGAAAGTTGGGGCAAATATGAATAATGCTTCCACAGAGATTCCCGTGACAATTTTTGTCAGAGTTATTATTTTATAATAGAAATTTTCTATTTTTTTGATTAGGAGCAACAGACAGACTTTCCTAATATTTACAAGGGAACAGAGATTGCTTAGAATTTTTTGTTAAAGATTTTCCGGCTCCATACGAACAAAAAATTATAATTATTTAACTGTAAATCATTCTTATATCACATTTTCTTTGTAATTTTGCGCCGAATTTCTCATCAGGCTATTCTCTACAGGTGAATTAGTAGAGTGAATGGATAAAGAATATACAATCAAAATTTAATATTTAGTAGAATGAAACTAAACAAAATGTTTGTTGCCCTCGTGGTGATGTTGTTCTGTATGGCTCATTCTGTTTCGGCCCAAGTGGCAGAGGTGGAAGGAGTGAGCTATGCTTCTCTGAAAGAGGCTTTTGCTGTAGCTGACGGAAAGACCGTGGTGCTTCAGAGTGACCTTAATCTTATTTCTGAAACTTTTACTATTGGAAAAGGTAAGAGTGTTACTCTGGATATGAATGGAAAGACCATTACTGTAGAAGATACTGTGACAACAGCTGCTAAGACATGGAATTATGAGCTTTTCTATATCTTAGATGGAACACTTTCAGTTAGAGGTAATGGTACCATTACTTTGACAGCTATAGCAGATCGTGATTGGAATGCGTATTCTTCTATCTTCCACAACCGCGGTGGTGTGCTGACCATCGAAAATGGTACGTTCACTCACAACGGTGGTACCGATATGGCGTATGTAATAGACAATAGCGGAAACTGGTATGGCGATGCTACCACGAATATTAGTGGTGGTAACTTTACATCTGCTTATATTGTAATCCGTAACCGTATGGAGCAGAAATCGAACGGTGCAAGCGGTACGGCTATTTTGAATATTTCCGGCGGAACATTTGAGGGTGTTCGCAGAACTATTTGGGGACAAGCAGCTTCTACTAATGATAGCTTTCCGGCTACAGGAGAAATAAATATCAGCGGTGGAGAAGTGAAAGGCTTGATTGAAACTCCCAAAGTTAATGGTGCAGAGTCTATGACTACAGTAACGGGTGGTACGATTGAAAACTTCAATGGTGAAACTGGCGAGTTGAAAGTTACCGGTGAAGGAACAGTAACAGGTACTGTAACTATTTATAAAGTAGATGGAGAAGGTAATTCTGCGGAGGTTGAGTCTGTTGTCAACGATGAAGGCGTATATGTGCAACCCGTGGCCCGAGTGGGTTCAAAAAAATATGCAGACTTTCATGAAGCCGTTAGCCAAGCTGTTTCAACCGGAAATAATGTGAATGTCTTAACGGATGTAGAACTTACAAAAAGAGTTTTGATTGAAGGTGATGTGGCATTTACAATTCAAGCTGGAGATCCTGTCGAGATTAAGTTTGTAAATCCCGCAGATGAATATGGCTTTGTTATAAAGGACCAAGCAAAAGTTACTTTTGCAGAAGGTATCAGTATTGTTGGCGCTGGTGAAAATATTTGTCCGCTCTATATTCAGACAGCTACAGTATTTTCTTCTGCTAATATTTCAACCACACCGGAAAATTTGCTTCCTCCTATTATGACAAATGTTGATTATAGTGCAACGCTAACTATCAACGGTGGTGAGATAGTTTCCGGAAATTCTGCAGTTGCCGGTATCTATTGGCCAAGCAAAGGTCTCTTGACAGTAACGGGTGGTACAATTACCGGTGCGAATGCTATCTACTTAAAGAGCGGCAAGCTTACTATTATCGGTGGTGAGTTCCGTGGTGTTGGTGTAAATAATGCATACCAATATGAAGCCAATGGATATGTTCCAACCGGTGCTGCTCTCGTAGTTGAAAATGTAGGTGGAGAAACCGGCTATGATGAAATAGAGGCTATCCGTATTAGCAATGGTACATTTATTTCAGATAACTCAGATGCTGTGCAAAGTTTCACAGCTGGAATGACAGGAGTAGCAGCACAGACAGCCTTTGTTTATGGTGGAAGATTTAACACAGAAATTTCTTCAGACTATTTAGCAGAAAATTTAGTGCTTCAAGATAATGGAGATGGTACGTATAGTCCTATCAGTAACCCTGCTTTGACTTATGAAGCACAAATAGGAGAGTACAAATACACAACTCTGGCTGCTGCAATTGAAGCTGCAAATGCTAGTGAACCGGTAAAACTCTTGACTGATGTTACTTTGTCAGAATTTGTTGAACTGGGTGTAAACGGTCTTGTACTTGATCTTAGTGGATATACTGTTACAGCCAATTGCAAGAAAGCATTTGAGGTATATGCCAATACTACTATTAAGAATGGTACAATCATTGCAGAACAGCGTTGCGTAGATACGCGTACAAATGTTAGTCTTACTTTGGAAGCGCTATCTCTTGAAGCTACGTCTTTGAAACATGGCAATCCTCAGCCCATTACCATTGGCGGCTCTGATCATGGTACGAATGTAGAGATGAACAATGTGAATATCAATGCTCCTTTGGGCTATGGTATTATCTCATTTGTGAAGACATCTTTGACTGCAACAAATTGTAATATTAATGCTTACGGAGCGCTTTATGTAAAGGAGAATAACGCATCTGATTCTGAATTTACGCTTACAAATTGTAATCTTCAGGCGCTTCCTCCTGCGTCATCAGATCCTACCAACAACTTTGCGCTCATTGCCATCAGAGCAAACAATGTTACTGTAAATGTACATGGAGGCTCGCTCGAAGCCGAGGGTGTAGTCAGCGCGTTCAATCTCCATGGGGAAAGTAATTTGGGAACGGTTTATGCAGAAGGTTGTACAATTGAAGTAGCTAAAGGTACAACAATAGAAGGTGATATTATTCTGGAGGCTAAGCAAAACTTTGAAGCTAACACAATTATACTTCCTACAGAGTATTCAACAGACCTTAATACCGAAGGCTTCTATCTTAAGGATAATGGTGATGGTACTGTAACTCCTACAAAAGAAGTGGCATTTGTCGATGGCGACTTCGCTTATACCAACACCGCAGACATCGAAGGCCTGTCCATTTCCTACCAGCGTACGTTCAAGAACCACTCTGTATGGAACGCTATGTTCCTTCCCTTTGAAATTCCGGCAAGCATGCTTCTGGATGACTATCAAATCGCAGAATGGACCGGTATGGTTTACGAAGAAGATGGCGAAGGCACGGTAACTGCTACAGGTATCGAACTTACCAAAATCAAGGACGAAGCCGCTATCCTGCAGGCCAACTATCCTTATTTGATTTATCCGAAGAACGAAGCAGCTAAAGAATTTAATATTATTCTTGAAGATGCCACTCTCTATGGCGCCAACGAAGCGAATAAACTTGTTCGTGAGAATGATGTGATGACCTGCAAGATGGTTGGTAATTATAGAACATTTGAGAAAGAAGAACTCGTAGATGAGTTAGGAGAACGCGGCTGGGTTGTGAGTGGTTCCGGCAAATGGGTACATAGCAGCAGCAACATGAAACCTTTCCGCCTCTTGTTGACCAGAACGTGGAAGCCTGGAGTGAATGTAAACCTCTCATCAGCCAATGCCATGCGTGTTGTCTTCCGCGATTCGGATGAGGTGACTGCTATCGAAGATTTGGAACTGAATGTCCCCAAGGAAACTGTGGTTTATGACCTCCAAGGCCGTCGTGTCTTGAATCCTACAACCAAAGGCATTTATATTGTGAATGGTAAAAAGGTCTTTGTAAAATAATTTTTCAGGCGAATAAAATTTGAAGTATATGAAGAAGCAATATCTTAAACCTGAATTGGAAGTATTTGACTTTGAAGTAGAACAAATGGTAGCTGCCAGTCCTGTGGATGACTCTAAAGATGAAATGGGCTGGGAAGAGGATGGAGAAGATGATGCCGGTACTAAAAAGTTCAAGCACGACTGGGGTTCTACTAAATGGTGATACTTTATCTCTGTATACTCCTTAATTGTATATATAAAAGCGGGGTGCTACTTTGGTGGTGCCCCGCTTTTGTGCATCCAAGGATGAAGGACCAGATCGGTTTAACCATATAGAGCAGATAGCTCCGACAAGTTCTTTCTTGCCGGAGCTATCTGCTTTTTTCTTCGGAGAGCACCTTGCGCGAGATAAGAAAGGAGGGCTGTTTTCTTAGTAGTTACTTAGGCGTTCTTAGTATTTACCGAAATTTTCCTAGCTTTTACCTAAGTTCACCTAGCTTTTACCTAAGAAATGCTGGAAAATGCCCCTTGATTTTCAGATGGTTACAAAACCGATTTTTGGCCTATGGGGAAACGAAAAAAATCCCCGGCTCGGAAGGCTCGGAGGGAGTGGGTGAGCCGGAGAGCGAAGGGATTCTTTGATGGAGTGGGGAAGCGTTGCCGCCTAAAGGCGTACGGCGAATTTCTTGAGGCGGGCATCAATCATGTTATCGGGAATGATGGCTTTGACGGCTTCGACGAGGCTGTTGATGATGCGCTCGCGGAGATAGTCGCGGCGGATGACGAGCGACACTTCGCGGACAGGCACCGGCTCAAGCAACGGACGCACGTGGCGCTTTTGCTCCTCGCTGAGTAGCGGCAGGTGCAGCTCGGGGATAATGGTGCAGCCTCCGTTCTCGTCCACTATTTTTACCAGGGTGTCGATGCTGCCTGCTTCGTAGATGGTGGAGAATGTGGCCGCGCTGTTCTCGCAGAGATTGAGCACCTGGCTGCGCATGCAGTGGCCTTCTCTCAGCACCCACAGATGGTCTGTGGGTAGTGAAGAAGGAGCTATCTCGCTCTCGTTGTAAAGCTCTTCCTGGGGCGATACGTAGGCTGCGAACTTCTCATAATAGAGTGGAATCTCCAGCAGTTCTTCACGCTCCAAAGGAGTGGCGAGGATAGCCATGTCAAGCTCGGCTTTCTTTAGTCGTTCCACAATGACCGCTGTACGCATCTCGCTGACCCGCAGTTCAATCTGCGGTTGCGTTTCGCGCATCTGTCGGAATAGACGTGGCAGGATGTAAGGTGCAATGGTGGGAATCATGCCGATGTGAACCTTGCCGCTGTTTTGTTCGCGCTCGGAGACGGTGAGCAGGCGTAGGCTCTCGATGTTGTAGAGCACCACGCGGGCTTGGTCTATCACACGGCGTCCGATGGCGGTGGGCACAATGGGTTTGCTAGAACGGTCGAAGAGCACAGCGTCTAACTCTTCTTCCAATTTCTGAATGAGTGAACTCAGCGTGGGCTGACTCACACCGCAAGCCTCAGCAGCACGAGCAAAGTGGCGGTGCGTGTCGAGCGCTACGATATATTCCAACTGTTGTAGGTTCATGCTGTAAAAAATATTTGTATCGGACAAATTTACGGAAATAAGCCGGAACGTATCCTCGTAATCGCATAGTTTTTTTTGAGTAGAGGCCAAGGATTTCTGCTAAGTGTAGTTTGCAATTCCAATAGTAAATACTATCTTTGCAAGATAAAAGATAGGAGGAACCCCGTATGATGGAGACATTTTTTCAGGCTCATGCGTTTTTGATGGAGCATACATCCATCCCCGTACGTCGTTCGTTGTCAGACAGCATCGATTGGAGTTATCGCCTCATCGGTATCAAAGGGCCGCGCGGCGTAGGTCGTACTACGTTCTTGTTGCAGTATGCCAAAGAGCATTTTGATGTCCGCTTGCGTCAATGTCTCTACGTAAACAGCAACAGCTTCTATTTTCAAGGCCGAGGCATCGTGGATTTCGCCTCCGAGTTTGTGGCTTACGGAGGTCAGGTGTTGCTCATCGACCAAGCTTTCAAGTTGCCCAACTGGCAAAGCCAACTCTGCGAATGTTTCCGCCGATTCCCCTATCTGCGTATTGTTTACACCACCACATCCGTACCCGAGCCGGGCGCAGAGCACTCCGAGTTGAGCCGCTTGAGTCGTTGCTACGTGCTCCATGGATTTTCTTTCCGAGAATTTATCAATCTCCAAACGGGCAACGACTTCCAGCCCTATATGCTTTCGGACCTTTTGGGTAACAGCAAGCATATTTTGAGAACCATCTTGCCGAAAGTGCAGCCATGGCAATACTTTCCCGACTATCTGCATCATGGCTACTATCCTTTCTTCTTGGAGAACCACAACTTTACAGAGGCACTCCTGAAGGCCATGAACATGATGATAGAGGTGGACATTCTCTTTAACAAGCAAGTGGAGTTGAAATACCTGTCGCGTATCAAAAAACTGCTCTATCTCTTGGCCTTGGATGGTACATCTTCGCCCAACGTGAGTCGTTTGGCCGAAGAAATAGGAACCAGCCGTGCCACAGTCATGAACTACCTGAAATATTTGGAAGAGGCCCGCTTGATAAATATGGTCTACAAAGATGGCGATAGCGCTTCGGGCAAGCCTACAGCAGTCATGATGCACGACACGAATATGATGTACGCTGTCTATTCCAACAAGATAAGCGAGCAGCAAGTGATGGAGACCTTCTTCGTCAATACCCTTTGGCGTCACCATAGCATCCGCAAGGGCCGCCGCGAAGGGCTTTTCCGCATCAACGATATGACAGACATCTGCGTATGCGAAAAAGGCCGTCGGGTAAAGACCTCGCCCGGCATGATATTGGCGCGCTACAACTCAGAAGTGGGGCACGACAACGAACTGCCTTTGTGGCTCTTCGGCTTCCTCTATTAAAAATAACAGACTCTTCAGAACGAGAAACTAACAACTATATATTAACCTCATATAAAAACAGTCATGAGTAAAAAGTTTATTACTTGCGATGGTAATCAGGCCGCTGCGCATATAGCATATATGTTCAGCGAAGTCGCTGCCATCTACCCCATCACCCCGTCTTCGCCGATGGCCGAACACGTCGATGAATGGTCAGCACAAGGTCGCAAGAATCTCTTCGGCGACACAGTAAAAGTACAAGAAATGCAGTCGGAAGGCGGAGCAGCAGGTGCTGTTCACGGCTCATTGCAGGCCGGAGCCTTAACAACTACATTTACAGCATCACAGGGTCTCCTGTTGATGATTCCCAATATGTACAAGATTGCCGGCGAATTGTTGCCCAGCGTGTTCCACGTTTCGGCTCGTACCTTGGCTACCCACTCTCTCTGTATCTTTGGTGACCACAGCGACGTAATGTCCTGCCGTCAAACCGGCTTTGCTATGCTCTGCGAAGGCTCTGTGCAGGAAGTGATGGATCTTTCAGCCGTAGCTCATCTTGCTACCTTGGAGAGCCGCGTGCCCTTCATCAACTTCTTCGACGGCTTCCGCACCAGCCATGAATATCAGAAAATAGAAGTGGTGGACCAGGAAGACATCCGTCCGCTTGTGCCGATGGACAAAGTATCTGAGTTCCGTCGCCGCGCACTCACTCCGGAGCATCCCGAAGCCCGCGGTATGGCCGAGAATCCTGAAACATTCTTCGCCCACCGCGAAGTGTGCAACCGCTACTACGACGCTGTGCCCGGCATCGTTGAGAAGTATATGGAGGCTGTGAGCAAAATCACCGGCCGCGAGTACAAACTCTTTAGCTACTATGGAGCAGAAGATGCAGAACGCGTTATCATCTGCATGGGCTCTGTTACCGAAGCCGCTCGCGAGGCTATCGATTATCTGAATGCTAAGGGCGAGAAAGTCGGTATGGTCAGCGTTCACCTCTATCGCCCGTTCTCTGTAAAGCACCTCTTGGCCGCAGTACCCAAGACTTGCAAGAAGATTGCCGTGCTCGACCGCACAAAAGAACCCGGCGCCAACGGAGAACCGCTTTACCTCGATGTGAAAGACGCATTCTACAACGAAGAAAACCGCCCCGTTATCGTAGGCGGCCGCTATGGTCTCGGCTCTTGCGATACTACCCCGACCATGATTATTTCTGTCTACGAGAACTTGGCATTGCCGCAGCCTAAAGACCACTTTACGCTGGGCATCGTAGACGATGTAACCTTCCAGTCATTGCCTTTGCAAAAAGAAATGGCATTGGGTGGCGAAGGCATTTTTGAGGCAAAATTCTATGGTCTTGGTGCTGACGGAACAGTAGGAGCTAACAAAAACTCCGTAAAGATTATCGGTGACAACACCGACAAGTATTGCCAGGCCTACTTCTCTTACGACTCTAAAAAGTCTGGCGGTTTCACTTGCTCCCACTTGCGTTTCGGCGATACCCCCATTCGTTCCACTTACCAGATTAAGACCCCCAACTTTGTAGCTTGTCATGTTCAAGCCTATCTGCACATGTACGATGTGCTGCGTGGTCTCCGCGACGGCGGTACTTTCTTGCTCAATACCATTTGGGAGGGAGAAGAGTTGGCCAACAATCTGCCGAACAACGTGAAACGCTACTTCGCAGAGCACAATATCACCGTCTACTATATCAACGCTACCAAGATTGCACAGGAAATTGGTTTGGGCAACCGCACCAACACCATCTTGCAGTCAGCTTTCTTCCGCATCACCGAGGTGATTCCTGTGGAACTGGCTGTTGAGCAGATGAAGAAATTTATTGTGAAGTCCTACGGCAAGAAGGGTGAGGACGTGGTTAACAAGAACTACCAGGCCGTTGATCGTGGTGGAGAGTATAAGACTCTTACTGTTGATCCCGCTTGGGCCAATTTGCCCGAAGACGAAAAGGTGGTGCGCGACGAACCTGCCTTTATTTCCGAACTGGTGCGTCCCATCAATGCACAAAACGGCGACCTCTTGCCCGTCAGCGCATTTAAGGTTTCTGAAGATGGCACTTGGCAGCAAGGCACAGCCGCTTACGAAAAGCGCGGCGTAGCTGCTTTCGTTCCCACCTGGAATTCCGAGAACTGTATCCAGTGTAACAAGTGTGCCTTCGTATGTCCCCATGCTGCCATCCGTCCTTTCGTACTTGACGAAAGCGAGATGGAAGGCTTCAAGGCTCACAATGCCGCTACCCTCGAAATGAAAGCACCGGCCACCCTCAAAGGTATGCACTTCCGCATGCAGGTTGACGTGCTCGACTGCTTGGGCTGTGGAAACTGTGCCGACGTTTGTCCGGGTATGAAGGGTAACAAAGCGCTCACCATGGTTCCTCTCGAAGGCCAAATGCCCGAAGCTGCCAACTGGGACTACTGCGTGAAACACGTCAGCAGCAAGCAAGACAAGGTAGATGTAAAACTCAATCCGAAGAACTCTCAGTTTGCCACTCCGCTCTTTGAGTTCAGCGGTGCTTGCTCAGGCTGTGGTGAAACTCCCTATGTGAAGCTCGTCAGCCAGCTCTTTGGCGATCGCCAAATGATAGCCAACGCCACCGGTTGCTCCTCTATCTATTCAGGTTCTATACCTTCTACGCCTTACACCACCAACGAAAAGGGACAAGGACCGGCTTGGGCCAACTCTCTCTTCGAGGACTTCTGTGAATTCGGTCTCGGTATGTTCACCGGTCAGGAGAAGATCCGTGAGGACCTGATCGCTGACGTGAAGAAGGTTCTGGAAAACACCACCTGCGATGAGCGCAAGGCTGCTTGCCAGGCTTACCTCGACACCGTCAACGACGGCGCTGCTAACGGCCCCGCTACCAAGGCTCTGGTCGCTAACCTCGAGAAGGATGTCTGCTGCGACACCGTGAAGAACATCCTCTCCAAGAAGGAATACCTCGCTAAGAAGTCCATGTGGATCTTCGGCGGCGACGGTTGGGCTTACGATATCGGTTACGGCGGTCTGGATCACGTCATCGCTTCCGGCAAGAACGTGAACATCTTCGTCTTCGATACCGAGGTTTACTCCAACACCGGTGGTCAGGCTTCCAAGGCTTCCAACATCGGTCAGGTCGCTCAGTTCGCAGCTGCCGGTAAGGAAGTTGCTAAGAAGAGCCTGTCCGAGATCGCAATGCAGTACGGCTACGTCTACGTTGCACAGGTCGCTATGGGCGCTAACCCCGCTCAGACCATCAAGGCTATCTGCGAGGCAGAGGCTTATGACGGTCCCTCCCTCATCATCGGCTATGCTCCCTGCGAGATGCACAGCATCAAGGGCGGTATGATGAACTGCCAGTCCGAGATGAAGAAGGCTGTCGAGTGCGGTTACTGGAACCTGTTCCGTTACAACCCCGCTGCAGAGCAGAAGTTCACTCTGGACTCCAAGGCTCCCGCCGGCGGTTATCAGGAATTCCTGATGAACGAAGCTCGTTACAGCCGCCTGACCCGCGAGTTCCCCGAGCGTGCAACCGATCTGTTCGCTAAGAACGAGGCTGCTGCAAAGGCTCGCTACGAGCATCTGGTGAAGCTGGTCGATATGTACAAGGGCTAATCCCCAAGTATTCCGACTGACAAACACTCATTGAAAAGGTGGACGTCCGAAAGGGCGTCCACCTTTTTTGCTATCGAAAAAGATGTTTTGCATCTTTTTCGAGTTTTTTGCAGCCCGCTGCAGCGCACTCTCCGTCCGCTGTAAGCGGACGCCTCGCACGTTTGCGGTCTGAGAAGTATTTTCGCCCACGTGCATGCCGCGGTCGAAAATGATCTTGCTTTCATTTGCCGCTAAGCGGCAAAACTCGGTGAGACCTTCATCGGCATTGTTCTCTTGCGCCTCTCGGCACAGCATGGTACACTCAAAGAAAAAACCGTAAGGAGACCGCTATGTTTTCTACCCTTCTCACCCTGCCCACCTGTTGGGAGCAGCTGCAAAAGACAGAAAAGCCCATCGTCATGTACGGCATGGGAAACGGTGCCGACCGCCTGCTTGCCATCTTTGAAGGTCTCGGCGTGGAGGTGCGTGAGTTTTTCGCCAGTGACGCTTTCGTTCGCGGGCATTCCTTCCACGGAAAAAGGGTAAAAAAGCTCTCGGAGATCCAAGAACAGTACGAGGATTTCGTGATCGTGGTCGCCTTTGCCGTGCAGGATCGCCCCACGCTGGATGCCATCTGCCGTCTCAGCGAACGGTATGAGCTCTATGCCCCCGATCTGCCCGTGGCAGGGGAGACCCTGTTCGACCGCGAGTTCTTCCGCGCTCACATGGCAGAGCTGCAGCAGACCTGCGAAAGCCTTGCGGACGAGCGCAGCCGCGAGGTGTTCCTTGATCTGCTGCGCTACAAGCTCACGGGCAGGATTGACCCGCTGATGAAAACGGAGGACGACCGCAGGGAGGTGTTATGTCAACTCCTGCCTCTCGGTCAGCACGAAGCCTTTGTGGACCTCGGCGCATACAACGGCGACACCGTGGCAGAGTTCCTCGCCGCCTGCGACGGCGAATTTGATGCCATCTACGCCATTGAGCCCGACGGCAAGAACTTCAAAAAGATGGGAAAACGCTTGGACGAGATGGGACTTGGGACGGATGCGCGCATCCGTCTGCACAATGCCGCCGCATGGAGCGAGCCCACCACGCTGTATTTCGCCGCCAAGGCGGGGCGCAACTCCACCGTCACCGCCGCAGGCAGAGAAACCCCTGCCGAGAGCGTCGATCATGTCCTCGGCGGTGCAAGGGCGAGCTATCTGAAGCTGGACGTGGAGGGCAGTGAACGCGAAGCCCTTGCGGGCGCAGCAGAGACCATTCGCCGCCACCGCCCGAAGATCCTGCTCTCGGCATATCACCGCAGCGAGGATCTTTTTGCCCTGCCCATGCAGATCAATTCCATTGCAGAGGGCTACCGCTTCTATCTTCGCCGCTTCCCCTACATCCCCGCATGGGAGATCAACTACATCTGCATTCCCGAATAAAAAGGGAAAGTGGCTCTACCTCGGACAGCGGAACGACCTGCGTTCCGCGGTGAGGTATCGCCACTTTCTGTCAACAAAATAGCACGAAATGCCAACAAAAGCAAGGAGCTGTTGCAAAACTCGCAACAGCTCCTTGTTCTTTTACTTCTTACGCCCCAGCACAAGGCTCACGCCAAGCATCACCACGGCAACGCTCACCCAGCCGAAGCCCAAGCCGTAGAAGGGCAGCCAGCCGAGCAGGTCACCGAGGGGGAGACCCACGCCCTCCAGCGCGAACAGCACGCTCACCACCGCCGTACCACCCACAGTGCAGGGATAGACAAGAGCATTGCTGCCCAGGCGGTCACCCGCGAGACCCAGCAGGATCAGCACGATGGAGACAGGATAGACCGCGTTGAGCACGGGGACAGAAATGCTGAGAATGGTGTTGAGACCGAGGTTACAGATGAGGAAGGAACCCACGGTGATCAGCAGCGCCCACGCGCGATAGCTGAGACGGGGGAACACCACGCTGAAATACTGGGAAATGGAGTTGATGAGACCCACGCAGGTGGTAAGGCAGGCGAGGGTAAAGATGGCGGCGAGCAGAATCG
Organism: Oscillospiraceae bacterium; assembly: GCA_017501355.1. Classification (GTDB taxonomy): domain Bacteria; phylum Bacillota; class Clostridia; order Oscillospirales; family Oscillospiraceae; genus RGIG5472. Next base: position 15,671 of record JAFVXA010000046.1, read on the forward strand.
CGCCCCCCTCGCCGAAGAGCTGATGGACGATGAGACGCAGGGTCTGGGCACCATTCTCCTGGGGCGCATAGACACCGGAGCTCTGCATACCCATGTAGGACAGCAGCACATAGATCAGCGCGAGGATCGTGCCCGCAAAGACACCTGCGAGCTTGGTGTGGCGCATGACATCCTTCTTCTCGCCAAGACCGAGGGTCGTGAGCGTGGTGGCGATGACAAGACCGAAGTTCAGCGCCGCGATGGTATCCATGGTCTGATAACCGTCGCAGAAGCCCACGAGGAAGGGCATATTCTGATAGAGAGGCTGGGCGGGAGCGACCACGCACTCACCACGGAGCAGGAAGGAGACGAACAGCACCACCAGCAGGATCAGCAGGGAAGGGGTAAGGAAATGACCAATGCGGTTGACCAGTTTCTTGGGATTCAGCGCCAGCCATGCCGCCACGCAGAAGAACACGGCGGAATAGATCACCATGCAAAGGGTGAGGGGGCTGTTTTCGGGGAGATAGGGAGCAACCGCCATCTCAAAGGGCACGGATGCCGCGCGGGGGATGCCGAGACCGGGACCGATGGAAAGATAGATCATCAGCGTAAAGACCAGAGCGAACTTGCTGTTCACCTGCGCCGCGAGAGTCTGCAGACCGTCAAACTTTGCCACCACGATGACACCGAGGACAGGCAAAATCACCGCCGTGATGAGGAAGCCGACGAGGGCAGGAATGGTTGCCGCGCCTGCGTTCTGTCCGAGGAAGGGTGGGAAAATCAGATTGCCCGCGCCAAAGAACAGGGAAAAGAGCATAAAGCTCACCGTGACCATTTGTTTCTTGCTCAGCTGCATGATGTGTTTACCTCCAATGCAATAAAAAAGATGGTGCAAATCGCAGCAAAACGACTTGCACCATCTGATTTCCGTTCGACACGCCTTAGGCGCTGCGAGAAACACGACAATGCAAGCTGTTATGAATCATAATGCTCATGCAAATATTCGTCATTGCCGTATCTCCTTTCAAAAATTGTATTCAGTATACCACTCTGCTGCGCTTTGTCAAGGCGAAAATCGACTTATTTCGGCTCTTCCCGACCAAAGCGCTGCACCACGCCGATGATGCGACCGGACAGCACCACCGTCAGCAGGGACCAGCCGATGCGCTGCCACGGGATATAGCTGAGGGAGAGCAGCAGCACAGTGAAGTCGCTGACGAGATAAATGGTCTCGATCTTTTTCCCCAGCAGATGGCTCAGACCCATGGCAAGGGCATCGTCGCCGCTGGGCGCGCCCCCTGCCCGCACGCAGAAGCCTGCGCCAAAGCCCACAAACAGCGCGCCGAGGAGCGCCGCCAGCAGCGGCATTTCATAGAGGGCAGGATAGAGGGGCGGGAACTGCTCCAGCACCGCGTACATTACGGAAAAACCCACGGTAGAGACGATGGAATAGATGACGAACTTCCGCCCGAGGGTCTTTGTCCCGAAGAGATAGCAGAGGGCATTGAGCACCGCGTTGCTGAGAGCGGGGGAGATGGCGAACCAGTGCTGCAGCAGCAGTGTCGCGCCGAGGACACCGCCCTCCGTCACGCCCGAGACGGCGTGAACATTATAAAGTCCAAATGCCAGAAATGCGCTGGCAAAGAGGGAAATCAGCACATTTTTCAGCGTAATACCGCGAAACACGGCATCACCTCATTTCATCCAAATGGTATGGTCTTTGCCGCTCGCAAGCTCAAAATGGCACTTCACAATACCGAGGTCGATCTTGCCGCAGGGAGCAAATGGCAGGGACTTTGCCGCCACCTGTTCCCCCCGCAGGGCAAAGCGGAACTTCTGCTGATTCACCGCCGTGGGAGCCAGCAGCGCCGCTTCCACGCCACATCTGTACCAGTCAGGGGAATCGGCAGCAAGGTCGCTCACCGCTTCCGCGCTCTTACTGGGGCGCACCTTGCCCTGCGTCTTGCCGTAGCCCACGGAAATGACGATGCCGAGCTTTTCCCCCGCTTCCACGCGGAAGGCATCGGGAATCTTTTTATAGGTCAGCGCCACCCAGCAGGTGTTGAGCCCAAGGGTCTGGGCATACAGCACCAGCTTTTCACCATAATAGCCGCAAAGCTCGTCCAGTGCGGCATTGTCCTGACCCACCAGCGCAAAGTAATTGCTGACTCCCGAAAACTTCCCGTAGTGGGCAAGGGTGCAGTCAAACGCCTTGGGCTCGTTCTTCACAAGCTGGATGTGCAGACCGCTTTCCGCATTCAGCTGTCCGATATACTGCTCCAGCGCCTGCACCGTCTCCGCCGCGAGGGGTCGATCCTCATAGGCGCGGACGGAGTGTCTTTCGTAAATCGCCTGCAAAAGTTCCATGATATTCCTCCATTGAAAACAGGCGGGAGCTGCGCCCCCGCCTGTCGTTAGTTCTGCTTCCACTTGGCGTAGAGATAGGTTGCCTCCGTAATGGGCTTTTCGGGGTCAAAGGGCTTGTCCGTCCCCTCGTAGAACCAACCTTCAAGAGTGTGGTTCTCCTTCCAAAGGGCGGGGAAGGCATCGAAGGTCTCTCCGTCGCGCACCATGTACTCATAGTAGCGGGTGTAGACATTGCCCATGAGACGGACGCGGTGATAGGGTTCATCCTCGATCCAGAGACGGTCGAGGAAGTCCGCGCGTCTGGCGATATAGCTGCTGAGATAGGACGCGGTGGCGGCAGTTGCCTCATGGTCGCGGTTCCAGCGCAGGGCATCCATCTTTGCAGATGCGATGATGTTTTCCACATAGCCCTCTGCCTTGGCTGCAAGGGCGTGCAGCTCCGCGCTCCACGCGCTTTCGTACAGCTCCTCCACGCGATTGCGGAAGGTCTCATCCGCATAGAGAGCGGGAAGATAGTAAGACGTGAAGCGCTCGGTGCGCTCCCGCCATGCGGCATAGAGGGTCTCGGGGTTTTCCACCGCGTAGGACGCTCCCATGGTCAGGTCAAAGTCCCAGAGGGGTCCTGCCACGAGCTTACCGTCCATCACATAGAAATAGATGCTGGAGAGTCCGCAGTCCACGTCCTCGAAGATCTCCTCGATGAGGTAGAGCTGCACCCAGGAATCGAGGTCGATATAGTCAAGATACGCGGGGTCTCCCGCAAGGAGCTTCGTTTCAAACGTCTGCACCAGCTCGCTGACGTAATCCACCTGCTCCTCGCTCGCATACTCGGGGTATTTCAGCACCACGTGCTGCCCCGCCTCGGTGACGAAGCCGCTGGCTTCCTCCGCCCAGCGGTCGGCAAAGTCCAGCTCCATGAGGAAGCCATTGCGTTCCGCGGGGGTATAGGGCAGGGACACGCCCCGCTTGGTGCCGCGGTCAAAGGCGGGGAACTCGTCGAGCTTCATCTGAGGATTGCCCAGCTCGTTCTCCTCCTCAATGTCGGGCACATCCAGTCGGTTCTTGCCGATCTCCACCTTTTCCGTCATCTGATACAGACCCTGATACTCGCCGTTGACGTAGAGATCGAAGGACTGGGTATCGGTGGTATTTTCCACGCCCATGGCAATGGCATAGTCAAAGACCATGGCGTTGCGGACATAGCTGAGGTCACGATAGTTCGCAAGGAGACACCAGCTCTTTGCCTCGCCCATGCCGAAGAGATCCGCCTTTTCCTTGAGTTTGATGTTGTAGGGCTTCTTCTCATACTCCCACGTGGTGTTGCCGCGCCCCTTGATCTGGGCGAGCATCCCCTCATAGTGGAGCGTGCCGTCGGCGTTCACGATGCGGATGGTGCCGCTTTCCTTGTGGCTCTTATCTGCCGCAATGGCAGCAAGGGAGCCCGATTCCGTGGTGAGATACACCGCGGGCAGGGAAGAGCCCCGCAGCAGCTCCACCTGCTTGCCGTCTGCAAAGACCACGCTGCCGAGCTCCGCAGGCAGGGCATTCTCCGTGCCGTCGGCGGAAACCAGCTTGGCGCTGCTGTCCGTGGCATAGGCGGGGAGGAAGATGTGGGCGTTGCCCTCTGCGTCCGTCCACGGCTGGATGATCTCCACCGTGCCTGCGGCATCGGTAAGCTCCAGACGGAGCCCCTCTGCCGTGCCGCCGAGCTCCACCGCCTTGTCCTCCGTGGGCATTGCCATGATGAGCACCGCCGCCAGCAGGGCAAGGGGCAGCACAAACAGCCATGCTTTTTTCTTCATCGCGCTCTCCTTTACTCGTCCAGCTTGAGCACGGCAAGGAAGGCTTCGGTGGGCACCTGCACGGTGCCGAGGCTGCGCATCTTCTTTTTACCTTCCTTCTGCTTCTCCAGCAGCTTCTTCTTACGGGTGATATCGCCGCCGTAGCACTTGGCAAGGACATCCTTGCGCACTGCCTTCACGGTCTCTCGGGCGATGACACGACCGCCGATGGCTGCCTGAATGGGCACTTCAAAGAGCTGGCGGGGGATATTCTCCTTCAGCTTTTCGCAGAGGCGGCGGGCACGGGGATATGCCTTGTCGCGGTGAGCAATGAAGCTCAGCGCGTCCACCTGATCGCCGTTGAGCAGCAGATCCACCTTCACAAGGTCGCTCTCGCGGTAGCCCGAAAGCTCATAGTCGAGGGACGCATAGCCCTTGGTGTTTGCCTTGAGGGCATCGAAGAAATCGTAGATGATCTCATTGAGGGGCATCTGGTAGTGCATCTCCACAAGGTGGGTGTCGAGGTACTGCATGTCCTTGAACTCACCGCGGCGCTCCTGACACATGGGCATGATATTGCCCACATACTCGTTGGGGGCGATGATGCTGACCTTGACGAAGGGCTCCTCTGCCTTCGCGATGTGGTTGGGGTCGGGGTAATTGTGGGGGTTATCCACGTGGACGAGGGTGCCGTCGTTCTTGGTAACATTGTAGATAACGGAGGGCAGAGTGGTGACGAGGTCGAGGTTGAACTCACGCTCCAGACGCTCCTGAATGACCTCCATGTGGAGCATTCCGAGGAAGCCGCAGCGGAAGCCGAAGCCGAGGGCTACGGAACTCTCGGGCTCGAAGGTGAGGGATGCGTCGTTCAGCTGCAGCTTTTCCAGCGCATCACGGAGATCGGGGTACTTGCTGCCGTCCTCGGTGTAGATACCGCAGTAGACCATGGACTGCACCTGACGGTAGCCGGGCAGGGGCTCGGCGCAGGGATTTTCCACACCCGTCACCGTGTCGCCCACCTTGGTGTCGCGGACGTTCTTGATGCTGGCGGTGAAGTAGCCGACTTCGCCTGCAGAAAGGCTCTCCCGCTTCTCCATGCCGAGGGCGCGGAAGATACCGCACTCAAGAACGGTGAAGGTAGCGCCCGTCGCCATCATTTTGATCTCCATGCCGGGGCGGATGGTACCCTCCTTCACGCGCATATAGACGATCACGCCGCGATAGGCATCATAGAGACTGTCGAACACCAGCGCCTGCAGGGGGGCATTGGGATCGCCCTTGGGAGCGGGGATGTTATGCACCACGTCCTCCAGCACTTCTTCGATGTTGATGCCCATCTTTGCGGAGATCTCGGGGGCATCCTCGGCGGGAATGCCGATGATGTTCTCGATCTCCTCCTTCACGCGGGCAGGATCCGCTGCGGGCAGGTCGATCTTGTTCACCACAGGGCGGATCTCCAGATCGTGCTCGATGGCAAGATAGGCGTTGGCAAGGGTCTGCGCCTCAATGCCCTGGGATGCGTCCACGATGAGGATGGCACCATCGCAGGCAGCGAGGGAGCGGGAGACCTCATAGTTGAAGTCCACGTGACCCGGAGTGTCGATCAGATTGAGGGTATAGGTCTCGCCGTCCTTTGCCTTGTAGTCAAAGGACACGGCGCGTGCCTTGATGGTGATGCCGCGCTCCTTTTCGAGATCCATGTTGTCCAGCAGCTGATCCTCCATCTCTCTTGCGGAGACGGCGTTGCACGCCTCCAGCAGGCGGTCTGCCAGCGTGGACTTACCGTGGTCGATGTGCGCCACGATACTGAAATTGCGAATATTTTCCTGTTTCATGTATTACCTCTTATTCGGTAGCCTCGCTCGCAGCATCTTCTGCTTCGGGCTGTTCTTCACTCTCGTCGGTGGATCCTTCCGCGCTTTCGCCGCTTTCCGCATCCGCAGGGGGCACATAATCGGGGTCTTTTGCCAGCAGCGCCTCGTAATCATACTCCTGCTGGAAGGTGCGGACGGCACGGAGGGTCTCCACCAGATTCTCCTCGGTCACGTCAAATTCGCCGCTCTCCATGGCTTTGAGCACTTCCTGCGCACCGAGACCGCTGAAATGGATATAGTCATTATAATAGCTGCAATCCTGCACCATATCGAAATTCAAAAACTGACAGAGACGAATGTTTTCGATGGGGAGCAAGGTCTCAAAGCACTGCTGCAGCGCGCCGAACACCGCGTCGGTCTCGCCGTTATAGGCGGTTTTGTCCCAGTAGAGAATATTATAGGGCGGAATGTAAATGATAAACTCCGTTTCGGGATGCTCCTCTGCCCAGGCAACCACATGGCTGAGATTTGCCGCCACATTTTCGTGGAACGCATTGCGGCTCTTCTCCGTCTCTGCCTTTTCGGGGCGGGTATAGCTCGCCAGCACGAAATTGGTGGAAAAGCCTGCCGTTTTGTCCCACGTAAAGGCATCGTCACAGGGGACCGCCTCGCCGTTTGCCTTGTTGCGGAGGGTATAGATGCTGTACAGCAGCGTATCCTTGTTGAATACATACTGCACGTCGTTGAAGGGATTTCTGTCGTAGAGATACTTCGGCAGCTCGTTTTGGAGCGTACTCTCATCCCGCACCAGAATGTTCAGATCAAGGGAGAACAGCACCCGCTTGGGGCTGTGCTTGCGGTAGACCGTGTCGAGGATCTGGGAGAACTCCTTGAAGCGCCCGTCGGGAATGGTGATCTTCGCAGCGCTGCCGCCAAAGCTCTGCTCCAGATAGCTCGGGCGGAAATTGGAGACCATGGATGTGCCGAGCAGCAGGGTGTCCATCTCGGCGTTGCGGGCGATGCCCGCGTTCTGATAGCGCTGGTTGAAGAAGATGCCCTCTCCGTCGCTGTCCCAGCGATAGTAGAAGAATGGGTCCGCGCCCACATTGATGGCGGCGCAGAGTATCAGTGCCGCAAGGCACACCGCGAGGGTGCGGAGAAACCACTGCTTGGGGTCCATCTTTGTTTTCATATTCTCTGCACCCCCTTAGAAGTTGACATAGAGGAAGGTGCTGACCCCCGTGAAGGACAGCAAGGACAGCGTCAGCAGCGCCGCGGTCAGCGCAGTTTTCTGCCAGGTGGGATAGAAATGCTCGCATCTTCTCTGGCAGTTGTGGGGCAGCATCGCCACCACCGTGCCCACCACAAGGAAGCACAGCACGATGGCACTGCCCCAGATCTCTTCCATCCAGGGGAAGAGATATACCAGTGCCCGCTGCTCGGTGGCAAGCATATCCGCGCCCAGCCACTGGGCAGGGAGATAGATGGGCAGACCGCAGGCAGTTTTCAGCATCTGCCATGCAGCTGCCATATCGGGAGCGCGGAAGAACACCCAGGTGATGTTCACCAGCACGAAGGTGATGGCTCTGCGCAGCCGCCGCGGGATCTTTTTCAGGGTCTCCTCACCGATGATGCGCTCGATGACCATGACAACGCCGTGGAGCGCACCCCAGACCAGGAAGGTCCAGCCCGCGCCGTGCCAGAGACCACTGACAAGGAACACGATGCAGAGATTCAGATAGGTACGCAGCGTCCCCTTGCGATTGCCGCCGAGGGGGAAGTACACACACTCCCGCAGGAAGGTGGTGAGGGTCATGTGCCAGCGCTTCCAGAACTGGTTGAGGCTGACGGCACGATAGGGCGAATCGAAGTTTCGCGGCAGGTGGATGCCCATGCAGCGGGCAAAGCCCGTGGCGATGTCGCAATAGCCGGAGAAGTCGAAGTACAGCTGCAGGGTGTAGCCGAGGATGACGCACCAGCTCTCCGTCACGGTGAGGGCATCGAGATACTCCCAGCCCTTGTTGACGAACTGCGCCATGTTATCTGCCAGCAGCACCTTCTTGCCAAGACCCATGGCAATGGCATAGAGACCTGCTCCCGCATCCTCCCAGGAGGGATGGAAAGCGGTGGTACCCAGCTGGGGCAGGACGCTGGTGGGGCGAAGAATGGGACCGGAGGAGACGGTGGGATAGAAGAAGCTCACAAGGAGGAACTGTCTGCCCTCCACACGGGTAAACTTCCCCTCATAGCACTCCTTCAGATACCAGATCTGCTGGAAGGTGAAAAAGCTGATGCCGAGGGGGATAAAGGAGTGGGTGACGGTCTCCTGCTCAGCCGTGGAGAGGATGAAGTTCATGTACTTGAACCACACCAGCACCGCCATCTGCCAGCCCACAGCGAGGGCATAGACCCGCTCGCGGCGGGGTGCCCACTCGAAAAAGCGGACGGCACAGAAGGTGACAAAACTGCTCAGCAGCATCAGCAGCGCCGCTTTCGGCTCCAGATAGAAGTATGCACCGAAGGAACACAGCAGCATACTCCACTCCGCAAGACGCTGGCTGCGGCGTGCCGCCAGCAGGGTCAGCAGCAGGGACGCAACGAAAAATGCCAGAAAACCGAAGGACTGAAAATTCATAGCTTAGCCCTCCAGCACAGCGCGGATCTCCGTATCGCCGTTGTGCATGACCTGATTGACGCTCTGGGAAAGACCGGGATAGGTCTCGGCAAGGAACTCTGCGGAGAGCTCGGGGAGATTGTCATGCTGGCGCAGCGCCCGGATGAGCTGCAGCTCCGCCTTCTTCATGACGACGCTGGCACCGTCGAGGGCGAATGCGTCCTCTTCCAGGGCAAAGAAGCCATCGTTGCCGCCGCTGGCGCGGTGATAGCAGCGCAGCAGCTGATACAGACCCACGCTCATGTAGTTCGCCGCCGCAGTGATGGCACGCTTGTCGCCCGTCTTGCCCAGCAGGTCGTAAAACACGCTCACGGTGTTGACGATGAGCTTCTTCTGCAGCGTTGCGAAAATGCTGCCGCGAAGGCTGCTCTTTTCGGTGCTGGCATCGTACAGCTCCCCCGCGTCGATCACGCTGCCGTCGCGGTTCATGGTGCGGCCGAGCATATAGTCTGCAGAGACGTGATAGTAATCGCAGGCGCGGCGCACAAAGCTCAGACCCGGCTCACGGATGCCGTTCTCATAATGGCTCAAAAGCGCCTGCGACACGCCCAGCGCCTGCGCCACCTTGCGCTGGCTCTCGCCCTTTTCCTGCCGCAGCAGGGACAGGGTACGTGCAAAATCTTCGTTCATGGTATACTCCCTCCCGCTCCCCCGAAGGGGGCGTATCCCGGAACGCTCCGGGTCTGTTTCTATACAGGGCAGATGCCCCCGATTTTTCAAATACAGGAAGTATATTATATTATGAAAATTACGGCTTGTAAATAGAGCAAATCTTGTTTGCGGCAGTTTTTGCCACGCAAGATTTGGTGTAGCTGCCCATGCAGTTGACAGCGCCGCCTGCAAGTGCTATCGTGACAGTATCATGATTAATATAAAGGAGACCCATCCTATGAGCGAGATGATGAATCACGACCATGACATGATCGAAGAGGAGATCCCCACCATTTCCCTCACCGACGCAGAGGGCAACGAATCGGAGTTCGTGTTCCTCGACGATGTGGAGTATGACGGCAAGGAATACGTGGTGCTGGTGCCCCTGACGGAGGATGACGAGGCTGCCGACGACGAGGTGGTGATCCTGGAAGTCGTACCCAAGGAGAACACCGACGAGATCGAAGCCTACCGCGACGTAGAGAGCGAGGAAGTGCTCCACGCCGTGTTCCGCGTGTTTGAAGCCAACAATCCCGAGCTGTTTGAGGAAGAATAAGCCCGCCAAGGCAATTGACTTCGCATTTTCTCCGTGCTAAAATATGGAACATAAATTGCTTCTGCTTTTGCAGAGACGTTGCATGAAGCAGAAGCATTTTTTCAGAATGGAGATGTAAATTTATGGAAAGAATCAAGACCATCGAGACCCGTAACCTCTGCGAAAGCGCCAAGAACGGCGGCTGCGGTGAGTGCCAGACTTCCTGCCAGTCTGCTTGCAAGACCAGCTGCGGCGTTGCTAACCAGAAGTGCGAAAACGAAAATAAGTAAACACACTTTCACAAAATGCCGCCTGCAAGCAGGCGGCATTTTGCTGTATAGGAGGATCTGAACATGGTTCATCAATACAAACTGAACGGCTACAACATCGTGCTGGACTCCTGCTCCGGCGCGATCCACGTGGTGGACGAGGTGGCATACGACATCATCGCCCTGTACAGGGAGAAGTCCACCGAGGAGATCGTGGCGGAGATCAGCGCCAAATACCACGACCACAGCGACGTGGACGAGGCGGGCATCCGGGAATGTATCGCGGATGTAGAAAGCCTTGTCGCCGCAGGGAAGCTCTACAGCCCCGACACCTTTGCGGACATGGCGGGCACCTTCAAGGAGCGCAGCGGCAACGTCATCAAGGCGCTGTGCCTCCACGTCGCCCACACCTGCAACCTCAACTGCGGCTACTGCTTCGCAAGTCAGGGCAAGTACCACGGCGAGCGGGCGCTGATGAGCTTTGAGGTGGGCAAGCAGGCGCTGGATTTCCTCATGGACAATTCCGGCAGCCGCACCAATCTGGAGGTGGACTTCTTCGGCGGCGAGCCGCTGATGAACTGGGACGTGGTGAAGCAGCTGGTGGAATACGCCCGCAGCGTCGAAAAGGAGCGGGACAAGAATTTCCGCTTCACCCTCACCACCAACGGCATGCTCATCGACGACGAGGTGATCGAGTTTGCAAATCGCGAGATGAGCAACGTGGTGCTCTCCCTCGATGGTCGTAAGGAGATCCACGACCGCACCCGCGTGGACTATGCGGGTAACGGCAGCTATGAGCGCATCGTGCCCAAGTTCCGGAAGCTGGTGGAAAGCCGCGGCGGCAAGGACTACTACATGCGCGGCACCTTCACCCACGCGAATCCCGATTTTACGAAGGACATTTTCCACATGGCGGACGATCTCGGCTTCACGGAGCTGAGCATGGAGCCCGTGGTCTGCGCGCCCGACGATCCCGCAGCGCTGACAAAGGAAGATCTTGAGATTGTGAAGGAGCAGTATGAGCTCCTTGCCAAGGACATGATCCGCCGCGAGAAGGACGGCAAGCCCATCACCTTCTATCATTACATGCTGGATCTCACCGGCGGTCCCTGCATTTACAAGCGCATCTCCGGCTGCGGCAGCGGCACGGAGTACATGGCAGTCACCCCCTGGGGCGATCTGTACCCCTGCCACCAGTTTGTGGGCGACGAAGGCTTCAAGCTGGGTGACATCTGGAAGGGCGTGACCAACGAAGCACTGCGGGAGGATTTCCGCTCCTGCAACGCTTATGCCCGCCCTGAGTGTGCCGACTGCTGGGCAAAGCTCTACTGCTCCGGCGGCTGCGCTGCCAACGCCTATCACGCCAGCGGCAGCATCCGCGGCGTGTATGAGAACGGCTGCGAGCTGTTCCGCAAGCGCATGGAGTGTGCCATTATGATGAAGGTGGCGCAGCAGGGATGAAAACACCCATCGCCGATCTTCTGCGGCGCTATGAGGAGGAGGGCTTTGCCCGCTTCCACATGCCCGGTCACAAGGGACGTGCCATCCTCGGCTGTGAGCACTGGGACATCACGGAGATCGCAGGCGCAGATTCCCTCTATGAAGCAGACGGCATCATCGCGGAAAGCGAAGGGAACGCCGCCGCACTCTTCGGCACACGCCGCAGCTGCTTTTCCACCGAGGGCTCCAGCCAGTGTCTCAAAGCCATGCTCTATCTCGCGCTGCAAAGCCGCAGCGCGGGTACGCCCCCCGTCATCGTGGCGGCGCGGAATGTCCACCGCGCCTTTCTCCATGCGGCGGCGCTGCTGGATTTTGAGGTGGTCTGGCTCTTTCCCGCCGAAAGCCGCTCCCTCTGCTCCTGTCCCATTTCCGCGGAAATGCTGGGGCGGACGCTTGCTTCTCTCGATGCTCCGCCGGCGGCGGTCTATCTCACCAGTCCCGACTACCTCGGCGGTATGGCGGATATTGCGGCTCTTGCCGCCGTCGCCCACCGCCATGGCACGCTTCTTGCCGTGGACAATGCCCACGGCGCGTATCTGCGCTTTTTGACCCCCTCGCAGCATCCCATGGATCTCGGCACAGATCTCTGCTGCGACAGCGCCCACAAGACCCTACCCGTGCTCACGGGCGGCGCTTATCTCCACATCAGCCGGCGGCTGGGTGAAGAAACGGCGGCGCAGGCGAAGCACGCCCTCGCCCTCTTTGGCTCCACCAGCCCATCCTATCTCACGCTGGCATCCCTTGACCTCTGCAACGCCGCCCTTGCGGGAGAGCTGCCTGCGCGGATGCACCGTATGGCGCAGCGGCTCGCGGAAATTCGCGAAATTCTGCGGGGAAGGGGCTGGACGGTTTTGGAAAGCGACCCCCTGCGGCTCACCATCCACGCGCCGCAGCGCGCTCACGCCCTTGCGCAAAAACTCCGCAGCGGCAAAATGGAGTGCGAGTATGCGGACGGGGATTTCCTTGTGCTGATGCTGACGGCGGAAAACAGGGAGGAGGAGCTGCAGCGTCTGCTCTCCGTCCTCGGCACCAACGATGCCCCCGCCGCGGAAGCGGAAGCTCTGCCCCTTGCGAAGGGCGAGCGCGCCCTGTCCATTCGGGAAGCCTTCTTCCGTCCCCATGAGACCATCCCCGCGGCAGAATCTCTCGGGCGCATCTGCGCCGCCCCCACCGTCTCCTGTCCCCCCGCCATCCCCATTGTGGTCTCGGGCGAGGTGATCGGAGCGGAAGCCGTGAAGCTTTTCCACCGCTACGGTGTGGAAACGGTGGAAGTGGTGTCTCTTTGAGCCTCGCAGAGTTTCGCCGCTCGCAAGCGGCGAAACCACTTTTTTGATGTGCAAAGAACCCCTGTCCGCTTGGACAGGGGTTCTTTGGCACTTATTTCATTCTATTCAGGTAGATGTGTTTTCGATTAAGCCATGCCTGCGGTGATGATCGCCATGCAATAGACTTCCTCAGCATTGCAGCCGCGGGAGAGGTCATTGATGGGAGCATTCAGACCCTGCAGGATGGGACCGTAAGCATCGTAGCCGCCGAGGCGCTGTGCGATCTTGTAGCCGATGTTGCCTGCCTCGATGTTGGGGAAGACGAAGGTGTTGGCATAGCCTGCCACCTTGGAGCCGGGGAACTTCAGCTGACCGACGGTGGGGGAGACAGCAGCGTCAAACTGCATCTCGCCGTCGATAGCGAACTCGGGAGCCATCTCCTGTGCGACCTTGGTAGCAGCAGCGGAGAGAGCGACGGTGCCGCCCTTGCCGGAGCCCTTGGTGGAGAAGCTCAGAACGGCGACCTTGGGGTCGATACCGAAGAACTTAGCGGTGCGAGCGGACTCCACAGCCACCTCTGCCAGCTTCTGAGCAGCGGAAACGGTGACGTTGCCTTCCTTGTCCACGCTGTCCTCATAGGAGAGGTTGATGGCGCAGTCGCCCATGCAGAGCTTCTGCAGAGCGGGATCGCCACCCTCGCGGGTCATAATGAAGCAGGAGGAGACCAGATTTGCGCCGGGCTTGGTCTTGATCAGCTGCAGAGCGGGGCGAACGGTGTCAGCGGTGGAATAGGTAGCGCCGCCGAGCAGTGCGTCAGCCTTGCCCATCTTCACCAGCATGGTGCCGAAGTAGTTGCCCTTCATCAGGTTTGCCTTGCAATCCTCGGGGCTCATCTTGCCCTTGCGCAGCTCCACCATCTTCTCGACCATCTCATCCATGCCTGCATAGGTAGCGGGATCAATGATCTCAGCCTTGGCGATGTCGAAGCCGCCCTTTTCAGCAGCAGCCTTCACCTCGTCCACATTGCCGACGAGGATCACGTTCATCAGATCCTCCTTCAGCAGACGGTCGGTAGCTTCCAGAATGCGGGCATCGGGACCCTCGGTAAACACGATGGTACGGCGGGTAGCCTTGAGATTGTTGATCAGAACAGAAAACATATGAAATCTCCTCCTCAGTGCGCAACGGGGCGCACATATTTTTGTATCTTCAGTATATACCTTCCCCCGCACAAGGGCAAGTGTTCTTTCCAAAAAGACTGCATTTTTTTGCCTGAAAATCCCTGCCGCAAGGGGCTGAACAGAGATTTTCCTTGACGGATGGCGCTTCTCACGGTATGATATAGATTGGTTACAAATTGTTACCGATCAGAAATTTTGTGTTGTTGTGTTTTTTGCGACGTTTTTCATAAGGAGTTTTTCATGGATAAGTCCCATACCCCCACGCAAAAAACCGAATATTCCGACCCCCACTATCACGGCAAGCGTGAGGCAAGCCCTGCGGAGGCGCACAAGGCAAAGAAAGCGGAGCATTCCTCCCATCCCCACGCCCATCCCAGCCGCAAAGCTCCCGAGACCGCAGAAAAGGTCTCTTTCAGGACCATCCCCGTGAAGGAGCTGCCCCGCCGCTTTAAGGACGAGCTGAAGCTGGAGCTGCGCAATTTCAGGCGGGCAATGGCGTACTTCCTTGTGGGCGTGAGCGAGGATGCGAGAAGCGGCATTGCTCACTTCCGTGAGACCCTGCGGGACAAGCGCAATCACGGATTCCCCGAATCCACCCATTTCCTGCTGCAGCTGATCCTGTTCCTCTGGGGTATGCTCCCGTTCCTGTTCTTCCGTTTTTCGGAGCTGCTCCATCGTAGACGCCGCAAGACGCTGCATCGCGCGAGCCGCCGCCAGCAGCTGGCAGAAGCCATCCACATGCATCCCATGGGCTTCCTCGGCGGCGCAACGGCGGTGCTTGCCATTGTGATGTTCTGCACGATCTATACCTTCGGCACAGTGGTGAACTTCCGCGGCGAGGAGCTGGGTGCCGTCCACAACAGTGACGATGCGGAGACTGCCATCCGCGCCATCGAAATGGCGGCGCAGGACACCTTCCACGGCAGCTACAACCTCAACCGCGATGACATCGCCTGTACCTCCACCCTGGTTCTGCGAACCGATCTGTTGGGCGCGGAGGATATGGAAAACCTGCTGGCAGAGCGCATTGGTCTGATCACCAAGGGCTATGGTCTTTATATCAACGACGAGCTGATCTGCGCTACGGAGTATGAGTATGTTCTGGACGATCTGCTGCAGCAGCTGAAATACGCCTACACCACGGAATACACCGTCTCCTGCGATTTTGAGGAAACGGTGGAGGTACGCAGCGGCTATGTGCCCACCAGCAAGCTGATGAGCGTGGGCAAGATCGCGGAGACCCTCAACAGCACCCACGAAGAGGAAGTCACCTATACGGTGAAGTCCGGTGACGTGTGGTCCCGTATCGCCAGCAAGAACGACATGACCAGCACGGAGCTGCTGAAGCTGAACCCCGGTTATAATATGAATAACCTTCATGCGGGCGATACGCTGATCCTCAGCGCTGCCGTGCCCTATCTCACCATCACCTTTACCGAGCAGCAGCACTACCTCTCGGACGTTCCCTATGACGTGGAATACAAAGAGGACAAAACCATGTACAAGGGCGACACCAAGGTGCTTTCCCCCGGTGTTTACGGCAAGGCTGACGTTCTCGCAGACGTGACCTATAAGAACGGTGAGGAGATCGACCGTGTCATCCGCTCCTACACCACGCTCACAGACCCCGTGACGGAAATTCAGGCGGCAGGTACCAAGCCCCGTCCCACCTGGCATCCCACCGGCTCCTTCCGCTGGCCCTGCAGCGGCAACATCACCAGCGGTTACGGCGGCAGAAACCTCTGGGGTCGCTACAATTACCATGGCGGCATTGACATTGCCAACCGCGCCGGCACTCCCATCTATGCGGCAGACGGCGGCACCGTCACCCACGCAGGCTGGATGGGTACCTACGGGTATCTCGTCATCATTGATCACGGCAACGGTTTTGAGACCTACTATGGTCATAACAGTAAGCTTCTCGTGAGCAAGGGCGATAAGGTCCACAAGGGTGAACAGATCGCGAAAATGGGTCGCACGGGTAACACCAGCGGCAACCACTGTCACTTTGAGGTGCGCTGGCACGGCGAGAGACGCAACCCCATGAATTACCTCTAATATGCACACTGCCCCCGCTCGTCCCAGGCGTGCGGGGGCAGTTTTTTACCACGAAAGGAGCATCCCGATGAAAGCAAACTTTCACACCCACAGTATTTTCTGCGACGGCAAGGACAGCCCTGCCGTCATGGCGGCAGCCGCTGCGGAAAAGGGGCTGCGTGACCTCGGTTTCACGGGGCACAGCTTTCTCCCCTTCGACCCCTGCGGCATGACGGAAGAACAGGAGACCGCCTACCGCGCCGCCGTGCTGGCGGAGCGGGAGAAATACGGCGATGCTCTCCATATCTTTCTCGGCATCGAGCAGGACTATTTCGCGGGAAAGCGCAAGAGCGGCTATGACTATGCCATCGGCTCCGTCCATTTTGTGCGCTGCGGCGATCAGCACCTCTGCGTGGATCACAGCGCCGAGGAAACGCAGCGCATCATTGAGACCTGTTTCGCGGGCGATGCCTACGCCTATGCCGAAAGCTACTTCGCCCTTGTGGGAGAGGTGATCGAGGTGACAGGGGCAGACATGGTGGGTCACTTCGATCTGCTGCGGAAGTTTGACGAGGAGGGCAGAGTCTTTGACGAGAGCCATCCCCGCTACCGCGCGGCGGTGCTGGCGGCACTGGATCGTCTCTGCCCCCAAAAGCCCATCTTTGAGATCAACACCGGTGCCATCGCCCGTGGCTACCGCAAGACCCCCTATCCCTCCCGCTGGATTCTGGAAGAGATTCGTGCACGGGGCTGCTCCATCACCATCAACAGCGACTGCCACAACGCCCCCGATCTTGACTGTGCCTATGCCCAGGCGGTGGAGCTGGCAAAAGCCGCAGGCTTCACCCATACCATGCGCTTTGACGGAACGCGCTTTGTGCCCGCTGCGTTTTGATATCAGCCCAGCAGCGCAGCGCTTTCCTCCGCACTGAGCCCCAGCACCGCGGCATTGACGCTCCAGCCGATGAGGCGGGACAGCTGCGCAACCGTGATATCAATGTCCTTCGGCGTGACGAAAAAGCCCTGCCGCAGGGTATCGCGGCGGGGCAGGGGAGCCCCAGCTTCCTCCAAAAGATCCATCACAAGGCTCCCGCTCTCCACGACCGTGGGAACCCCCACGGCGATGACAGGCACGCCCAGGGTCTCACGATTCAGCGCCATGCGGTGATTGCCCACCCCCGAGCCCGGTGTCAGTCCGCTGTCGGAGAGCTGCACCGTGGTGCAGAGCCGCTCCGCTGCCAGCGCCGCCAGCGCGTCGATGAGGATCACCACCTCCGCGCCGAGAGTCTTTGTCAGCGCCGCTGCCTGCTCTGCCGCTTCGATGCCCGTTTTCCCCACCACCTCCGTCCCGCAGACGGAAAGGGCAGCGGGGAAGGGGATGTCCCTGAGATGGCGGGTGGGCAGGATGTGCCCCACTGCCAGCGGACCGATGGCATCCGCCGTGAGCTCCCCGTTGCCAAGCCCCAGCACCAGCACGCTTTTCACATCACGGGGGAGAAGGGAGCGCAATTCTTCCCCAAGAATCTCCACGGCTGTGGAAAACCTGTCTCTGAGCTGCCGCACTTCCATTGTTACATAGCGCCCCACAGGTTTTCCGATGGCGTTTGCCGCCGCGCTTTCCACAATTTCCACCTCGGTGATGGGGAACCCCCCGCGAAAACGTTCGCGCAGGAGAACGCCCTCTTTTTCCAAAAAATTTTTCTGTTTTTTTGCGAGATCCACGCTCTCCGCTGCCAGATCTGTTCGACGCTCCCACATGATTTGCGATTCTCCTAACCTTTGCAACACAATACTTTGTGGTTTTCGTGTATTTTGAACGTTTTTGAAAAAAATATTCAAAAATTCGTGAAAAACTCTTGCTTTTTTCCGATGTCGATGATAAAATACCATCTTGCATGGTGGTTTTATCTGTGAAATCACAGTGATCTATCTTAAAATTATTGTCAAGGAGGTGTTTGGTTTGCCGAATATCAAGTCCGCTAAGAAGCGCGTCCTCATTTCCGAGGCTCGCAACGCTCGTAACAGAGCTGAGAGATCCGCGCTCAGAACCGCTGTCAAGAAGTTTGAGGCTGCTGCCGTTGAAGGCAATCGCACCGAAGCCGATAGCGCTTACAAGGTTGCTGTCAAGGCAGTTGACAAGGCTGTTGCTAAGGGTATCCTGCACAAGAACAACGCAGCTCACAAGAAGAGCGCGCTGACCCTGAAGCTCAACCAGATTGGCTAATTGAAGAGAAATCAGGACATCCGTTCGGATGTCCTTTTCTTTTTTTCTGCGGCTCTGTTCTTTTCTTTTTCATATTCAGAAAAACAAATGGAAATTTCTGTTTGACTCTGTTATAATGCGGGTATACTGTTGTTCAGCAAACGAAATCTGTACGCTGGGCAGAGAATTTGACATGAAAAGGAGATCATCCTATGGAACTGAAGGGCTCTAAGACTGAACAGAATCTGCTTGCCGCATTTGCAGGCGAGTCTCAGGCACATACCAAGTACCTCTATTACGCATCCAAGTCAAAGAAGGACGGCTACGTGCAGATCGGCGATCTGTTTGCAGAGACCGCCCGCAACGAGAAGGAGCACGCCAAGATCTGGTTCAAGCTGCTCCATGACGGCGCAGTGCCCGAAACCACCAAGAATCTGGAAGATGCCGCTGCAGGCGAGAACTACGAGTGGACCGATATGTACGCAGGCTTCGCCAAGACCGCCAAGGAAGAGGGCTTCGACCGCATCGCATATCTGTTTGAAGCCGTGGGCAAGATCGAGAAGGAGCATGAGGAGCGCTATCGCAAGCTCCTTGCGAATATCGAAGGCGGCATTGTTTTCTCCCGCGACGGCGAGAGCATCTGGCAGTGCAGCAACTGCGGTCACATCATGGTGGGCAAGCAGGCACCCGGCGTTTGCCCCGTCTGCGACCATCCCCAGAGCTATTTCCAGCTCCGCGCAGAAAACTACTAAAATACTCGCAAAAGAGTCATGGACAAAAGTCCATGACTCTTTTTGCGAAAAAATTGCGGTCTGCTGCAGCGCACTCACAGACTGCAAAAGCAGTCTGTTCGCACGTTTGCAGACCGATAAGTGTTTTTGTCCACGTACACGCCGCGGACAAAAACCTATTTAAAATGATTTCGCCGCTTGCGAGCGGCGAAGCTCGGTGAGACCTTATTACAAAACAGACCCAAAAATGCAAAAAACTATCCCCCCACTCGCTAATGCCTGCGAATGGGGGGTTTAGTCGTAGATCGGAGCATCCATTGGTCTGTACCTCACATTTCTTCAATCTATGCCGTCAGTTTCTTTTTTCTTTCCAATCCCTAAAACATTCTTGATCACGCAGCTTATCTTTCTGGCTCTTGCCTTTGGATCTTACTCGTGCGGCTCATCATAGTGAGTGATGTTTCGTATTTGGTCTTCTAAATTTCTTCTGACGGTTTTTATAAGGAATGTTCATTTCTTTTTTTGTTTGAAATGTTTCTTCCTTGTGTCTATAATGTACAACTAACTCCCGTATTTGTCAACACCCTTTATGCAACATCTACAGTTTTTACAAGTCCCCATCACTGTATTTGTATAGCTTCCATAAAAAAGTCTTTCTATTGTGGGCATTTGTCTTGTGGACTGTCCAAAAGAAGAACCGACGGAATTTCCGTCGGTTCCTGTTTCTGTCATTCCTTGTAGAAGCCTGCCACGTCCTCCAGCACCATGGGAAGCCCATTGTGATAGACGGGGATGGTCTGGAACTTGAAGCGGCTGATGCGGTGGAGACGGTCGATCTTTGCCTTGGTCTCGGCATCCTCGCAGATGCCCTTTCGGACATACTCGTTGACGGCGTGATAGGTAAAACCGAGATTATCCTCATCGGTGAGACCCGTGAGACCATCGGAGGGGGGCTTGACCACGAACTTTTCGGGCAGACCCAGTGCGCGACCCAACTCCACCACTTCCTCGGTCGTGTACATACCGAGAGGGGAGAACGCACCGGCGCTGTCGCCGTAAATGGTGCAGTAGCCCACCCAGTCCTCGCTGAGGTTGGAGGTGTTGAGGACAATGCCGCCATTCTCACTCTGGGCAATGGCGTAGAGGGAGACCATGCGGATGCGGGAGGGGAGATTCACCTTCGTCTGGCGGGAGATTTCCATGCCGTGACGCTCCATTTCGTGGAGAATGCCGTCATTGCTCTCCTTGATGTTAAAGACCACATTGCGGATGCCGAGATGCTCCACAAGGTCGTGGCTGTAGTCGATGTCGCTCTGCTCGCCGTTGGGCATGAGCACACCGAGGACGTTTTCGCGTCCGTAAGCTTCCACTGCCAGCGCTGCCACCACGCTGCTGTCCTTACCGCCGGAGATACCGATGACTGCGGTCTTGCCGCCGCAATTCTTCATCTGCTGGCGCATCCAGTCCAGCAGACCGGGAAGCTGCTGCTTTGCGTCAAACTCGTACATGGGAATCGCCTCCTGTGTGTTATTTTCTTCATCTTAGCGCAAACAGAAGGAATTTGCAATCTGTTGCGTGTAAATGCAGCTTTCAATATTGGGAAACAGGGTATAGATGGATTTCCCGATGATGGCTTCAAATTCATCCTTGTAATCGTAGGTCTTGTTCCAGCGCTCCACCGTGAAGGGGAACACACCGTAGCGTCTCGCAATGTCCACATGGCGTTTTTCCAGAATGCAAAGCCCATATTTATCCGCAAGGCAGTCGCAGAGGATGATGAGCTTGTCATAAGAATCATATTCGATGCTTTCGAGATACGCGCGGATAAAGGCATACTGCCCGTCGGTGATGTCCACGCGGCTGAGATCCTTTTCGATGTCCTTCACGGGGAAGGAGTGGGTGAGACAGATCCGTGCCACCTCGTCGTAGCCCTTGCTCATCATGTAGTCATAGCCGTCGATGATGTGGCGCATCTGGGCGATGCCCGTGCGCCTGCCGATGTCATGGAGCAGACCGCAGACATAGGCTTTTTCCGCGTCCATGCCGCAGCTCTTTGCGATCAATTCTGCCGCCTGCGCCGCATAGCGGCAGTGGTCTGTCCATACGCCGGGATTCAGCTCCCCCGCGATACGGAGTTCCTCCAATGCCTGCTCTCTTGTTGGGTACATAGCGTCGCCCCCTTACAAATATCTGCTTTTAGTGTAACAGGTCTTACAATGTTGTTCAAGTACACAATACCGGTGGTCTTGCACTCTCGCAAGTGCAGACTCTTTCAGCCCCCCATTTTCTTTTTCTTTGGCGTGTCAAAGAAAAAGAAAATGCGCCGCTGGCGGTGGAAAAGAAAAAGAAAGCGTTTTGGGAGCTTGTCGATGACTCCGCTGGGAAACGGACTGCGGCAGTTGCGCGACTGCAGGTGCTTGTCGATTTGATCTGCTTTTCTTTTCGCTGCCGCTGGTACGGCAGTTATCGTAACGCTCTGCGACTACGGAAAAAGTGCCCGCTTATGCGGGGTGTGCTCGAGGGGAATGCTTTCGATGATGCGGGGGTGCTCGAGGGGGAAGCTTTCGATGATGCGGGGGTGCTCGAGGGGGAAGCTCCCCCTCGAGTAAAATAGGTACACACACAACAATAAACGACAAAATCACCCTGCCAAAGGCAGGGTGATTTTGCGTGTGTTGTGTGTGTAAGAAAGGGAGAGAAGAAACTGCTCAGGGGTTTGTCCCCTTCGCTGATTGTATCTTACCCTTTATTTATGTCCAAAGCATGGCAGTGATGTAAACAAACTGTAAACTCAGTCCAGTCTCTGTGTGCCGAGCTGCAGCTGCTCCACCTTGGGGATGCCTTTGCCGATCTTCTTCGCTTCGCTCTCCCAGAGGGTCACGAAGATCTCATCGTCCTCCTGTAGATCCCCGATGGAGATCTTTCGGGGCTTTTCTTCCGTGCCGTCCCTCACATAGATGATGAAGCCGTCCTGCTCCGCCTTCTTGCAGTCAAGGATGCAGTTGTCACCAAAGCGCTCGGTTTTCTGATCCTCGTCGTCCATCACCACCACAAAGCCTTGCTGCACATTCACCGTCCGCACCCGTGCGCGGATGCCCATGTGAAGGGTCTCGTCGGGTTCGCTGCCTGCCTTTGCCAGCAGCTCCACAAAGCGTTCATCCAGAAGAACACGCTTTTGCATACCGTTTTCCCCCTTTTTTACAGGAATTTGTGACTTTCCGCCACAGCGAGACGGTCACAGCGCTCATTTTCGGGATGCTCGTTGTGTCCCTTTACCCAGCGAAACTCCACCTTGTGATAGGCAAGCAGAGGCAGCAGCTGTTCCCACAGATCCACATTCAGCGCGGGCTTCTTGTCGCTCTTGATCCAGCCCTTTTTCTTCCAGCCGTAGACCCAGCCCTTGTCGATGGCATCCACCACATACTTGGAGTCAGAATAAAGGGTCACATGGCAGGGCTCTTTCAGCGCGGAGAGAGAGGCGATCACCGCCGTCAGCTCCATGCGGTTGTTGGTGGTCTCCTTCTCGCCGCCGCTCATTTCCTTTTCCGCCGCGCCGTAGCGCAAAATCGCGCCCCAGCCGCCGGGACCGGGGTTGCCGCTGCAGGCACCGTCGGTATAAATGGTCACTTCTTTCATGCAAAAACTTCCTTTTTTAGAGGGAATCAATGATTTCCTGCCGTTTTTCCCGATATTCCTCTTTGGTGATGAGACCCGCGTTTTTCATGGTCTCCAGCTGCTCCAGACGGGCTTTCGTGCGCTTGGGGTCGATGACAATGGGGGATTCCTGCTGCTCGGGCTCGGATTTCGGCTCGTCCATGATGCCGACAATGCTTTCGCTCTCCATGTCGGTCTCGATGTCATAGCCCACGCGGTGGGCGAAGTCATTCTTGCCGACGAGCATACGAATGCCGTTCACGGCGAAAAACGCGCCGCCAAGGAAAAAGGGAAAGCCGAAAAAACCTGCATTTGGGATAATGGTGGTCACAGCTGCCAGCACAAAGGCGATGCCCATGCTGGCATGGATGGCACCCATCACACGCATCATGGCACGACTTGCCCCCGTGGGCTGGTGCTGGATGGTGATGCGTCCACGATTTCTCCTGCTCATAGTTTGCTCCTTTCGCCAAGGATGCCCTCTCAGTCTCACTTCGTTCGACAGCTCTCCCGGAGGGAGAGCCAAGAGGTGGTGCCGAGCACCCCCCTTGCCTCCCCCTTTTAGGGGGAGGTGGCACGCAAAGCGTGACGGAGAGGGCAATTTTTACAATTACTCTGCGTTTTCTTCGGTAACTACAGCTTCTGCGGAACTGTCTTCGTCCTTGTCCGCCAGTGCGAAGGAGATCACGCGGTCGCCCTCCTCCTTAAAGCGCATGACAATGACACCCTGAGTGGCGCGACCTGCGATGCGGATATTCTCCACAGCCGTGCGGATCATAATGCCGCCGGCAGTCACTGCCATGAGGTCCTCGCTGCCGTCAACCACCATCATGCCCACCACAGCGCCGGTCTTTTCCGTCACCATGTAGTTCTTGATGCCGAGACCGCCGCGGTTATGGACGGAGTATTCCTCCACGCTTGTGCGCTTGCCATAGCCCTTTTCGGTGATGGAAAGGACGGTCTTGCCCGCTTCGGCAATACCTGCGCCGACAACAAAATCGCCTTCCTTCAGACGGATGCCGCGGACACCGACCGCCTCACGACCCATGGCGCGGACATCATTTTCGTTGAAGCAGACTGCCATACCATCGTGGGTGGCAATCAAAATGTTGCATTCACCGTTTGTCTCCTTGACGGTGATGAGCTCGTCGCCCTCGTCAAGGTTCAGCGCACGGATGCCGTTGGAACGGATATTCTTCAGCGCGGAGACGGCAAGACGCTTCACCGTACCCTGCTTGGTGACCATGAAGAGGAAGCGGTTCTCCTCGTCGCTGATGTTGCGGGTATGGATCATGGTCTGGATGCGCTCGCAGGGTTCGACGGGCAGGATGTTGACGATATTCGTACCCTTTGCCGCCTTACCGCTGACGGGGATCTGATAGCCCTTGCGGCGATAGCAGCGACCCGTATCGGTGAAGAAGAGAATATAGTCATGGGTGGATGCGATGAACACGTCCTTCACATAGTCCTCATCCCTCGTGGTGATGCCCTTGCGACCCTGACCGCCCTTGCTCTGGGCGGCGTATTCGCTGACGGGAGTGCGCTTGAGATAGCCTGCCTCGGTGAGGGTAAAGACGCACTGCTCCTCCTCGATGAGGTCCTCGATGTCGATCTCGTCCTCCACGTCCTGAATCTCGGTCTTGCGGTCGTCGCCGTACTTCTCGCGGATCTCATCCAGTTCGTCGCGCAGCACGCCGCGGATCTTCACAGGATCAGCCAGCAGATCTTCGTAATAGGCGATCTTTTCCTTGAGCTCGTTGTATTCATTCTCCAGCTTCTCGCGGTTGAGACCCTGCAGGGCGATCAGACGCATATCGCAGATCGCCTGTGCCTGCACCTCGTCGAGACCGAAGCGCTCCATGAGGTTATCTCTGGCGTTGTCGTAGCTGCTGCGGATGATGCGGATGACTTCGTCAATGTTATCCTGTGCGATCAGCAGACCCTGCAGCAGGTGGGCACGCTCCTGTGCCTTGCGGAGATCATAGCGGGTTCTGCGGGTGATGACCTCTTCCTGGAAGCTGAGGTATTCCTGCAGGATGCTCTTGAGATTGAGAATGCGGGGCTGGGACTGATCGTCCACCAGCGCCAGCATATTGATGGCAAAGGTGGTCTGAAGCTGGGTCTGAGAGAACAGACGGTTCAGCACCACCTGCCCATTGGTATCACGCTTGAGCTCAATGACGATACGCATACCGTTGCGGTCGGTCTCGTCACGAAGGTCGCTGATACCCTCGAGCTTCTTATCCCGCACCTGCTCGGCAATGTTCGCAATGAGCTGGCGCTTGTTGACCTGATAGGGCAGCTCCGTCACGATGATGCGGGTGCGGTCGTTGCCGAACTCCTCAAACTCTGTGCGGGCACGCAGCACAATGTGACCGCGACCCGTGGCATAAGCCGCGCGGATACCGCTGCGACCCATGATGATACCGCGGGTGGGGAAGTCGGGACCGCTAACATACTGAATGAGGTCGCTGACCCCTGCATCGGGATTTTCCAGCAGGTAAATGGCGGCGCTTACCACCTCACGGAGATTGTGGGGGGGAATGTTGGTCGCCATACCGACGGCGATACCGCTGGAGCCGTTGACAAGGAGATTGGGGAAGCGAGAGGGGAGCACACGGGGCTCGCGACGGGACTCATCGAAGTTGGGGTCCCAGTTCACCGTGTCTTTTTCGATGTCGCGGAGCATTTCCTCTGCCATGCGTGCCATGCGGGCTTCGGTGTATCGGTAAGCCGCAGGGGGGTCACCATCCACGCTACCGAAGTTACCGTGACCGTCAATCAGGGGATAGCGCAGGGAGAAGTCCTGGGCAAGGCGCACCAGCGCATCGTACACCGATGCGTCACCGTGGGGATGATAGCGACCGAGCACGTCACCGACAGCGGTGGCGCACTTGCGGAAGGGCTTGTCACGGGTGAGACCGTCCTCATACATCGCATAGAGGATGCGGCGATGAACGGGCTTGAGACCGTCACGGACGTCGGGCAGGGCACGACCCTTGATGACGCTCATGGCGTACTCAATATAGCTGGACTTCATTTCACTGACCAGCTCACTGCGGGTGATCATCTGATTGGGGAAGACAATATCCTCGGGGCGATAGTCGAGATTCTTATGCTTAGCCATATTGTATCGCCTCCTTAATAGTCAAGATTCACCGCATAGCGGGCATTTTCTTCGATAAACTGCTTGCGGGGCTCCACCTGCTCACCCATGAGAATGGTGAAGATCTGATCCGCTTCCACAGCGTCCTCCAGCTCGATGCGGCGAAGCGTTCTGCGCTCGGGGTCCATGGTGGTCTCCCAGAGTTCCTGAGGATTCATCTCACCGAGACCCTTATAGCGGGAGATATCCACCTTCACGTTGGGGTTGCCGCCGCGCATTTCCGCGCTGACAGCATCGCGCTCTTCATCGCTGTAAGCCACGCGGGTGGTCTTGCCGCGGGTGAGCTTATAGAGGGGGGGCACGGCACTGTAGACATAGCCCTGCTCAATGAGGGGACGCATGAAACGGAAGAAGAAGGTCAGAAGCAGGGTTCGGATGTGGGCACCGTCCACGTCCGCATCCGCCATGATGACGATCTTATGATAGCGGAGCTTCTCGAGATTGAACTCCTCGCCGATGCCTGCGCCGAGGGCGGTGATGACGGGGCTGAGCTTGTCATTGCCGTAGACCTTGTCGGCACGCGCCTTCTCCACGTTCAGCATCTTACCCCAAAGGGGGAGGATCGCCTGGAAACGGGAGTCACGACCCTGGGTGGCGCTGCCGCCTGCAGAGTCACCCTCAACGATGTAAATTTCAGTCAGCGCCGGGTCACGCTCGTTGCAGTCGCGGAGCTTATCGGGCATCTGACCGGATTCGAGCCCGGTCTTGCGGCGAACGGACTCGCGGGCTTTGCGTGCCGCTTCTCTTGCGCGGTTTGCCATGAGCGCCTTGTCGAGGATCATACGACCGACCTGAGGATTTTCCTCCAGATAGATCTCCAGCTTTTCGCTCACAATGCCGTCGACGAGGGTACGGATGCTGGCATTACCCAGCTTTGCCTTGGTCTGACCCTCAAACTGCGCCTCCGTCAGCTTCACGCTGATGACAGCGGTGACACCCTCGCGGACATCTTCGCCCGAGACCTTGTCATCGTTCTTCAGCATACCGATCTTCGTGCCGTAGTTGTTCAGCACGCGGGTCAGCGCCGCCTTGAAGCCCGTCTCATGCATACCACCCTCGGGGGTGTGGATGTTGTTGGCAAAGGAAACCATGGTTTCCTGATAGCCGTCGTTATACTGCAGGGCGATCTCCGCCATGGAGTCCCCCTTACTGCCGCTCATATAAATGACGCTGTCGTGGATCGCCTTCTTGTTGCGGTTGAGGTAGGTAGCATACTCGCGGATGCCGCCGGCGTAGCACATCTCCTCAAAGCGCTCCTTCTCGGGCTTGTCGGCAGATGCGGCGCGATCGTCGCGGATGCTGATCTTGAGACCGGCATTGAGGAATGCCTGCTCCCGCATACGGGTGTGAAGGATCTCGTAATCGTAGACAAGGGTATCGAACATCTCGGCATCGGGCATAAAGGTGACGGTGGTACCCGTGCGGTCAGTCTCGCCGACGATATGCATCTCCTCGGTGATGTGACCGCGGGCAAACTTCATCTGATGAATTTTGCCTTCCTTGTGTACCTGCACCACCAGCCACTCGCTGAGGGCGTTGACAACAGACGCACCCACGCCGTGGAGACCGCCGGAGACCTTGTAACCGCCGCCGCCGAACTTACCACCTGCATGAAGCACGGTAAAGACGACCTCAAGGGCGGGGCGACCCGTCTGGGGCTGGATGTCCACGGGGATACCGCGACCGTTGTCGGTGACGGTGATGCTGTTGCCTTCGTTGATGGTGACGGTGATCTCCGAGCAGAAGCCTGCAAGAGCCTCGTCGATGGAGTTATCCACGATCTCATACACCAGATGATGCAGACCACTCGAAGAGGTGGAGCCGATGTACATACCTGGGCGCTTGCGGACTGCTTCCAGTCCCTCCAGCACCTGAATTTCCGCACCGCCGTATTCCTGATTATCCGGGGTCAAGTTTTCCAAATCAGCCATTGGGGAATTTCCTCCTTTTTACTCGCTGAGAGGTCCCTGCTCCACACGCTTGAGAAGCGTCTGGGAAGAGAGCTGGGACAAATAAACAATTTGGGGATGATAGGGATGATCCGCTACCACGAAGGAGCGGGGGATATCGTCGCAAACGCTGATGACAACACTCTGCTGCTCAGCGTTTCGCAAAAAATCTTTCGTCCACTTGGAGTCGGACGCATTGTCGAGGTCAAACACGCCGATGATCTCGTCATGGGGGATCATCACGCCCTGTCCGAGATGGAGATACATGATATTTCTCCTTTTACCGTGATAAGGAATGTCCGTTTGAAATGTGAAAGACCTTGCCTGTGAGCATGGTGCCGAGACGATCATCCTCACAGCAGGTGATGAACACCTGCCCGCCGCCGATGCGGCTGAGGACAAATTCCTGACGTCTCGGGTCAAGCTCACTGAGCACATCGTCCAACAACAGCACAGGCATTTCGCCTATGGTCTCGCCCATGATCTCCCGCTCTGCCAGCTTCAGCGCCAGCGCCGCGGTACGGGTCTGCCCCTGTGAGCCGAAGCTCTTCGCAAGGGAGCCGTTGATCGAAATGACAAGATCATCCTTGTGAGGACCTGAGAGACAGAGACGGGACGCAAGCTCTGCTTTTTCGTGACTCCGCTGATGCTCAATCAGATGCAAATAGATCTCCTGAGGAGAAGCAAAAGGATCAACTGTACTGACCGTTTCATAGCAAACGGAAAGCGCTTCTTTTCCTCCCGAACATTCACTGTGAACTTGCGCCGCAAATGTTGCAAGTTTTTCGCAGTATCTTGCGCGGTAGTGGATCAGCAGCGCACCCGCTCTTGCCATGCCTTCATTAAACTCAGGCAAAAGCTGCAAAAGAGATGGCTTTTCCTCGCTGTCGCGGAGAATGCGGGTCTTATGCTCGTACAGACGATTGTACTCCAGCAGCGCTTCCTCATAGCGGGGGAGCAGCTGACGGAGAGCTTCATCCAAAAAGCGCCGCCGCGCGGCAGCTCCCTCGCGGATGAGCATGAGATCGTCGGGGCAGAAGTAGACCGTACTCAGCACCGCCGCAAGCTCCGATGTCTTTTTCGCAGGCACTTTGTTGATGCTGATCTTCCGCCGCATCGCCCTGCCAAAGCCGATTTCCACCTGAAACTCCCGCTGGCGGCTTCCAATGCTGCCGCTCACCTTTGCGCCGTCTCCTTCAAAGCGGAGCAGCTCCTTTTCGCTTCTCGCTCTCGGAGAGCGTCCGCAGGAGAGATAAGCGATGGCTTCCAGCAAATTGGTCTTACCCTGGGCATTGTCGCCGTAGATCACGTTGCAGAGGGGATGAAAGCAGAATGTTTCGTCCTCGTAATTTCTGAAATTTTGCAGCCGCAGCTTATCGATCTGCATAAGCGACCGTGTACTGCTGACCGTCCATCTCCACCACGTCACCGGGGCGGATCTTCTTGCCGCGCATGGTGCAGACTTCGCCGTTGACCTTCACTTCACCTTCCTGCACACGGATCTTGGCTTCGCCGCCGGTGGAGACAGCGTTTGCAAACTTCAAAAGATCCTGCAGCTTGATAAATTCTGTGGTAATGATATGCGTTTCCATATTGACTCCTTCTATTTACTGTGCCTTCAGTCGGACGGGAAGCACCATGTAGAGGAAGTTCTCCTCACCGTCCTCGGGCAGGATGATACAGGGGGAAATGCCGGTGTTGAGTTCCATCTTCACCGTCTCCGCAGGGGCATAGCGCAAAGCTTCCATGAGATAGCGGTTGTTGAAGCCAATCTCGAGATCTCTGCCGTCGCCGTCGATGCGGCAGACATCCGCTGCCTCGCCGCTGGCGGTGCGGGCGCTGAGCTGCACAGAGCCGTCGCGGAACAGGCAGCGCACGGGGCTCTTCAGCTTTTCGCTGATAACGACGCTCACGCGGTCGATGCTGTTCATCAGATCCTTAGTGTTCACGGTGACGGAAATGGGATTGTTGCGGGGAATGGCATTGCGGTAATCGAGGAAGTCACCCTCAAGACGGCGGCAGATGAGCTGGGTGTCGCCCACTTCAAAGAGAATGTGGCGCTGACCAAGGGTAATGGTCGCAAGCTCGTCGATGTCGCCGCAGATCTTTTCCACTTCGTTCAGCGCGCTGCCGGGTGCGACGAAGGAAAATTCGCCGTTCATCTGCTCCAGCTTCTCCCGGCGCAGTGCCAGACGGTAGCCGTCCACTGCCACCATGGTCAGACCCGTGTCGTCGATTTCAAACAGAGCGCCCGTGTGCACGGGACGGCTCTCATTGGTGGAGACGGAGAAGGCGGTCTCGCCGATCATGGAGCGCAGCACATTCTGGGCGATGGAAATGGAGTTTTGCATCTCCACCTCGGGCAGCTCAGGATAATCCTCGGCGGAGAGACCGGGAACTTCGTAGCTGGCATCGCCGCAGCAGACGGAGACCACATATTTGTCGCTCACGGAAAAGGTCACCATATCGTCGGGCAGACGGCGGACGATCTCGCCCAGCAGTCTCGCATTCAGCACCATGGAGCCGGGAGTGCTGACCTCCGCTTCCAGATGGGTGCGGATGCCGGTATTCATATTGTAGCCGGAGACGGTCAGACCGCGTTCCGCTTCCATCAGAATACCCTCCAGCGCGGGAATGGTGGTTTTGGCAGCGACGGCACGGGAGCAGGTGCTGATGGCAGACTGCAGCAGAGCCTTTTCGCAGGAAAATTTCATCAGAAGGTTCATGGGTGATCCTCACTTTCCTCCTGCCGCGGAAAAAAGAAAACGGGCAGGAATATCTCTTAAAAGAAAAGCATATATATTTTTTTGTGATAGTAGTTGTAGGGGCTGTGGATTGTGGAAAACTGTCTAAAAGCATTGAAGCTCTAAGAAAAATCCGTCCACAGCCCTTTCCACAGCCTTTTATGGGTTTCCACAGGGCATTTTCCCGAAAGACCTTGTGAAATATTTGTTTTTGTGGAATCCACAGGAAATGTGGAAAAAAGGAATTATTTCTGGGAGTTGATGTTGGTGGTGATCTCCTTCACCACTTCCGCAAAGGCAGGGTCGTTTTTGATCAGCGCCGCCACCTTATCGCGGGAGTGCATGACGGTGGTGTGATCTCTGCCGAACTCCACGCCGATCTCCGTCAGAGAAAGGTTCGTCATGTGGTTGATGAGATACATGGCGACCTGTCTTGCCTTGACGATGGCAGCGCTCTGCGCCTTGCCGCGGATCACCGTTTCATCAATATTGAAGTAACGGCAGCATTCGGTGATGATGGAGGAGGCGGTGGGGATGAACTCGTTGTTTTTCTTGAGAATGTCCTTGAACGCCCGCATGACGGTGGCTTCGTCCAGGTCTCTGCCCTCCAGATCACGATAGGCGAGGATCTTGTTGATGGAGCCCTCCAGCTGACGGACATTGGCGGTGACGTTCTGGGCGATAAACACCGCAAGATCATCATCCAGCACGGTGCCCTTCTGAGCAGCCTTGTTCTTCACGATGGCAAGGCGGGTCTCAAAGTCGGGGGGCTGCACGTCCTGCATGATGCCCCACTCAAAACGGGTCTGCAGGCGGTTGCTGAGCTTGGTCATTTCTGAGGGGGGACGGTCAGAGGTCAGCACGATCTGGCGCTTGGACTCATAGAGGGTGTTGAAGGTATGGAAAAATTCCTCCTCCGTCTGCTCCTTGCCCGCGATGAACTGCACGTCGTCCATCAGCAGCAGGTCAGCCTTGCGGTACTTCTCCTTGAACTCGGCGGTGGTACCCGAGCGGATTGCCTGCACCAGTTCGTTGGTGAAATCGTCGCCCTTGATATAAATGATGTTGCTGTTCGGGTCACGCTTGCGGATCTCATGGGCGATGGCGTAGATCAGATGGGTCTTGCCAAGACCGCTGTCGCCATAGATAAAGAGGGGATTGTACCGCTCGGCGGGCTTTTCCGCAACTGCCTGCGCCGCGGCGTGGGCGAGCTTGTTGCTGCCGCCGACGACGAAGGTATCAAAGGTAAATTCGCCGCTTTCCAGCAAAGACGTGGGCTTTTTCTCCGTGACCTTGCCGTAGTTCTGATACTCCTCATGGTTGAGCAGGCGCACGCCCATGTCGTAGGAAAAGATCTCCTTCAGCGCGGCGCGGATATTTTTCAGAAACAGGGATTCGATATAACCCTTTTTGAAATCATTGGGGCAGTAAAGCAAAAAAACGGAATCCTTCAGGTCCACTGCCACCACTTCATCGAACCATGCGTTCAAAGTCACCTCCGAGAGGTCCTTGCGCAGGATATCGAGGATCATTCTCCAAATATCATAGTGAGAATTCAAATATTGTCTCTCCTTTCGCAGAGCGCATCTGCGCAGTATAAATTCTGATAATTATATAAAATAAGTATAGCAAAAAAGGAAAAAAAGAACAACAGAAAAAGCAGAAAAAAGACTTGTAAAAGTGAAAAATTTTGTCCTTCGGCTTCGTCGGTTTTTGGCTGAAAAACACAAGATTTTGTGATGGTTTTTTCATCGCGCCCAAAATATACCGAAAACAACAAAAATGCGAGGAAATATGAAGTTTTTGTTGACAGACGGGTGTTTTTTGTGTATAATCTCATCTGCACCGTTTTGTGACGGTGGTTTTTGTGTGAACAAAAACGATTATTTTGTCCACTGCACGTGCGTCAAAAGACGCCGTGTCGAGTAGAGCGGGATGCAAGATTTCCCGTCCATTTCAATGAGGAGGTGTCACTATGTTCCGTACCTATCAGCCCAAGAAGCGTCAGCGTCAGAAGGTCCATGGCTTCCGCAAGAGAATGTCCACTGCCAACGGCCGTAAGGTTCTGGCTCGCCGCCGTGCGAAGGGCCGCAAAGTCCTGTCCTACTAAGAGCAGGGAAACAAGTGCGCCGTAAAGAAGAAAAGCAGTGATTCCAGGGACGGAAGATGAGTGCTCATCTCTCGTCCCTTGAAGTGCATCAGCAGAAAAGTCATTTCGTCTTGCCGAGAGGGGGAGCAGACCAGCGTGAAGGAAGCACGGACCGTGAAGAAAAACCATGAGTTTCGCAGGATGTACCAGAAGGGTAGATCCTCGGTCAACTCTTATCTTGTTCTCTATGTCCGTCCCAACCGCCGTGGCTGTAACCGTCTGGGCGTGACCGCATCGACAAAGCTGGGCAAGGCTGTGGTCCGCAACCGCGTGAAGCGGAGACTCAGGGAGGTGTGGCGTCTGAACGATGCTCATCTCAAGCAGGGCTACGACATGATCCTGGTTGCGCGGGGGCGCTCGGTCCGCGGGGATTTCCGCGAGATCGAGAAGGCATATCTCCGCGCGGCAGGGGAGCTGAAGCTGTTGGAGCAGACCAGATGAAACAACTGATGCTTGCACTGATCCGTTTTTACCGCAGGGGGATCTCTCCTCTGCGGCCTTCCTGCTGTATTTTTACACCGACCTGCTCCCAGTACGCACTGGAGGCGATCGAAAAATACGGAGCAGTGAAGGGCGGCTGGCTGACACTGAAACGTCTTTTGCGGTGCAATCCCTTCCATAAGGGAGGGTATGACCCCGTTCCCTGAGGGGGAACATTCCAATTTAAAGAAACACGGAGGGAAACAAGATGTTTTCCACAATCGGATACCTGATTTGTATCCCCTTCGCCGCACTGCTGCGCCTGTTCAACAGCGTCACGCAGTCCTACGGTCTGTCTCTCGTTCTCTTCACCATCGTGGTGAAGCTCATCATGCTGCCCTTCCAGCTCAAGAGCAAGAAGAGCATGGTGCGCATGAACCGTCTCCAGCCCAAGATGCAGGAGATCCAGAGAGTGTATGCCAAGAATCCTCAGAAGCAGAATGAGGAGATCCAGAAGCTCTATCAGGAAGCAGGCGCAAGCCCCATGGGCGGCTGCCTCTGGAGCTTCCTGCCCATGTTCATCATCATCCCCCTCTACAGCATCATCCGTATGCCCATCACCCGCTTTATGATGCTGGGTGAGGAAGTGGTGGAGCAGGCTCGCACCGCACTCAGCGGCGCAGGCATTGAGATGCTGATGCAGGAAGGCAGAATGTCTGCCTATGCGCAGATCGAGCTGGTGGAGAAGATCTCCAGCAATCTGCCTCAGTTCGCTGATACCGTGGAAGGCTGGATCAACATGAACTTCAACTTCCTCGGTCTGAATCTGGGTTCCAATGCATCCCTTGCGTTCAAGCAGCTCTTCAATGGTGGCTTCAACTGGGGCAATCTCGGTTTGGTGCTGCTGCCCATCGCCTGCGCAGGCGTGTCCCTGCTGCAGTCTCTCATCAGCATGAAGGGTCAGCCCTCCAACCCCACTTCCAAGTCCATGATGCTCACCATGCCCCTCATGTCCATCTGGATCTGCTGGTCCTTCCCCGCTGCAATGGGTATCTACTGGCTGGTGCAGTCCGTGCTGTTCTGCATTCAGGAAAGCGTGTTCGGCAAGTACTACACCAAGAAGATCGAAGCAGAGGAAGAGGAAGCAGAGCAGAAGCGCGAGGCTGCCCGCAAGTATCGTCAGGAAGCTGCCCGCCAGCTGCAGCAGGAGCAGGCAAAGCATCAGGCTGAGCGCGAGAAGCAGCGCGAAAAGGAACTGAAGGAGAAGAAGGCTGCCGACAATTCCAACAAGAAGAAGAATCCGACCACCGAAGCCGGTCGCGTGGGTGACAGACCCTATGCCCGCGGTCGCTCCTTCAGTGAAGATCATTACGCGTAAGAAAGATTACGGCAACTATTAAGGTAACGAAAAAAGGAGCCTCATCAAGATGAGTTATATTGATGTAACGGGCAAGACCGAAAGCGAGGCCATTGAGAAGGCGCTGCTGCAGCTCAATCTGGATCGCGATGACGTCTCTGTGGAGATTCTGGAGCGTGCCCGCACCGGTTTCCTCGGCATCGGTTCCAGCCCCGCCAAGGTTCGCGTGACCTATGGCGAGGAGGAGACCGCCGCAGAGGTCGGTCGCAAGCCCCTCTTCACGCCCGAGAAGATCGCCGACAAGGCAGAGAAGAAGGAAGAAAAGCCTCAGGAGAAGAAGCCCGCTGTGAAGGCAGCTGCTCCCGTGGATAAGGATGCCCTGCGCCGTGAGCTCGCAAGCAAGCAGGAAGTGCTGCAGAACGCTCCTGCCAAGGCTGAAAAGACCGAGAAGAGCGAAAAGCGCCGCGACCACAGCAAGCGTGAGCGGGGCGAGCGCAAGGAGCGCGTGGCAAAGGAAGTGTTTGTCCCCGTGTACGAGGGCACTGAGGCGGCAGCCGACGATGAGAAGGCAGCTGCCATCAAGAACTTCCTCACGGGTCTGCTGCAGCAGATGGAGTGCGAGGCTGAGGTGAAGGTCTTTGAGAAGGAGACCCACCAGTACAAGGTCTACCTCGAGGGCGAGAAGCTGGGTCAGCTGATCGGTCGCCGTGGCGAGACCCTCGATGCCATTCAGCAGCTGACCAATTACAGCGTCAACCGCGGCAATGGCAGCCGTGTCCGCGTCCATGTGGATGCCGAGAACTACCGCGCCAAGCGCGAGGAGAGCCTCGAAAGCCTTGCAAAGAAGATGGCGCAGAAGGTCGTGAAGTTTGGTCGCAGCATGACGCTGGAGCCCATGAACGCTTATGAGCGTCATGTGATCCACACCGCGCTGCAGGATCATCCCCGCGTCACCACCTATTCCACCGGCACCGAGCCCAACCGCCGTGTGGTCATTGCCATTGACCGCACCAAGGCACAGTAACACCTTTGAAAACCGGAGCGAAAGCTCCGGTTTTTTGAGTTTTTGCAGCCCGCACAAAAAATTTAAGGACTCATAAAAAACACCCCCTTCACCCTTAGTCTCCCAAAGGGTAAAAATTGCACGTTTTCGTGCAACACCTTGAAAATTTTTTTTGAAAAAGGGGAAATCTCATGGGTCGAGGGAGGGAAAACGACAAAAAAAGGCGCGTTACAGAGCATTTCTTCTGCAACGCGCCTTTGGTTTTTCCTATGGTTCTCCACAACGGTGGAAAACTTTTTGGTTTCGTGACAAAACGGGAAAGGCTTATTCCTCGATCACCTGCACGGCGACACAGCCGGGACCGCCCTGGGTGATGAAGGCGGGGCTGAGGGGCAGGATCTCATATCTTGCCTCGGGCATGAGATCGCGGAGGATCTTCACAGCCTGCTCCGCCTTTTCCATTGCCGCCGCATGGGAGACGGAGACCAGCCAGCCCTTGCCAACGCCACGATCCTGCAAAGCGGATGCCACAAACTTGATGGCATTGGGGAAGCCGCGCTTGATGGAAGCGACGGTGAGACGGGTGCCATCCTCGGTCTGGGTCATGGCGGGCGCGAGACCTGCCACCTTGCCCAGATGGGAGACGAGGGGAGAGAGACGACCGCCGCGGCGGAGATAATCGAAGTCTGCGGGCATGAGATAGCTCTTGGCAGTGTCCATCTTCTTTTCCACAAATTCGCGGATCTCCGCAAGGGTGCGGTTGTTCTTTGCCATCTCCACTGCCTTTTCCACCAGATACCGGTGAGGACCGCAAAGAGTGCGGGTGTTGATGACCTGAATGCGATCGCCGCCGCCGCAAAGCTCCGCGGCGGAAACGGCACTCTGATAGGTGCCGGAAAGACCCATTGCCATGGAAATATTCAGGATCTCGTCGTCGGGGTATTCCTCATACAGTGCCACCACATCGCCGATGGAGGGCTGACTGCTGATGGGCAGATGCCCCTCCTTGATGATGGAGACAAACTCCTCGGAGTTGATTTCGTCAAACTCCTTATAGCTCTTGCCGGCGATGCTTACGGCGAGAGGAGAGACGCGGAAGCCCGCTTCCTTTGCCTGGGTGGTGGAGTAGAGGGTGGACGTGTCGGAGACGATCTTGATCATAAAAACCTCTTTCACCGAAGAAAACTTCGGAACGATAGACGTACAAAAAAACTTTTGACAGGTTTTAGTATAACCGATATATTCAGGACCGTCAATGAGATTTCGACATTTTTTGCTGAAAGTTTAGAAAAGATGGGGCATGGAAGTATGAAAAAAAGGAATAAAAATAGGAGCAGACGGCACAGCCCCCTTGTCCCACCCCTTGCAATTTGAAAATGCCTTGTGTATAATTAAGGGTACTGTGAAAACAAGCGACAGGAGGTCTGCGCCATGAAAAATACAGAAAAAACCATGGATAAAATCGTTGCTCTTTGCAAAAACAGAGGTTTTGTGTTTGCGGGCAGCGAAATTTACGGTGGTCTTGCCAACACCTGGGACTACGGTCCTCTCGGCGTTGAGCTGAAGAACAATATCAAGAAGGCATGGTGGAAGAAGTTCGTGCAGGAGAACCCCTACAACGTGGGTCTCGATGCGGCGATCCTGATGAATCCCCAGGTTTGGGTGGCATCCGGTCACGTCACCACCTTCAACGATCCCCTCATCGACTGCCGCAGCTGCAAGATGCGTCACCGTGCCGACAAGCTGATCGAGGACTGGAACGCAGAAAACGGTGTGGAGAACATGGTGGTGGAAGCCCTCAGCAATGAGGAGCTTGTGGGCTACATCCGCGAAAAGAATATTCCCTGCCCCGGCTGCGGTAAGACCGACTTCACCGACATCCGCAAGTTCAACCTCATGTTCAAGACCCATCAGGGCGTGACGGAGGACAGCGCGGCTGAGGTCTATCTCCGCCCCGAGACTGCACAGGGCATCTTCACTAACTTTGCCAATGTCCAGCGCACCACCCGCCGCAAGCTCCCCTTCGGCATCGGTCAGATCGGTAAGTCCTTCCGCAACGAGATTACTCCCGGTAACTTCATCTTCCGCGTGCGTGAGTTCGAGCAGATGGAGCTGGAGTTCTTCTGTGAGCCCGGCACCGACCTGCAGTGGTTCGAGTACTGGCGCAATTACTGCCACGAGTGGCTCAAAGGTCTCGGTATGACCGAGGAGAATCTGCGCCTGCGTGACCACGATCCCGATGAGCTCTGCTTCTATTCCAAGGCAACCACCGACTTCGAGTTCCTCTTCCCCTTCGGCTGGGGTGAACTCTGGGGCGTGGCTGACCGTACCGATTACGATCTGACCCAGCACATCAACACCTCCGGCAAGGATCTGACCTATTTCGATCAGGAAAAGAACGAGCGCTACATCCCCTATGTCATCGAGCCTTCTCTCGGTGTGGAGCGCAGCGTCCTCGCCTTCCTCTGCGACGCTTACGACGAGCAGGTGGTGGGTCAGGATAAGAACGGTAACGACGATGTCCGCGTTGTCATGCACTTCCATCCCGCACTCGCTCCCTTCAAGGCAACCATCCTGCCGCTCAGCAAGAAGGAAGTCCTCAGCGAGCCTGCCCGCAAGCTCCAGCAGGAGCTGAGCCGCGAGTGGATGATCGACTATGATGAGACCGGTTCCATCGGCAAGCGCTATCGCCGCGCCGACGAGATCGGCACTCCCTTCTGCATCACCTTCGACTTTGAGACCGTGGGCGATCCCGAGAAGGGCATCGAGGCTGACCACTGCGTCACCATCCGCGAGCGCGACACCATGGAACAGGTGCGCGTTCCCATCAGCGAAGTGCGCGACTATCTCGCAAAGAAGCTGGCATATTAAAGAAACGAAACGTCGGCAGAGATTCTGCCGACGTTTTTTCCGAAAGGAGAGATGACGTTGAAGCATTGGCTGTTTTGGAAAGAAAAGGACGTGCTTTGGCCGCAGAAAAAACTGAAATGGTACGCCGCGTGGCGCTTGCTCGCGTTGCTCGCGGTCTCCGTCTGCTGGGGTCTTGCCCTGCTGGTGGCATCCCAGGGAAGCTATCCCCTGCAAAACCTCAAAACCTTTGTGGAAACGCCCCTGCTCGCGGTGATGAACGTGATCCCCGTGGTGTTTTTGTCCCTTCTCTTTTATGCGGCGCTGGCAAGGGCACTGCCTGCGTTTGCGCTGAGCGGCGGTATCTGGCTGGGCTTTACCCTCACGAATTACTATTTGCTCCGCTTCCGTGACGACCCCCTGATGGCGCTGGATCTGTTGGACTTTTTCACCGCCATGCACTTCAAGAACCAGTATGACCTCATGCCCGAAAATCGACTTTGGGCAGTGCTGGGCTGTTTTGTGGTTGCCCTGCTTTTCCTCGGAATCTTTGCCCGTGGCAAGGGAGCGGGGAAGCGGCTGCGCCTCACCATCCTTGCGATCCTGCTGCTCTCTGCCTATCCGCTGGGACTACTCTATGTGAGTGACGAGGTGTATGAGGAAAAGATGGCGAACTTCAACCACTTCAGCCCTTGGTCGGACACCCAGCAGTATCTTGCGCGGGGCTTTGTCTATTCCTTCCTCCACAGTGTCCCCGATCTGATCCCCTCCGAGCCCCAGGGCTATGACGCGGCGCATGAAGGAGGTATTCTGGAAAGTTTCACCGAAACGGATATCCCCGCAAACAAAAAGGTAAACTTTCTCTCCATTCAGCTGGAAGCCTTTGCGGACTTTTCCACAATGGGCATGGATGGTGTGGATTTTTCCCTCTACAATGACTATCACGCCCTTGAGCAGGAGAGCTACACAGGCGACCTCATTACCAACATTTTCGCGGGCGGTACGGTGGACACGGAGCGCTGCGTGCTGACGGGCAGCGCACAACTGGAGAAAAACTACCGCAAAAACACCAATTCCTACGCGTGGTGGCTGCGACAGCAGGGCTACACCGTCCACGGCAGTCATCCCTGTTTCCACTCCTTCTATAACCGCGTCAACATCAACCGCTATCTGGGCTTTGAGGACTACCGCTACTACGACGACTACTATTTGCAGCGTGTGGACGGGGGACTTACCACCGACGATATTTTGTTCCCCGAAATTCTGATGTGGATGCAGCAGAGCATCGCCGAGACGGGCAAGCCCTGCTTCTCCTATAATGTCAGCTATCAGAACCACGGTCCCTATGATGCGACCGCGTCCGAGAAAAACTATGTCACAGGGAATGTCAGCGAGGAAAGCCGTCATATTCTCAACAATTATCTCTACAATGTAGAGGACACCATCGGTGCCATCACGCAGCTGGTGGAGGAGCTCCGCGTCTGGGACGAGCCCGTGGTGCTGCTGCTCTTCGGTGACCATAAGCCGTGGCTCGGCTATGGGAACTCCGTCTATCAGGAGTTCTCCGTGGACTTTGAACTCTCCTCGCCTGCGGGACTTCGGAATTATTACGGCACCCGCTATCTCATCTGGGCGAATGACGCGGCAAAGGCAGCCCTCGGCAAGGATTTTGTGGGGAACGGTCCCGCCATCAGCAGTAATTTCCTGCTCGGTGAGGTCTTTTCCCTCTGCGGCATCCGCGGTCCTGCCATGATGCAGTATGCGGAGCAGATCCGCCAGACCCTGCCTGTGCTGACTTCTACGGGGTACTATCTCAAGGATGGCACGGTCAGAACGGAGCTTTCCGCGACGGAGGAAACGGCGCTTGCGGAGTATACCCGCGTCTCGTATTATTGGCGAAACGAATTTCTCTACGAAAAAATGAATTGAGTTTTTGGTTTATTTTAAAATTGTTCAAAATTTCTTCATGATTTCAGAGGGAAAATGCGATATGATGAGTTTGCAGGGGAGGACAGGACCCTGCAAGACATAGAAACCATTTTCCATTTCCCTCTCTTTTTTCTCCCCCAAGAAAAGAACAGGAGCGGAGGCTATTCAGCCTCCGCTCCTGTTTTGTTGTTTTTTGAGAGCATTCAGAAAGTTTTCCAAACTTGTGAAAAACTTTTTAAGTTTCTTCGTACTGTCTGAGATATTCTGCCACGGAGCGACTCATTTCACGGGAAAATTCGCTGTTATACTTCCGCTTGCAGAATGCCTGCATCCATTCGGTGTAAGATTTTACGCCGCAGCGTGGCGTCCACATCTCCTCCAGATCCTCGTCGCTGAGGCAGCGATAGCCGTTTTCGTGGACGATGAACTTCTGCTCCACGCGTGCGGGCTTCGGGCGATCCTTCTGCTGCTGGGTAGGATAGCCGAAGATGAGCATACCCACGGGGAACACAAATTCGGGCAGGTTCAAAAGCGCGCGCTGCTCCGCGCAGTTTTCCATCACATCGCCGATGTAGCAGCTGCCGATGCCGAGACTTTCCGCCGCGGTGACGGCATTCTGCGCCGCGATCATGGTGTCGCTCACCGCCAGCATCAGATCGCCGATGGCAGGCTTGCGGGGCGCGCAGCCTGTTGCAAGGTAAGCATCATACCACTTTTTGCAGTCGGCGCAGAAAATGAGCACCATTTTTGCTTCGGCGATCATGCCTTGATGGTCACAGGTCTCCACAAGGCGGTCTTTGATCTTCTGGTCGGTGATGTCGAGAATGGTATAGAGCTGCTGGTTGCCTGCGGTGGGTGCTTCGGCGGCAGCTTTCAGAATCAGCGCCTTGTCCGCAGGGGAGATCTCCTGCTCGGTGTAGACACGCATGGACTTGCGCTCGATGAGCCCGCGAATCACTTCGTTCATAGTTTTGCTCCTGTTCAGTCGAAATTGTGGAAAATGTTAGGCGAAAAAGGCGCGAATCTCGCTCTCGTCTGCGGTGCAGCTGCCCTGAATGAAGCCGTCACGACCGCCGCCGCGACCATGGAGCGCAGCGTTCATCTCCTTGGCGAAGGCGCGCTCGTCACCGCCATCTGCAAGGCGAACGGCGTACTTATAGTTGCCGTCAGCTCCTGCGAACACCGCGCAGCGCCCGCCGCAGCGTTCGCCGATGGCAACGGCGAGACGGCGCAGGCTCTCGGCGTTCATTTCGCCCTCCATGAGCAGCACATCGCCCTTGCCCTCGTACTCGGCGGCGCGGAAGCTATTGAGCTGTTCTTCAAGAGCAGCGGCACGCATTTTTTCTGCCGCCAGCTCGTTCTTCATGCGAATGACCGCATCTGCGGTTTCGAGGGGCTTTGCGGAAAGCACCTGAGAAATGACGGTGTTTTGCAGGTGCAGATGAGTGAGGTAATCAAAGGCGCGCTTGCCCGCAATGATCTCGAGGCGGCTGCCGCTGCGGAACTTCTGGTTGCTCAGCACCTTCAGCAGACCCACCTGACCCGCGCTCTGCACATGGGTGCCGCAGCAGGCGCAGCAGTCCGCGCCGGGGAAGGAGACGATGCGGACATCGCCGGGGATCTCCTTCTTGCTGCGGTAGGTCAGTTCCTTCAGCTCTTCCTGATTGTACAGACGGATGTCCACGGGAGCATCGGAATAAATGTAGTGATTTGCCAGAGTCTCCACCTGACGGGCGACCTCATCACTGACCTCACCGCTGAAATCCACGGTCACGGTGTCGCTGCCCATGTGGAAGCCCACGTTTTCAAAGCCCGTGAGGGAGTGGAGAATGCCGCTGAAAATATGCTCGCCGCTGTGCTGCTGCATGTGGTCAAAGCGGCGACCCCAGTTGATCTCGCCAACCACTTCACTGCCCGCGTCCAGTGCGCCGGTGCAGTGGTGGGTGATGATGCCATTCTTCTCATGTACGTCGGTCACAATGACGCAGCCGTTGATGATGCCCTGATCGGCGGGCTGACCGCCGCCTTCGGGGTAAAAGGCGGTCTGGTCGAGAACGATGTCAAAACCGTCCTTGCCGCTCTCGCAGGAGACGACCTTGGCGGTGAAGCGGGTGAGATAGGGGTTTTCTGCATAAAGCTTTCTGGTTTCCATGGGAAAAGTCCTCTTTTCAGTTGATATGGATGAGCCCGAGGGCGATTTTTGTCTGCAAAATGCGGGTAACGGCATCGTCGATGCGTCCTTCGCGGATGGTGCCGTTTTTCACCGCCTCGATCACGAGGGGGATTTGGCTGTGGTAGTCGCTGGTCACGATCATGTCATTGCCCGCAAGGGCGGCAAGGACGGCAACCGAGCCGTCGGCAGCGTAGGCTTCCACCGCTTCCATGGCGAGATCATCCGTGAGGATGATGCCGTCAAAGTGCAGCTTGTCCCGCAGGAGGTTATGAACCACAGGGGAGAGGGAAGCGGGGAGTGTCTCATCCACGTCCGCCATGATGTTGTGGGAGACAAGAACGAAGGGAGAGCCTGCCTCAATGCCTGCCGTGAAGGGAAGGAAATCGTTCTCCATAAAGGATTCGAGGCTTCGCTCGTCCAAGGCGATGCCTGTGTGGGTGTCCACATTGCTGCCGTAGCCAGGGAAGTGCTTGAGGACAGATGCAACGCCCTGTTCGTTCATCTGGGTCACCACGGCTTTCGTGACTTCTGCGGTGGTGGCGGCATCCTGACCGAGAGAGCGGTCATAGATGAAGTCATTCGGGTTCGTGGAAATGTCCACCACAGGGGCGAAGTTCACATTGATGCCGAAAGAACAGAGCAGGGCATTGCGCTCGGCATCCTCTGCAAGCACCGCATCGAGACCGCCGTCCCGGTAGAGCTTTTGGGGTGCTTTGAAACGAGAACTGCGGAACTGCTTCTGGCTGCTGACACGGCAGACCGTGCCGCCCTCCTCATCCACGCCGATGAACAGGGGGAGGGAAGCCGCAGACTGATAGGCTGCGATGTTCCCTGCGGCTTCGTCAAAGGTTTTGTCCTTGAAATCCCGACCGAACAGCAGAATGCCGCCGAGATGATATGTCGCCACATCCTCTGCGGCATGCAGCTCGGGACAGCGGACGAAAAAGAGCTGCCCCACCTTTTGCTCGAGGGTCATGGAAGCGAGCTGCTCACTGATATAGAGTTCTTCGGGGGTCGGTTCAGGTTCGGGGATTGGCTC
Source organism: Oscillospiraceae bacterium (assembly GCA_017501355.1). GTDB lineage: Bacteria > Bacillota > Clostridia > Oscillospirales > Oscillospiraceae > RGIG5472. The sequence continues at coordinate 59,091 of JAFVXA010000046.1, forward strand.
CGGCTCTTCCACCACTTCGGGGGCAAGGGTCTCCACCGCATCCTCCGCGGGGGCTTCGCCGCAGGCGCTGAGCAGGAGCAGCAGGGTGAGAATGAGTGCAAGACGTTTCATAAAAAACCTCCGTCTTGTTGATTTTTGTCTGATTTATTGTAGCATAATTGATGGAAAAAAGAAACAGGCTTTGCACTTTGGCAAGTGCATACCTTCTCTCAGCACCGTCGCGGCATGACGATTCCCGGGTGCTTCGCCCCCGCTAATTTTCAGCCCCCCATTTTTCCGTGAAGATTTGCACTCGCAGGAGTGCATTCATATTCAACCCCACATCTTCTTTTTCTTTCTCTTGCGAAAGAAAAAGAAGACGTGCCGTTGACGGTACAGAAGAAAAAGAAAACGCCGTGGGTGCGTATCGACAGCCGGACCCTCTAACCGAATATTTTCCTTTCGCAAGTTATGCTGCGTTACGAATTGACCTGCTCCTATTTTCGCTGCCGCTCGCATACCAGTTGTCGAAACGCTCTGCACCAGCGGCAGCGAAAGTAGCAGCAGAACAAATCGACAAGCACTCTGCACTCACGCAAGTACTGTAGTTGTTTTTTGACCCAGCCATCGACAAGCTGCCAAAACGATTTCTTTTTCTTTTCCACCGCCAGCGGCGCATTTTCTTTTTCTTTGACACGCCAAAGAAAAAGAAAATGGGGGGCTGAAAAAGGTTGGCACTTGCATAAGTGCCATACCTTCGTTATCAAAGAAAATGGATAGCAGAAAGAGCCGCCCGATTGGGCGGCTCTGTTGTTTCGGTTTATTCCACCTCTGCGGTGATGGCGATGTGCAGCTCGTCCAGCTGCTTCTGGGTGACGGTGGAGGGAGCGTCCATCATGATATCCTGTGCGTTCTTGTTCATGGGGAAGGGGATGATCTCGCGGATGGATTCCTCACCGGCAAGGAGCATCACCATGCGGTCCACACCGGGAGCGATGCCTGCGTGGGGAGGAGCACCGTAGGTGAAGGCGTTGTACATAGCGGGGAACTTCTTCTTCACGTCCTCTTCGCCAAGGCGCACCATCTGGAATGCCTTGATCATAATTTCGGGATCGTGGTTACGGACAGCGCCGGAGCTGAGCTCCACACCGTTGCACACGAGGTCGTACTGGTCAGCGGTGATGCTGAGAGGATCGATCTCGCCGCGCTCAGCCTTGAGCAGGGTCTCCATACCGCCGCTGGGCATGGAGAAGGGATTGTGGCAGAACTCCAGCTCGCCGCTCTCCTCGCCGATCTCGTACATGGGGAAGTCCACGATCCAGCAGAACTCGTAGCGCTCCTTGTCCATGTGCTCGGGGCAGGCAGCGCCCAGCATCTTGCGGAGCACACCTGCGGTCTTCTGTGCCTGACCCTTCTTGCCTGCGGTGAGACCCACGAAGCAGCCGGGCTTCAGGTTCAGCTTTTCAGTCAGCTCTGCCTTCTTCTCCACCATGAACTTGGCGAGACCGCCTGCGAACTCGCCGTTCTCGTCCACCTTGAACCAGTAGGGCTTCTGACCTGCCTGTACTTCCACGTCAGCGCAAAGCTTGTCCACAGCCTTGCGGGCGAGGGTGCAGTCGGTGACGACGATCGCCTTGACGGTGTTGCCGTCTGCGAAGTTTTCAAAGCCGCAGTCAGCGACGATATCGGTCACATCTTCCACCTCGAGGTCGATGCGCAGGTCGGGCTTATCGCTGCCGTAACGCTCCATTGCCTCGGTGAAGGGGATGCGGCGGAAGGGAGCGGAGGATGCCACGTCATAGGTGCCGTACTTAGCGAAGATGGGGGGCAGAACATCCTCGAGGATGGCGAACACATCGTCCTGACCGGCAAATGCCATTTCCATATCCAGCTGATAGAACTCGCCGGGGGAGCGGTCGCCGCGGGCATCCTCATCGCGGAAGCAGGGAGCGATCTGGAAGTAACGGTCGAAGCCGGAGGTCATCAGCAGCTGCTTGAACTGCTGGGGAGCCTGAGGCAGCGCGTAGAACTTGCCGGGGTGCTTACGAGCGGGAACGAGGTAGTCACGGGCACCCTCAGGAGAGGAAGCGGTGAGGATGGGGGTGGTGATCTCGAGGAAGTCGTGATCGGTCATGGCCTTGCGCAGGGCAGACACCACCTGGCAGCGCAGGATGATGTTGTTCTTGACTGCGGGGTTGCGCAGGTCGAGATAGCGGTGCTTCAGACGCTGGGTCTCGTCAGCCTCGCGGCTGCGGTTGATCTCGAAGGGCAGCTCGTTGTGGCGGCAGCGACCGAGAACTTCGATCTTGGTGGGAACCACTTCGATCTCGCCGGTGGGAAGCTTGCTGTTCTTGCTGCTGCGCTCGCGGACAACGCCCTCCACAGAGATGGTGGATTCCTTGTTCAGGCTCTTGATCAGCTGCATCATCTCTTCGGTCTCGATGACGATCTGAGTGGTGCCGTAGAAGTCGCGGAGGATGACGAAGGCGAAGTTGCTGCCAACCTCGCGGACGTTTTCCATGAAGCCGCAGAGCTTCACAGTCTCGCCTGCGTTGGCAAGGCGCAGCGCGCCGCAGGTATGCGTACGGTTCTGCATCATAGTGTGTAATCTCCTTTTATGGTGAAAATTGATTATAGACTGTATTATAAGATGCGAATATTACGATTCGCAATCATTTTTCAAGGATGATCGCGCCCTTTTCGCGCTCAGCAAGGGCATCCTTGATGTGGGCAATGGCATCGGCGGGGGAGACGGTGATCTGCTCGCCCGTGACCATGTTCTTGCAGCCCACGGTGCCGTCCGCGATCTCGTTGTCGCCGAGAATGAGGACGAAGGGCACGCTGAGCTTGTCCGCGTAGTTCATCTTCTGCTTGAACTTCTTCTGCTCGCTGTAAAGCTGGACGCGGAGACCTGCCTCGCGGAAGGCGGTGGCAGTGGCGATGACCGCGCCGGTGTTCTCGGTCATGGGCAGCACCAAAACATCGCAGGGGGCGGTGTTGAGATCAGCGTTCAGCAGACCCTGTTCGCCGAGGACATAGAACAGGCGGGTCAGACCGATGGAGATGCCAACGCCGGGGAGCTGCTTGTCGGTATAGTACTCGGCGAGGTTATCGTAGCGACCGCCGGAGCAGACAGAGCCAATCTCGGGATGGTCGAGCAGGGTGGTCTCGTAGACGGTGCCGGTGTAGTAGTCAAGACCGCGTGCGATGGTGAGATCCACGGCGAAGTTTTCCTCGGGTACGCCGAAGGCGGCGAGGTACTTCGTCACGGTATTGAGTTCTTCCAAGCCTGCATCGAAGATCTCGTTTCTGCCCTTGTATTCCTGCAGAGCGGTGAGGACTTCGGTGTTGCTGCCGGTGATGGCGATGAAACGAAGGATCTCGTCAGCCTGTGCTTCAGTGAGGGCGATCTCCTTGTCCATGAGGAGCTTCTTCACCTTTTCTGCACCGATCTTGTCCAGTTTATCCACGGTGCGCATGATATCGCCGGACTTTTCCTCGAGACCCTGCATGGCGTAGAAGCCGGTGAGGAGCTTGCGGTTATTCACGCGGATCTGGAAACGGGTGAGACCGAGATCACGGAAGGTGCGGTAGATGATGCTGGGGATCTCTGCTTCGTTGAGAATGTCCAGCTTGCCGTCGCCGATGATGTCGATGTCCGCCTGATAGAACTCGCGGAAGCGACCGCGCTGGGCGCGCTCGCCGCGATAGACCTTGCCGATCTGATAGCGGCGGAAGGGGAAAGCCAGCTCTGCATAGTGCAGTGCCACATACTTTGCAAGGGGCACGGTCAGGTCAAAGCGGAGGGAGAGATCGCTGTCGCCCTTCTGGAAGCGGTAGATCTGCTTTTCGGTGTCGCCGCCGCCCTTGGCAAGCAAAACATCGCTGCTTTCGATGGCAGGGGTGTCCAGCGCAGTGAAGCCGAAGCTGGCGTAATTCTTGCGCAGCACTGCCATGATGCGTTCCATCTGCATCTGGGGTGCGGGCAGAAGCTCCATAAAGCCGGAGAGAGTGTGGGGTTTGATGCGTTCCATATTGATCGTCCTTTCGGATGAAGTGTGTTGTGGGAGAAGTAAAAAAACACGCTACCCTCCCCATTTTGCAGAACGATGCCTGCAAAGTTGGGACGATAGCGTGTCGCTTCGTGGTGCCACCCAAGTTCAGGAGTCTCGCAAGGCGCAGAAACTCCCCTTTTCGCCCTCATACGGGAGGACAGCCGTCCGCTCCGCCGCTGTCTTCACCCTTGTCGTCCGTCCCGAACGCTTCCAGCCATGGCGCTCTTCTCTGGTGGGGGAGGGCAGGGGGTACTCCTGCGGTTTCTCAGCGAATGCATTGTGTCAAAACAACGCCCTATATTATAGTGTGCTTTTGGGAAAAAGTCAATTACGCGGTGAAGGGCTTGCGCTTGGGATAGAGGATGTTGCGCCAGTCGAGGTCGCCGCGATTGAGACCCAGCACCAGCATTTCTGCCGTTGCCACGTTGGAGGCATAGGGCACGTTGTTCTGGTCGCAGAGCTTGGAGACATAGGCGATATCTTCGCCGACGGTGGGGTTGTGGGGGTCGCAAAGGAAGATCACGAGGTCGATCTCATTGTAGGAAATGCGTGCACCGATTTGCTGGCTGCCGCCGTGAGCGTAGCTCAGGAAGCGGTGGATCTGCAGACCGGTGGCTTCTGCCACCATAGCGCCGGTGGTTGCGGTGGCGCAGAGGGTATGCTTGGAGAGAATGCCTGCATAAGCGGTGCAGAACTGGACCATGAGTTCCTTCTTGTTGTCGTGGGACATCAATGCGATATTCATGGGTACGGACCTCCTTCTTTTCTTTCTGTATAATTGTATCTCTATATTACTGTTTGTTATCGGATTTTCATCAGCGGCACCCGCTCTCCGTCGATGCGGCGGGCAATATTGCGGTATGCCTTGGCGGCGTTTTTGTCGCCGGTGAGGAGCAGGGGAATGCCGCGATTCAGTGCCACGGTCATCAGCTCATCCTCGGGCACGACACCGAGGAGGGGCAGACCTGCCGCGTCCATGGCATCGTCGATGGTGGTGTGGAGGGCTTTGAGCAGAGACTTCTGCACCCGGTTCACCACGAGGTGGAGCTTGCCCACGGGGAAGTGGGAGAGGAGCGTCACTGTGTGCTGGGCATCCCGCAGGGAGGATGCGTCGGTGTTGGCAACCACCACCACCCGGTCTGCGCCCGCTACGGCGAGGTCGAAGCCTTCGCCGAGACCTGCGGGGGCATCCAGCAGGCAGTAGTCAAAGACGCTGGCAGCGGCGTGGAGAAATTTCTTCATCTGCTCGGGGGTGACCTCCCCCTCTCTCAGCCGCATGGGGGCGGTGAGGAGATAGAGATTGCCCAGTTCGGGATGCTGCACCGCGGCGTTTTCAAAGCTGCAGCGCCCGGTGATGACATCGGAAAAGTCCATCATCGCCCGATCACTGAGACCGAGGGACAGATCCAGATTCCGCAGCCCCACATCGCAGTCGATGCACAGCACCCGCTTGCCGAGCAGCGCCAGCGCGGAGCCGACACCCGCCGTCAGCGAGGTTTTGCCGGTGCCTCCTTTGCCGGAGACGATGGCGATACTCTGTCCCATGGGTGCGCTCCTTTCTGCTGTGGCTTCGCAAGCTTACAGCGGTTGTTTCTTGATCTTGGCGAAGGCACGGGGATACTTGGCGGGGGTGGGGGAGACCTTGTCGATCACCACCACACGGTGGGTCACCTCCGTGCCGGGAATGGTATAGTCCTCCACGCGGCTGATCTTGCCGCCGAGGGTCTTGATGGCGCTTTTTGCAGCGGCGATCTCCTCTTCGCTCTCCACGCTCTTCATGGCGAGGAACTGACCGCCCACCTTTACAAGGGGCAGCGCCAGCTCGCTGAGCATACTGAGGTTGGCGACGGCGCGGGAGACGGCGTAATCATAGCCCTCGCGCTGACTTGCGGCGAACTCCTCAGCTCTTGCGTGGACGCAGACAACATCGGCGAAGCCGAGGTCGGCGCAGCAATCTTTCAGAAAGTCGATGCGCTTGTTAAGACTATCGAGAAGTGTGAGGGAGAAATCCTCCTTCACGATGCGCATGGGCATACCGGGGAAGCCTGCGCCGGTGCCGACATCCACCACCTTCTTGCCCGTGAAGTCTGCCATGGTCAGCATGGCGGCGCTATCGAGGAGGTGGAGCGTTGCCACGTCCTGCTCCTCGGTGATGGCGGTGAGGTTCATGACCTTGTTCTTCTCCAGCAGCAACTCGGAGAAGCGGCGCAGCTGCGGGATGCTTTCGGCGGGCAGACCCAGTGCAGTCAAGCCATTTTGCAGCAGCGCTTCCATTACTTGCGCTCCTTCAGCAGGTCGCGGATCTCCGTCAGCAGCACTTCCTCATTGGAGGGAGCGGGAGGTGCGGGAGGAGCAGCTTCCTCTTCTTTTTTTCTCTGCAGCTTGTTCAGCGCCTTGATCATGCAGAAGACGGCAAAGGCGATGATGATAAAATCGAGGAAGACGGCAATGGTGTTGCCGAAGTTCACAGCCACCTCGGGCAGGACCTCCACCATTTCGTTCGTGGCGGGGTCGAGCTCCTTGACCGCTTCCTTCAGCACCCACTTCCATGCGGTGAAGTCGATGCCGCCGGTGATCATGGAGATCAGGGGCATGATGATGTCGTTGACGATAGAGGTGGTGATCTTGCCGAAGGCACCGCCGATGACAACACCGACAGCCAGATCAATCACGTTGCCGCGCATGGCAAAGGCTTTAAATTCTTCAAAAAACTTTTTCATATTGTATTATCCTATCCGAATATTACGAATGGTAATCGGTTTTCGCGTTTTTGGGTTGTGGTGAGAGCCCTTTAGTTCTTGGGAACGAGGATCTCCTTACCGCCCATGGCGTCCTCGCAAGTTCCATATCCTTAGCTTCCGCTGTTGCGAAAGCTAACTCATTTCGCTGCTCGTCCTTTTCCCATCACAACCGCTTCGCTGGGTTGCGATGGGAACCCTTTAGTTCTTGGGAGTGAGAACTGCTTTGCCTCCCATGTAAGGCTGAAGTGCCTCGGGGATGGTGATGCTGCCGTCTGCCTGCAGATGGTTCTCAAGGAAGGCGATCAGCATACGGGGAGGAGCCACCACGGTATTGTTGAGGGTGTGGGGTAGGTACATCTTGCCGTCCTCGCCCTTGACGCGCATCTTCAGACGGCGTGCCTGTGCGTCGCCGAGGTTGGAGCAGGAGCAGACCTCGAAATACTTCTGCTGGCGGGGAGACCATGCCTCGATGTCGCAGGACTTGACCTTGAGATCAGCCAGGTCACCGGAGCAGCACTCCAGCTGACGGACGGGGATCTCAAGAGAACGGAACAGCTCCACGCTGTAACGCCACATCTTTTCGTACCAGTCCATGCTCTCCTCGGGCTTGCAGACCACCACCATTTCCTGCTTTTCAAACTGGTGGATGCGGTAGACACCGCGCTCCTCAATGCCGTGAGCGCCCTTTTCCTTGCGGAAGCAGGGGGAGTAGGAGGTGAGGGTCTGGGGAAGCTTTGCCTCGGGGATGATCTGGTCGATGAACTTACCGATCATGGAATGCTCGGAGGTGCCGATGAGGTAGAGGTCCTCGCCCTCGATCTTGTACATCATGGCATCCATTTCGGTCTGAGACATGACACCTTCCACCACGGCACCGCGGATCATGAAGGGGGGCACGCAGAAGGTGAAGCCCTTGTCGATCATAAAGTCGCGGGCATACGCCAGCACGCCCTCGTGCAGGCGGGCGATGTCGCCCATGAGATAATAGAAGCCGTTGCCGGAGACGCGACCGGCGCTGTCCATGTCAATGCCGTCCAGACGCTCCATGATCTGGGTGTGATAGGGGATCTCATAGTCGGGCACCACGGGATCGCCGAAACGCTGCACTTCCACGTTGTACTCGTCGCTCTCGCCGATGGGCACGGAGGGGTCGATGATGTTGGGGATCAGCATCATGCGGCTGCGGATCTCCTGTGCGTACTCGCCCTCCAGCACTTCCAGCTCAGCAAGGCGGTCTGCGTTTGCCTTGACCTGTGCCTTGACAGCCTCTGCCTCTTCCAGCTTGCTGGGATCCTTCTTTGCCTGACCCATCAGCATACCAACCTGCTTGGAGAGGGTGTTGCGGGCAGCGCGGAGATCGCTTGCCTCCTGAATGGCAGCGCGGTGCTTACGATCCAGCTCCATCACCTCGTCCACGAGGGGGAGCTTGGCATCCTGGAACTTTTTCTTGATGTTTTCGCGGACAAGTTCGGGGTTGTCGCGAATCAGCTTGATATCAATCATGGTAATATACCTCTTTTCGTTCAATTAGAAATTGTTTCACGTGAAACAAATTATTCTGCTTGGTCTGCCTCGGCGGCGGGAATCTGCTGTCGTGCTTCCACCAGCTGCTTCTGCAGGGAGAGAATTTCCTGCTGCAGGTCAAAAATGGTGTCCCGCTGGGCATCGACTTCTTCCTCCAGCGCGGCGATCTCCTCCATCAGCGCAGCGTTGCGCTCCTCAGACTCCTGCAGGAGCTGGAAGGAGTTGACGTTCTGCTGCAGCTCGCCCATGACTTCCTGATTGCTGCGGTGGCTCATAAAGAAGGAGAGACTCATCAGCAGCAGTGCCACGGCGAACATGGCGATGAGATAGACGTAGACGGGCTTCTGCTTGGGCTTGGGTTCGCGGGCGGCTTGACTGGCGGCGCGTTCCACGTCTGCGGCGCTTTCCAGCTTTCTTTCTTCGCTCATGCCTTGCCTCCGCTCTTGCGGCGCAGGGTGTGGAGGGCATCCAGCAGATCATTCAGATCGTCCACGCCGTAGTATTCGATTTCCAGTCTGCCCTTTTTCTTGCCGCTGACGATACGGCAGCTGCGACCGAGGTGTTCTGTCAGCTCATGGGCGGCAGCCTCCGTATAGTTGACCGAGAGCATTTCCTCGGGGGAGGGGGCTTTCTTCGGCTCTTTGCCGAACTTCTTCACCAGCGCTTCGGTCTGGCGCACGCTGAGATCGTTCTTGATGATGGTTTCCGCCAGCTTCTCCTGCATATCGGGGGAGAGGGGGATGAGGGTTCTTGCGTGACCTGCGGAGAGCTGCCCCTCCTCCACCAGCTTTCGCACGGGAGCGCAGAGGTGGAGCAGACGCATGACGTTCGCCACGGCGCTGCGGCTCTTGCCCACGCGCTCAGCGGCTTCCTCCTGGGTCAGATTGTAGCTTTCCATCAGTGCGTGGTAGCCCTCTGCTTCTTCCATGGGGTTCAGATCCTCGCGCTGCAGGTTTTCGATCATGGCAAGCTCCATTGCCTTGCGGTCGTCGGCTTCGATGATCACCACGGGGACTTCGCTGAGCCCTGCCATGCGGGCGGCACGCCAGCGGCGTTCGCCTGCGATGATCTGATAGTAGCCGCTTGCGAGCTTGCGGACGGTGATGGGCTGAATGATGCCGTGCTCACGGATGGAATCCGCGAGATCGGCAAGCGCCTCTTCGTCAAAGCGCTTTCTCGGCTGAGAAGCGCAGGTCTCGATTTGAGAGAGGGGAAGGGTGTGAGTCTGCTCTGCGACGCTGCTTTCCAGTGCGGCATCGCCCAGCAGAGCGCCGAGTCCGCGACCCAGACCCTTTGCCTGATTTGCCATAGTAACCTCCTGAAAAACGTCCTTTAGACGGACTGCGCGGCGTTGGCGCGCAGAAATTCCTCCGCCAGTGCGAGATAGGCTTCGCTGCCGCGGGAGGAGCGGTCATACGCCGTGATGGGCTTGCCGTGGCTGGGTGCCTCGGACAGGCGGATGTTGCGGGGGATCACGGTGGCGTAGACCTTGCCGGGGAAATAGCGCTTGACTTCCTCTGCCACCTGCACTGCCAGATTGGTGCGGCTGTCGAACATGGTCAGCAGCACACCCTCCAGATTCAGCTTGGGGTTGAGGGAGCGGCGCACGATACGCACGGTGTTCATCAGATCGCTCAGACCTTCGAGGGCGAAATATTCGCTCTGTACGGGGACGAGAACGCTGTCAGCCGCGCAAAGGGCGTTGAGCGTCAGGAGCTCCAGAGAAGGGGGGCAGTCGATGAAGATGTAGTCATACTGGGGGGCGAGGGTCTGCAGAGCACCCCGCAGCAGAAATTCCCGGTTTTCCATGCCGATCATTTCGATGCCCGCGCCTGCAAGGGACTTGGAGCTCGGCAGCACATCACCGTAGCGGGTATGTACCACAGCCTTTTCTGCGGGGAGATTGTTGATCAGCACGTCATAGATGCCGGTGGCGGTGGTTTTGTCCACGCCCATGCCGGAGGTGGAGTTTGCCTGCGGGTCGAAATCGCAAAGAAGGATCTTCTTGCCCTTTTCCTGCAGCGCGGCAGCCAGATTGACACAGCTGGTGGTCTTGCCCACGCCGCCTTTCTGGTTGACGATTGCGATGATCTTTGCCAAAAAAGCACTTCCTTCCAAAGGGAACGGGCAAAATTCCGCCAACTTCCCATAATAACGTAATAATAGATATAGTATACACAGGAAGGACTGCTTTTTCAAGGGATTCACAGCGCTTCCATAAAAATTTTGCAAAGTTTTCCGAAAAAGAAACACCCCCGGCAGCCACAGCTGTCGGGGGCGAAGAAATGTCTCGCAGATTTTTCCGAGAATGTTTCACGTGAAACATTGTGTTTCTCAGATCAGCAGCAGACCCGACAGGGGAGGGAGGGTCACGGTGAGCTGACCGTCGGGGGCAAAGAAGCGCTGCTGATCCAGCGCATCCGTCAGCAGGGTTTTCCCGCAGGGGATGGTGACGGTGAGGGCTTCGTCTGCGGCATTGAGAATGAGCAGGGTGGTCTCCTCGCCGTAGCTGCGGGAGAAGGCGAGGACAGAGCCGCTGGCATAGAGATAGCGCAGATCGCCCTTGCGCAGAGACTCGCGCTTGCTGCGCAGCTGTCCCAAAATCTGATGGAAGCGCACCAGATCGCTGTCCTCCGCGCCCCAGGGGTAAGTGCCGCGGTTGAAGGGATCCTCCATGCCCTCCATGCCCGCCTCGTCACCGTAATAGATCAGGGGAGAGCCGGGGAAGCAGAACAGCAGCAGCGCACCGAGACGCAGGCGCTGTTCCGCCAGCTCTCTTGCGTTGACGCTGAGACGATAGAGGGCGCGCTCTGCCTTATCCGTGGGGGTGCCGCCGTCGGGCACGCCCAGAAGGGTCAGCATACGGGGCGTATCATGGGTGGAGAGGAAATTCATGGCACCGTAGAAGGCATCGGGGGGATAATTCTCCCGAATGTCCTCCATGCGGTGATAGAAGTTTGCCGCGTCGCCGCCGCGGAGATATTCCAGCGCCGCCGTGCGGAAGGGATAGTTCATCACGCCGTGGAGCTCATCGCCGAGGAAATAGCGGCGGCGCTCACTGTAGGCGATCTTGTTGCTGGCATCCTCCCAGACCTCGCCCATGAGGAAGGAATCGGGGTTTTCCTCCGCCATCGCCTTGCGGATGGCGGCGATGAAGGCATCGGGCAGCTCGTCGGCAACGTCCAGTCGCCATGCGGACGCGCCCGCACGCAGCCAGCGCCGCACCACGGAGTTCTCGTTCGTCACGATGAAGTCCAGATAAGTAGGGTCGAGCTCGTTGACCGAGGGGAGAGTGGGCATGCCCCACCAGCTTTCGTACTGGTCGGGCCAGTGGGGGAAGCGATACCACGAATAGTAGGGGGAGTCCTTGGACTGCCCCGCACCGAGCTCGCCGTAGTAGCCCGATGCGTTGAAATAACGGCTGTCGTGACCGCTGTGGTTGAACACGCCGTCGATCATAATGCGGATGCCCAGCTCCTTCGCATCCTCGCAGAGAGTGCGGAAATCCTCTTCATCGCCCACCAGGGGGTCGATGCGGAGATAGTCCGCCGTGTTGTAGCGGTGGTTGGAGCTTGCCTCGAAAATGGGACAGAGGTAGATCGTGCCCACGCCGAGGGACTTGAGATAGGGGAGCTTTTCCCGAATGCCCAGGAGATTGCCGCCGTAGAAGTCATAGCACCACTGGGGCTCCTGCGTGCGGGGCTCGAAGAACACGGGCTCGCTCCAGTCGGTGTGGACGAAGCGGTTGCCGATCATGCCCTGCGCCGAGGGGATGTGGGTGCGGCGGAAACGATCTGGGAAAATCTGGTAGGACACGCCCTCGCCAAACCATGCGGGCGTGTGATTTTTCTTGTAGACCGTCTGCTGATATTCTGCAGGTTCCCGCTTCTCCACATAGCCGTAGCGGTCGTACAGACGGGTGCTGCCGTCCTGATATTCCAGACGGAAGTGATACCAGAGCAGCTCCGCCTGCTCAGGTGCGGCAAAGCGCACGGAGAATACGGGACGGTGATCTTCGTTGCGGTGCTTTTTCAGCGGCAGCTCCTCGCATTTGTTTGCAAATTCGTGGCGCAGCAGCAGGGTCACCTGCGTCAGATGGCTCTTTGCTTCGCCGCGGAAGGTCAGCGTGATCTCCGTGCCGAGGGTGACGGCACCGAAGGGAGTTTTGCAGCGGCTGTCGCGGGAATCAAACAAAGGACAGGGACGTGCGCCCTGATCAAAACTTGGCATAGGGAAAGCCCTCCTTGGGGTATGAGATTTGACCGACGGGGGTTGATGCGCCGCCGGATTTAAGGGATCAGTGTATTTTCACCCACAGTGGAACCGGGGGCGGTTTCGGAAAAGTAAGCGTTGAGCATATCCACGGCGGCGCTGGCAAGAGCAGAGCCGCTGCCGCCCTTCTCGATGACGAGGGCAAGGGCGATCTCGGGATCGTCATAGGGAGCGAAGCAGACAAAAACACCGTTGTTGGTGTCTGTGCCGGTCTGGGCAGTACCGGTCTTTGCGCCGGCATCCACCACGCAGCGGGAGAAGGAGTAGGAGACGCTGCCGCTGCGTACCAGCTCATGCATACCCTCGAGAACCGCATCCCTGGTGGATTCGCTCATGCGGACGGTATTCAGCGGCGCTTCATCATAGACCTCCACCATGGTGCTGCCATCATAGGTTTTGACGTTTTTCAGCAGGTGGGCGGCATAATGCTCGCCATCGCCCACAAGGGTCGCAATGTAGTTTGCGAGCTGCAGGGGTGTAAACTGATTATAGGACTGACCGATGGAAGCCGCAAGGGTCTGACCGTCATACCAGGTCTGTCCCAGCTTCTGGGCAGCTTCGGGGGATGCGAGAGTGCCCGCGCGGTCGCCGATCTCGATGCCGGTCGGTGCGCCGAGACCGAACTGCATGGCGTAATCGCCGATGGTGGCAATGCCCGTCAGTCGTCCCACCTCATAGAAGAAGCAGTTGCAGCTTTCGGTGATGGCTTCGGACACATTCACAAGACCATGGGTGCGTCCGAGGGCGTAGACCCAGCAGCGGGGCTGATAGGACGGGGCGTAGTAGGTGTAGATACCGGTGTCACGGATCTTGGTTTGGGGGGTGATGATGCCGCTTTCGAGGGCTGCCACAGAGGTGACCATCTTAAACGTAGAGCCGGGAGCATAGAGACCGCTGGTTGCACGGTTATAGTAGGGGGAGATCTCCTGCTGACTGAGCTCGGTGTAATCCTCGTGATAGGTGGCGAGATCATAGTCGGGGTAGGAAGCCAGCGCCAGCACCTCGCCCGTGCCAACGCCGATGGCGGCAGCTGCCGCACCTCTTGCAATGCCGTCCTCCGCGGTCATGTTTTCCGTGGCGGTGGCAAGGATGCGTTCCACCTGCTCCTGAAAGTCCATGTCGAGGGTCAGTGCCACGGTATAGCCGGGCTCGGGGTCAACGGAATAAAGCTCACTGGTGATCTTGCCCGCATCGTTGGTGGTGATGAGGCGCTTACCGTCCTTGCCGTGGAGATAGGATTCAAAGGCTTTTTCCACGCCGCTCTTGCCGATGATGGCATCCATGGCATAGCCCTGTTCCTTGAGCTCCTGATATTCATCCTTCCAGATCACGCCCACCGTGCCGAGGACGTGGGCGGCGGCATCGGTCTCATAGCGGCGGCGAGAGCCTGTGCCGACGCTGGCACCGCGATAGTCGCCGTCGTTGATCTCGCTGATGAGCTCCACGCTGAGATCCTCTGCCATGACGTATGCATTGACGTTCATAATGCGCCGCAGGGTCAGCTCATAGCGAACGCCGAGGATCTTTCTCGCGTCGGCATAGTCCATATCCTCGGGGATTTTGTATTCCTCCCTGAGACGGCGGACGAGGGTGGAGCAGGGGATGTCGGGAATGGGGTTTGCATCTGTCAGCTCGCGGGTCTGCACCTTGCGGCTGATGAGAAACTCGGAAAAGCGGGAGAGATAGGTGGGGGAGACCGCGTCTGTGAGATAGCGGGGACTTTGCTCTGCAATGGGCAGGGTGTCCTCCCAAGCAACGCCGTAGCTCTCCAGCAGCCCCAGCAGGCGGAGCACGGCATCGTTGATCTCCTCATGGGTGGAAAAGGAGGAGGAATCAAAGGTCAGGGTGTAGACCATCTGGTTGCCCACCATGACCTTGCCGTTTCGGTCGGTGAGGATGCCGCGGGAGGCGCTGACAGTTTCCTGATAGGTGATGGTGGAGGCGGAGCGCTGCAGGGTCTCCTCGCCGTGGACGACCTGTGCATCAAACAGCACTGCAAAAAAGCCCAGCAGGCACAGGGCGAACAGGGAAAACAGGATAACGAGGCGCTGGGAAAACTGTTTTGCGTCCATGGCAGCTCCTTTCCGAGGGATCAGTCATAAAAGTGGAAGCGGTGATAGAAGAAGGAATAGAGGAAATGCAGGGGTACGGCGAAGGGCAGCGCCAGCAGCAGCTCCTTGCCGCCGTAGAGCAGCACGTCAAAAAGACGGGTACCGTCCGCTGCCATCAGCACCCAGCGCAGGAGATCGCCTGCGAGATAGGCAGCGACGGAGACGGTGAGAGAGCAGAGCAGCTGACCGCTGAGCAGCCGCCCGCTGATGATCCCCGAAAGGATCGCCGAAAACACAAAGCTCACCGTATAAAAGCAGGGGACGGGACCGATGAGCGCCAAATCGCAGAGCAGACCAAAGAACAAGGCGAAGAGCATCCCCTCCGCGCCCGGTTCAAAGGCGGAGAGCATGGCGGCGATCATGGGCGGCAGAAACAGTGCCACGCCGAAAAGCCGCAGCTCCGGCAGCAGAAATTTCTGCACCAGCAGCACCAGCAGCGACACGGCGCTGTAAATGCTCCACTGGAAAATGATTTCAGATCTGGTTTTCACAAGCTGTCCATCCTCTCGTTCAGTCTACGACGACGAAATCCTTGATGATGAATGCCTGCGTCAGTTCGTCGAGCGCGGCGCGGGGGCGCAGGGTCGCGGTGAGGGAGAGACCGGAATCATCCACCTGCACCGACTCCACCGTGCCGATCACAAGACCCTGGGGATAGTAGCCGCCAAAGCCCGAGGTCACGATGAGGTCGCCCACCGCCATGTCGGAATTGGTGTCCACATAGCGGGCGGTGAGTCTGCCCTCCGGCATGAGGTGAAAGTTGCCCTCGGCAACGCAGACCTCCTCCGTGCGGAAGTCCATGGCGCCCATGGAAAACTCGGTGTCCAGTACCGTCAGCACCTTGCACCAGTTGCCGCCAAGCTCCGACACGATGCCCACAAGATAGCCTGTGGAGGAAATGACGCAGTCGCCCATTTCCACGCCGTGTTTGCTGCCGCGGTTGAGGGTCAGGCTGGACTCCCAGTTGGAGCCGCCCTGCTCAATGACCTTGGCGGATTCATAGGTGAAGTCCCGCTGCTGCTGCCGCAGGTTCAAAAGCTCCCGCAGAAGCTGATTTTCCTCGCTGTCCGCCTCTGCCTGCCGCAGTTTGCGCTCGGTCTCCGCCAGCTGAATTTCCAGCTCCTCGATCCGCGCTTCCATTTCGTGCACATCGGCAAAATGGGCGCGCTGATGCTCCACCCAGCCTGCCACGGCAGTGTAGCCGCTGCGGATGGGCGTGAGGGCAGTGTTGATGAAATTGCTCAGCGGCGAAGTGTTGGTGCTGAAAAAGTTCACCACGCACAGGGTCACCGCCGCGACAGTTGCGATAAACAGGACAAGAAAGCCGTTTTTCTGCAGAAATCGTTTCACGGGAATACCTCTTATCTCAGAGAAATGTTCGTTGAGCGCTGAGCGGCTCAGTCAAAAAATCGGATGCCGAACTCGCGCAGCATACGGGACAGGCGCAGCACGGGCAGACCCATCACATTGAAAAAGTCGCCGTCGATGCGCTCCACCAGCAGCGCGCCGAGACTCTGCACGCCGTAAGCGCCCGCTTTGTCCATGGGATCGCCTGTTGCGATGTAGCCGCGAAGCTCCGCTTCGGACGCTTCGCGGAAATAGACCCGCGTGGGCTCAGACTCCGTGAGGATGTGATCGCCCTGCATGACGGTGACACCGGTGCAGACGGTGTGGCTTCGCCCCTGCAGTGCCGTGAGCATACGAAGGGCATCCTCCTCGTCTCTGGGCTTGCCGAGACGGTGCTCGTCGAGAAACACCATGGTGTCCGCCGTGATGACGATGTCATCTTCTGCCACCAGTTCCTTTGCGGCAAGCGCCTTCACCCGGGAGATGTATTCCACAGTCTCCTGCGGTGTCAGCCCATCGGGACAGGATTCGTCCGCTTCGGGGACGAGGATCTTGAAATCAGTCAGCCCCATGCGCTGCAGCAGCTCCTGCCGGCGGGGGGACTTGGATGCGAGAATGAGAGCCATAAGAATATGATTTCCTTTCAGGAACTTGGTTTATCTTCCGGTAGAGCCGAAGCCGCCTGCGCCCCGCTCCGTCTCGGGCAGCTGATCCACCAGCTCCAGCGCGGGCTGTACCACGGGGGTCACCATGAGCTGGGCGATGCGGTCGCCGGGGAGGATGGTGTAGGGCGTGCTGCCGATGTTCAGCAGTGCCACGCCGATCTCACCGCGATAGTCGCTGTCGATGACACCGACACCGTTGGCAAGGCAGACACCGCCCTTGGCGGCAAGTCCGCTGCGGGCAAACACCAGCGCCACATAGTCTGCCGAGGGCAGGGCGATGGCAATGCCGCTGGGAATGACCATCCGCCCACCGGGGGCGATCTCCACGGGCTCGCTCACACAGGCACGAAGGTCCATGGCGGCAGAGCCGGGGGTGGCGTAAGAGGGCAGGGGGATCTCCGTCCCCAGCAGGGGAGAGAGGACTTTGATGGCAAGCTTCATAGAAAACTCCTATACGATTCGTATAATCGAATGCGAAAAATATAGATTGAAATCAAAAGCGCGGGGTATGGGACGGTTGAACCCGTTTCTTTATTCCACGCCGCGGGTGTAGAGACCGCGGGTAAAGTCCGCGGGGACTTCGCTGCATTCGCCAAGATAGCTGCGGAAGATGCGCACACATTCCTCGGGGGATTCCGTCGTAAAGCGCAGGCGGGCAAAGTGCAGACCGAGGCTGCGATAGTCGTTCTTGTCCGCAAGGAACATGACCTTGGCATTTTGCAGCTCGCTGCGGCAGCCAAAGGCGGGAACGATGGGGAACTCTGCTCCCGTGCGGTCGCGGAGGACGTGGGGGGGTTCGCAGCGGCAGCCGAGGGAGTTGTGGATGAGACAATTCTCCGTTACCATCAGCGGCAGCCGACCGTAGACGATGGCTTCCGTGGGCAGGGGCTTGCTCAGATCGCGGATCTGCTCCCGCCGCAGCTCAAAGGAGACGGTGGCAGAGCTGAGACCCATGTGCTTCATAAAGCTGAGGGCTTCGGAGTTGAAGAGGTTCAGCCCGAAGTCGCCCCGCAGGGCGAGGCCCAAAGGCTGCACCATGGGAAGCTGACCGAGGTTGCCGATGGCAACGCTCTTTACGCCCTTTGCCATGGCGCGGCGAAGCATTTCGAGAAGCTTTTCCTCGTCTCTGTCCCGCCAGATGCGGGGCAGCACCGCGCAGAACTCGGTCTGCCCCGCATAGGGGGCAAGGTCCATGTCGTCCAGAATTTCGAGAGGAATGTCCACGCGGGCGGGGCGGCAGGCGATGAGCTCTGCCGTGAGCTGCGCGGCGCGCTTGATGGAGCAGGTGAACAGGGGATCTCCTTCACAGCCCTTTACCCGTTCAGAGGGGACAAAGTCCCGCAGTATGGGATCGGGCACAGCGGTTCTTGCGTCGGCAAGGCGCTGCAGCACCTCGCGGCGCAGGGCGTTGAGGGCAGATGCGCTCATCATCAGACCGCCTTCGAGGGTCACGGACACGTCGGTGACGCGGAAGGCTGTGCCGCCGCTTTTGCTCAGGCGGGTGCGGACCTCCTCCTCCGTGAGGGAGCGGCTGCGCGCCGCCTCTGCCGTCTCGCCGCTGACCATGACAAGGTTGCCGTCCGCATCCTCGGCGCGGAGGGTGGCGGGGGCATCCTTACGGATGGTGCAGGCAAGTCGCACATCCACCACTCGGCGGTCCTCTTTTTCATAGAGAGCCTTGGCTTTCGCGTACAGATCCCTGGGCTCGGGGGTGTTTTCGCTGCGGGTGCCGAACATCTGCGGACCCTTGCGCCCCTCCCAGTACTCCTGTGTGAAGCCGCTGCGGCTGAAGATCTCTTCCAGAGTGCGCAGCTCTTCCTTCGTCGCCTTGCGGTTTTCCCGCAGCAGGCGTGCGTAAATATCGGTGATGAGCGCCACATATTCGGGGCGCTTCATGCGTCCTTCCAGTTTGAGACAGGCAATGCCCATCTCCGCCATTTCGGGCACGGCGGAGGCAAGGCAGCTGTCCTTGAGGGAGAGGGGATAGCGGTCGGCTTTGCCGTCCACGCCGTAGGGCAGGCGACAGGGCTGGGCGCAGAGACCGCGGTTGCCGCTGCGACCGCCGATGACGGCGCTCATGGCGCACTGACCGCTGTAGCACATACAAAACGCGCCGTGGACAAAGGATTCCACTTCGATGGGGGAACGCTCGGCGATATAGCGGGTATCCTCGCGGGAGAGCTCACGGGCAAGGACGGCGCGGGTGATGCCGAGCCGTGCCGCTTCCTTCACGCCGCCGAGGGTGAAAATGCTCATCTGGGTGCTGGCGTGAATGTGGGTCTCGGGGATCACCTGCTGCAGCATCTGCAGCACGCCGAAGTCCTGCACAAGGATGGCATCCACGCCGCAGCGGGCGGCATGGCGGGCAGTCTCTGCCGCGCCGTGAAGCTCACGGTCGGTCAGACAGGTGTTCATGGTGAGATAGACCTTCACACCCCGCAAATGGCAATAACGAACCGCCTCCGCAAATTCCTCCGCGGAGAAGTTTTTGGCGTTGCGTCTGGCGTTGAAGTCACCAAAGCCGAGAAATACCGCGTCCGCCCCCGACTGCACGGCGGCGACCAGCGCTTCCCACGAGCCCGCGGGGGAGAGAAGCTCGGGGCGCATCATTTGCGGTTATTCTGCAGGCGGAAGATCTCGCGCTTGAGCTCGGAGATCTCGTTCTTGGCGCGGTTTGCCTCGTCCAGATAGCCCTTGAGCTGGCTGCGGAGGTTTTCCGCATTCTGCTGGGACTTCATCAGCTCGTCGGCAAGGTTCAGCGCGGTGAGCACGGCTGCGTCGGTGCGGCTGACCTTGGCAGCATGGAGGGTCTCGCTCATTTTGCCGTCCACATACTGACCCACCTTCTCCATGTAGGAGGGGGCTTCATCTGCCAGCAGGGTGTAGTCCTCGCCGCAAATATTGATCACGATACGGTTTTCCATCATATTCCTCCCTAAGCTGTGCGCACGGCGCACAGTTCTTTCTTTCTGCGGCGAACAAACGCCGAGATACTTATACCAATACAGAATCCATTATAACACAAAATCCCGTCTGGTAAATCCCTTTTGCCCATTTTTCAAGAGGGGCGGCGCAGAAATTCCTGTTTACGAACCGCAGGGAATCATGTAAAATAAAGGACACAAGTCCCGTTGGACGAAGGAAGGGGGTGCGGCTTATGGCAGAATATGTGCTGCAGCTGACAAAACAGGAACAACTCACCATCTCCGCAGCGGTTGCGGACAAGCTCATCCGTCAGGGCGACGGAGACGCGGCACTGCTGTATCTGCTGCTGCTGCGCCACCATGGGCGCATTGGCTCGGCAGAGCTGAGCAAGGCGCTCCGCTTTTCCGCGCCGCGCCTTGAAGCGGCGGAAAAGACCCTTGCGGAACTGGGGCTGCTCGGCGAAAAGCAGGTAGAGCTTACCCCCGCAGAGGAAAAGCCGACCTACAGCCAGCTGGAGATCGCCGAGCGTCTCGAAGGGGACGAGACCTTCCGTCTGTTGCGCACCGAGGTGGAAAAGCTTCTCGGTCGCCGCATGACCACCGTAGACTGCACCATCCTGCTGGGACTGTACGACCATCTGTCCCTGCCTGCGGATGTGATCTATCAGCTGGTGTGTCACTGCGTGGAGCGCAGCGAACGTGCCTACGGCGCGGGTCGCCGCCCCACCCTCCGTCAGATCGAGAAGGAGGGCTACCTCTGGCAGCGCCGCGGTATCGACAGCATTCCCCGCGCCAATGCCTATCTCAAGACCTATCACCAGCGGCAGGGACTGCTGCCCGCCTATATGCGGGCGCTGCAGCTGGGTGAGCGCAACCCCGTGCCCTCTGAGGAGAAGTATCTCACGGAGTGGATGGACATGGGCTTCCCGCCCGAGGTAGTGGCGCTGGCGTATGACCGCACCATGCTCCGCTGCCATGAGCTGAAGTGGAGCTATCTCGGCGGCATTTTGAAAAAGTGGAACGAAAAGGGTCTCAGGACGGTGGAAGCCATCGAGCAGGGCGAAAACAAGCCCGCGGCAAAGCAGAACCTTCCCACGGCGGAAGAGAACGATATTCAGAAATATGTGCAGAAAATGCACCGGAAACGATAAAAGGGGGGACGAACCATGGCTTATGACGGCAAGCTGATGAGCCGCGCCCTGAGACAGTTTGAAGAGGACAAGCGGCAGCGGGAGGAGGACTTTCGTCGCCGTGAAAATGAGTTGCTGCGCCGCATCCCCCGCCTTGCGGAGATCCGAGATGAGCTTCGCAGCACCATGGCGCAGATCATGTCCAAAGCCCTGCGCAAGGGCGCGGATGTGGAGCGTGCCATCGGGGCGATCCGGGAGGAAAACCTCGCCCTGCAGCAGGAGAGACGAGAGATCCTCAGAAGCTACGGTCTCACGGAGGAGGTGCTGGAATACCAGAGCGCCTGCCGCCTCTGCGGCGATACGGGCTATACCGGGGACGGCATCTGCCGTTGCTTGAAGGAGTATTACATCCGCGAGCAGATCGCAGAGCTCAGCCGTATGCTGGATCTCGGCAATCAGAGCTTTGATACCTTTGATTTCCGCTGGTACAGCTATGACATCAAAAGCGGCGGCGTCACCGCAAGGGAGAATATGGAGCTGATCTACGAGACCTGCAGCAATTTTGCTCACAAGTTCGGTCGCCATCAGGATAATCTTCTCCTCTTCGGCGCACCCGGTCTCGGCAAGACCTTCCTCTCCGCCTGCATCGCGCGGGAGGTCAGCGAAAAGGGCTTCAGCGTGGTCTATGACACGGCGGGGCATATCTTCTCCCAGTTCGAGCGGCAGAAGTTCGGGCGGGAGGATGAGGAAGCGGAGAGCGATGTTTCCCGCGTGCTGAACTGCGATCTCCTCATCATGGATGACCTCGGCACCGAGCTTTTGACGGAGTTTGTCCGCAGCGCCCTCTATCAGATCATCAACCACCGCCTGCAGGCGAAAAAATGCACCATCATCAGCAGCAACTTCGACCCCGAGACACTGGGGAGCCGCTACTCTCCCCAGATCCGTTCCCGCCTTGAGGGAGAGTATCGTCAGCTGCCCTTTTTCGACGAGGATATCCGCCGCCAGAAAGCGGAGCTTTAAGACGCAAAAAAAGACCATTTGCCGCGTCGGCAAATGGTCTTTTATGTTTTTTGATTCAGCCCTTCAGCAGATCGAGCTTGTTCTCGGGTGCGAAGGTCTTGAACATATTGCGCAGCATATCGCTGTCCTTCTTTACATCGTCCAGCTGATGCTTGGGGATGAGGAACACCTGTTCGGGGTCGGGGTAAACGAAGAAATCCGCAGAGGTCTCCACGATCTTGAACATCTTGTCGTAGTACACGCGGATGTCGTTCTTGCCGTCGGTGACATAGATGCCGCCGGGATTGATGAGCATATCCACGCTGTAATCCTGCGCCAGCCCCGACTGATACTTCTGGCTGATGTTGAAGGCGATGGCGAACTGCAGCAGGAAGTAGCCTGCGAGCAGACCCAGTGCCATG
The DNA here is from genome assembly GCA_017501355.1 of Oscillospiraceae bacterium. Taxonomy (GTDB): domain Bacteria; phylum Bacillota; class Clostridia; order Oscillospirales; family Oscillospiraceae; genus RGIG5472. Next base: position 81,263 of record JAFVXA010000046.1, read on the forward strand.
CCGATGGTGCAGGCGGTGAGCAGCTGCATTTCATTGATGTCCTTGATGAGAGTGCTTGCGAGGAAGCGGAAAATCAAAGTCACGATGACCATGACCATGAGAATATGCTTCTTGCCCTTGCGGACGCCCTCATACTGCTGATAGCGCACAGTCTCCTCCTGACGGATGACGAAGCTGTGGCGATATTCCAGCGTTTCCAGATGTTCCATAGGTTCCTCCAAAACGGCGCAGACTGCGCCTCTATATTACAGAATAGAACATATTTTAACGCATTTTTGAGGGATTGTCAATGTAATGCGCACAGGGACGGTGTATTTTGTGCGCCCCTTTTACCGCTTGGGGATGCCGCTTTCGCAGGGCGTGCTCACCTGACATTTTCCGCAGCCGTAGCGCACGCGCTGATTCGGACCGTGGGGCGGGAGATGGCTCTCCTGCAAATAGGGACCGCAGAGAGACTGGTCCTTGCCGAGGGCGCAGCCCCGTGCGCTGTCGATGGCGTGGACGGGGCAGCGGTGCATACATACGCCGCACATGGTGCAGTAGGCGAAGGGATCGTCATAGGGACGGGGGGTGAGAGGAAATTCTGCGTTCGTGATCACGCTGCCAAAACGTCCTGCCATGCCTTTTTCGGTGATCAGCCCCTTGCTCAGTCCAAAGGTGCCGAGTCCCGCGGCGTAGGCGGCGTGGCGTTCAGACCAGGTGGAAATGTAGGGGGTAATCATGCGGAGCTTTCCCGAGGTGGTGGGGCAGACGGTTTCGCAGCCCTCGCTTTCCAGCAGGCTTTGCAGATAGTCCGTCACCTTGTTCATAAAGTCCTGTCCCTCCACTCTTGCGTGCAGCCACGCGGCGCTGCACTTGGGGGAAACGTCGGGAGCGTAGGGTTCATCTGTTTTGCCGCGGTTGGAGGCGCGGACCTCCTCGGTGAAGGGCAGGAAGAAGCTGATCACCGTTTTGCTGCTGCCGAGCCACTCTGCGGGTGCCATGTATGCGGGATGAATGACCCCTTCTTTCTTGAAGGTTTCGGTAAAAAGGGGATCGTCCGCCGCGGCGAAGCCAAAAATCGGATCATCATACATTTTCAGACCCGCAAGCTCAGGATAGATGGCATCCTGTGCGGAGATACGGTTATCGGGGCTGGTTCTTACAAAATTCGTGATTTTCTCCATCAGTTCCACGTTTGTCATGTCTGCACCTCTCTTTACCGTGATATGGTAATGATATGTTAGCACAGAACGCCATAGGATTCAACACGGGAAGAACGTGCCGCCGCGCACAGGCGGAGTGCGGCTTGCAAAGGGGCATTCTGTGGGATATCATCAGGATTGATAAAATTTTTTGTAACGAATGCAATGCAGCGGAGTCTTATGTAGGAAGGGAGGTGGAGAAATGACGGAACTGGAAGAGGTGTACCGCCTGTATTTCAAGGATGTGTACCGTTATGCCCTGTCCCTCTGCAAAAACGAGACCCTGGCAGAGGAACTGACGCAGGAGACCTTTTTCAAGGCGCTGGAAAACCTCGAGCGCTTTGACGGCAAGTGCAAAATCTATGTCTGGCTCTGTCAGATCGCAAAGAACAGCTATTTTTCCCACCTCAAAAAAGAGCGCCGCTATGATAGTGATGTGGAGTGGGAAAGTCTTGCGGCAGAAGGCGATATGGAAGGCGAGACCCTGCAGAAGGCGGAGATCTTTGAGCTCCACAAGCGGCTGCACGCCTTGGAGGAGCCCTATAAGGAAGTCTTTTCTCTTCGCACCTTCGGCGAACTGCCCTTTGCCCAGATCGCAGAGCTGTTCGGCAAAACGGAGAGCTGGGCGCGAGTGACCTATCATCGGGCGAGACTGAAAATCAAGGAGGAACTGATATGAACATATCCTGCCATGTCATTGAGGACCTGCTGCCGCTGTATCACGACGGCGTTTGCAGCGAGGAGAGCCGCGCACTTGTGGAGGAGCATCTTGTGCAGTGCGAGAGCTGTGCGGCGCTTCACCGCAAAATGAGCGGCGAAGAAGAGACCGTAGCTGTGGATGACACCGCCGCTTTGCAGAGTATACAGAAAGAGTGGAAGAAAAGTCGGGGTAAAGCCCTTTGGCGTGGCGTGATTGCTGCAACACTGGTGCTAAGTGTCATCGCTTATGCGCTGAGCTGGGTGGATACATTCAAAACTGTGCCTGTGCCCGCTGAAGCAATGGAGGTGTCGGAGCTTTCTCAGCTTTCTGACGGGCGTATTATCTACCGACTGAAGGTAACAGATGGGAAGGCATTCTACTTTGATTGCTTCGGCTATACGCCTGACGGTGATTACTACATCACCCCTGTCCGCTCTATCATCGAGGGCAAACCGATCGAGGGCGAAGGTTTGTTCCATGACTATTTCATGGTAGATATTGCAGAGACCAATGCGTCTCGGCAGAAGCAGGGGGAACCCCCCATCAAGCGCTGCTTCCTTGGAGAGCAGGGGGATTCGATCCTGCTTTGGGCAGAGGGGATGGAACTACCTGCAGCCAGCGCGGAACTGGAACGCATGGTGAGAGGATCATAATAAGACCAAACAGCGCCCCTGCCGCGTGGCAGGGGCGCTGTGCTGTTTAAAAGACCCAGTCTTCGCCGTTGTCGATGAAGGGCGCATCCGCGGGAGGAGTGTCCACATAGGGATCGTCCATCAAAGGCTCGTCGGGGTTGAAGCCGGGAATGAGAGATTCGTCCATTCCCTCGTCGGGGGGGAACCATTCGCCCGTGCCGTCGCCCGCGCCATCCCCCATGCCGCCGGTGCCCCGCAGGATGATCTTGTCGCGGGACTTATAGTGGCTGAAGGCTTCATCGGTGGAGGAGAGCAGTGTGCCGTCCCCCGCATAGACGTTGCGGTAGGTGTTCACCTTGCAGCCGGAATAGGGGGTCTGCTTGACTTCCTCCGTGCCTGCGGGAAGCTCGGGGGCATCCTGATAGATCACGTTGAAGCCGGTGGGCTCATATTCCTTGCTGGTTATCACCACATAGCTGTCGTCCACCTTGGTGCCGTAGAGCATGACGGTGATCTTGCCGTCATTCGTGGTGGTGACGATCTTGATGGGATAATCGGTGTTGTTGCGGAACTTATAGTCCAGCGTGCCCCAGCTCACCGTGGCATCGAGACCGTTTTTGATGTAAGAGGAGACGTAGCGGTGGGCGGTGCGCTCGGTGATCTCCAGATTGGCGTGGAGGCAGGCGGCGTAGAGGGTGGAGGATACCTGACAGATGCCGCCGCCGATGGTATCCACAGTCTCGCCCGCAAGATAGGCGGGGGCGGGCTGATAGCCCCGTGCCTCCGTGCGCTTGCCCACGCGCTTGTTGAAGGAAAATTCGTCGCCCGTGTTCAGCACCATGCCGTTGCAGGAGCGGGCGGCGAGACGGACGTTGCCGATGCGCCCTGCGCTGCCGGTGAGCTTGGTGGAGTAGGACGCAAGAAGGTCGCGGAAGAGGACACCGTTTTCCAGATCCTTGGCATAGGTGGCAGGGAACTGCACCGTGCCGTCCACAAGAACGGTCTCGCCGGGGGCGGCAGCGTCCAGAAGGGCGGCGGCAGCGGCGGTATCAAAGGAAACGCCAATGCTCGCCTCATAAATGCTGTCGGTGGCGGCATCGTAGCCTGCGTTCCTGCATTCGCTGAGGATCTCTGCGGCGATGGAGTCAAGGGTGATGCTGTGGTCATAGGGGAGAGCGCTGTACTGACAGTCGATGGCAGAGAGCTCGCCGTGCTCCAGTAGCTTCTCCAGCTCGTCGGTGAGGTGGCTTTCGTTCAGCGCCACGCCGTCGCGGGGCTTGGTGAAGGCGATGTGGCTGAGGTCAGTTTCGCTCAGCTCATAGCTGAGGGGCTGCGGCTCGCGGTTCACTGCCTCCTTGATGACCTCTGCCGCATGGGCAAGGGACTCCTGCGTGAGGTTCAGCGCCGGAGCGATCTCCTGTCCCATGAGCAGGGCACGGGCAAAAGAGAAACCATCGAGAAATACGTTGCCGCTGCGCCCTGCGGCGTAGGCGAGTCTGGCGCTCTCATCCGCCTTGGGAGAAAAGCCCAGGTCGGTCAGGGTCGCCATATAGACCTCCTCGCCGTCGAGACGGATGGAGATGCCGTTTTTATCGTAGGCAGCGCCCAGCAGGGGGGCAAGATGCTCCTGTGCCTGGGCTTCGGTCATGCCGCCGATGTCATTGCCCAGCACTGTGGTGCGGGGGAAGATGGTGTCAGCGGTGGCGGCGAGGGCGCAGCACGCGCCGTATGCCACGAGGGGGATCGCCAGCAGCACGATCAGCGCAATGAGCAGACCGTTGCCGCTCTTGGAAGAGGTGGTCTCGTCAGTTGCCAGACGGGAACCGCCCTTGGTATTTTCAGCCATGTATGTAGCCTCCTGGATTTGGTGCGGCGGTCAGATGCCGCAAACTCATGCCATCCGGCAGAAAACGCCGGCTCCGCGGCGTGGGAAGCAAAAATGTTTGCAAGACATTATACCACTGCCTGTCGCGGAAATCACTACAAATTGTTACCAAATCCAAAGACTTTTTCCGCCCCTATAAGGAAACTTTACCCTGTTTTTTGTCGATGCGTATGGTCAGCAGGATCTCACCCTCGGTGTCCTGCCGCTGGCAGTCCGCGCCGATCCCCGCGTCGCGGATGAGACGGAGACTGCGGTCAAGGCTGTTGAGGAAGAGCCGCACGTCCCGAATGAGAAAGGCGGGGCGGCGTTTGGGTTCGGTGAGCGCCAGATGCTGCAGGCGCTGCTCAATGTATTCCTCGCTCTGCGCCACATTCAGCTGCTTTTCCGCAATGTGCCGCAGCGCCCCGAGGCGCTCCTCTTCGTCCTCCAGCCGCAGCAGGGCACGGGCGTGGCGCTCGGTGAGGGCGTGCTTTCGCAGCAGTGCCGTGCAATCGGGGGAGAGCCGCAGCAGCCGCAGCTTGTTTGCCACTGCCGACTGGGAGCGCCCCAGCTTCTTCGCCGCCTCCTCCTGCGACAGACCGTAGTCTGCCATAAGCTTCGCAATGGCGGCGGCTTCCTCCAGATAATGCAGATCCTCCCGCTGGAGATTCTCCACCAGTGCCAGCAGGGCAGACTGCCTGTCCTCCATCTCCATCAGCAGGCACGGCACGGTCTTGCAGCCTGCAAGCTTTGCCGCCCGAAGCCTCCGCTCGCCCGCCACAAGGACATAGCCCGCGGCGGTCTTTCGCACGGTGAGGGGCTGCAGAATGCCGTGCTGACGGATGCTCTCCGCAAGGGATTGCAGGGGCGCGTCGTCAAAGCTCACGCGGGGCTGATCGGGGTTGGGGCGGATCTCCGCGGGGGAGAGCTGCAGCAGGGGAGAGGATCTGCTGCGGAAAGTCCAGTTCATGGGTGTTCGCCTCCTTTTTCTCCATTGTACGGCGCGAGCGCGGGGAAAAAGCACGAAGCGCGTCAAGCGGGAAAAAAGAAGCTGTGTTTTTGCAGGATTCTGTGGTATCGTAGAGAGACAAAATTTGGCAGGGGCTGTAACGTTTTGCCCTCTTGTCGGATATATGGACAGAACAGGGAGGTGAGACCATGCTGGACTTGGATACGGTGTACCGCGAAGAGGGTGCGCTGGTATATAAATATCTCTGCACCCTCTGCCATGACGAGCAGCTGGCAGAGGAGCTGACGCAGGAGACCTTTTATCAGGCGCTTCGCAGCTGTGACCGCTTCGACGGCTCCTGCAAGGTCTCCACGTGGCTCTGTCAGATCGCCAAGCACCTCTGGTATCGGGAGCTGGAGCGTCGCAGGAAACACGCCGAACCCCTCGCGGAGGACATCCCCGCTGTCGATCCCACGGCGGAGGAACAGCTGCAATGCAGGGAAACGGTGGTGGAGCTGTTTCGCCGCGCCCATGATCTCAGTGCGGAGGCGAGAGAAGTGTTTTTGCTGCGGCTTGCGGGAGAACTGAGCTTTCGGGAGATCGGTGAGATTTTCGGACGGAGCGAGAACTGGGCGCGGGTGACCTATTACCGCGCGAAGCAGAAAGTGACGGAAGGATGGGAAAAGCCATGAAATGTGAGATCATCAAAGATTTGCTGCCAAGCTATATTGATGAGCTGACGAGTGAAGTCAGCAACGAGGCAGTGGAGCAGCACCTTTCGGAGTGCGAAAGCTGCCGCAGTTATTATGAACAGATGAAGCAGCAGGAACCCGGGATACTGGAAACAGCGGGGCGGGAAATTGATTATTTTCTGCAGATTCGGGAAGATACCATGCGCAAGGTGATGATCGCCGTGGTGGGCGTTACCATTGTCTTTTCCATGCTGTATGGCGTTTACCAAAATCTTTATCATGTTGGAAGATCTATGGCAAGCGATGAGGTCAATGTGGAACTGCAGGTCATTGAAGGTATCACCACGCTGGTCTTTGAGCCTGTAGAAGAGGGGTATTATGCGACCGTGGGCTATACACAGAATGAAGCGGTGAATGGTAAAATGCCGCTGAACACACTGCGTTTGGTCAAATACCGAATCAATCCCTTCCGGGAATATGACCACACGGCAAACCGATACCCGATCAGCTTCCACGCGGGAGAGAATATCGTGCTGAATCTGTTCTCTCTGCCCGAAGAGATTGCTTTTGATGAGGATGATTTCATAGCGGTTGACTTCTTTGATGGGATGAAAACCATCACCCTTGCCGACCTCCGCGACGGCGACATCAGCAGCTTGCAATAAGAAAAAGCGCCCCCATCGGGGCGCATCCAGAACAGGCAGACAAGTCACAGGCAAAGCTGCGGATAGCGGCTATACCCCGGCGAAGAAACAGGCATCACAGGCAGAAAACCGACAAACAGTGTCGAACTATGCGAATGCACTTGCGAAAAATACAAAGTTGAATTTCGGCGGCGGGACAAGTCGTGCAAAAACACAGCATCATCCTGCACTGGAGAGCAAACTGGGGTAGGGCAAAAACTGGAGCGAACCGAAAACCTCTGTCGGCAATTTGCTTGAAACGTGGGCTGCCAAGGACTTGGGAACGAACAAGATTTTTGACGGTCTTGGCGGTGCCTATGGCAAGGGCATAAAGGGATTTTGTTTTGGCAAATGATGATGCAAAGCATATCCTTGATCACCACGGAGACCCGGAAAAAGAGCTTGCACAAGGAAATATCCCTCTTGAAGGTTGGATGCTTGACTCTTTGCCGGATGTAGTGACTGCACCTAGTTCGGTGGAAAAAGGGCACACAGGTAGCGGAAAGAACCGCGGAAAACCGGTGTATTATTCAAAAAGGTATTTCCGGGCGGAACGGTCATCTGTGTGCAATTCGATAACCGTGGACGCAAAACAATGGAAGTAACTACCGTGTATGCGAAAAAAAGCACTGCCTCCGAGGTGATTGCCGATTTCTCGACCAACACCCGTACGCCCAAAGCGTCGGAGCCTGTGCTTTCTGATATCATATCCAATTTTGAGCAACGTGTCAATGTTAACAACGCGGAAAGTGGCTCTACCTCGGCAGCGGAGCGTCACGCACTCCGCGGTGAGGTATCACCACTTTCTATTGATAGAATAGCACAGAAGCAAGGCGAAATCAAGGGAATTTACACACCTTACAGCGATGCTTACCATTCCAACCGCTATCAAGAATTGGAGCGCAAGTACCTTGATGGTTCTATCTCGCCGGAAGAGGCAGATGAGCTGTGGGAACTGGAGCACATCCGGGGATAATTTGTCACAACAAACAAGGTGTGATTGATATTGGCATCTAAACTGAGAGACGGCATGACTACGCTCATGCCGTCTCTTAACCTGTCTTATGAAGTACTGCCCCCGACGGGGCGCTTTTTTGATCAGATGGCGTTTGCTGCGGCGAGGAGACCCTTCACCGCATCCTTGTTGATGGCGTAGATGGCGTTCCTGTTGCTCCATGTGGCAAAGTACTGGGTGTCGTTGCGCTCGTTGCCAATGGAAAGGATCAGCTCGCACTCCCGCTGATTGGGGTCGGTGTACTGAATGGTCACCGTCAGACGGGGCTCGTCCAGTCCGCAGACGGCAATGGACTCCTCCACGGGATTCCACACAAGACACTCTGCAAAGCTGAGGGAGATCAGATTCTCCATGCAGGCGAGGAAGGTGCCGTTTTCGGTCACGTCCCGTCCGCGATTATACCAGTAGATGGAGGAATCCGCTTCCATGATGGCGCGGGTATAGGTGTGCATGGTCTCCTTGCTCTGCACGGTGAAGGAGCTGACAGTTTCGGGGGAGAGCAGGGGGAAACTGTCGATGAGACAGTAGTCATACAGCCCCTTTTTTGTGAGGGCGGTGAGACTGCTGGGTGCCATGTAGACCGTGGTGCCGTTGGCAGAGGTCATCATGTAGGAACCGCCGCTGTCCGTTGCCTTGCCGAAATGATAGGTGGTGGACACGCCGCCTGCGGTGGTAAAGCTGAGGGAGTAGGGGGGCGTGCCAAGCTCATAATCGTCCAAATTCAGATGCTCGCCGCTGGCGACCGTCACCGAGGGGGTGAAGGTGGTGAGAAGCTGGGCAAAATCAGCCACAGCCTCCTGATCCAGAGGGAAGCTCTCGTCGATCCAGTACCACTTGCCATCCTCTTTCAGATGGAACGCCAGTGTCTCCGAACCGTTCTGACAGGAGATGTTCACGATGGCATTGGGGTCAACGGCGATCTCGCTGGCGCTTTCGGCAGCAAGATCGTCCTTGCTGACATGGTTGATCGACCAGGAGCGGATGATAAGAAACAGGATCAGCAGGATCACCGCAATGGGGAGCAGCAGATTCAGTAAACGCCGCAGAGGGCGCAAAATGCGTCGCAGCATAGGGAACTCCTTTGATAGTCAAACGGGAAAATCGTAAAAATCAGCACGTAGCCAATCAAAATAGTAACAGAAGTAACAAAAATAGTCAAGTCGGCGGGGGAAAATGCCTCTCGCAAAGGGCGGAAATCTGTGGTATACTGCATGGTAAGACGCAAACAGGAGGCAGAGGACTTGGGTAAGGTGCAGAAAAGCTTTCAGCGCACGGAAAAGAAATATCTGCTGCAGCGGGAGGAATATGAAGCGCTGCGGTGCCAGCTTGCGCCTTATATGGAAGAGGATGCCTACGGTCTGAGCCTCATTATGAGCCTGTATTACGACACTGAGGATTTTGATCTCATTCGCAGGAGTCTGGAAAAGCCTGCCTACAAGGAAAAGCTGCGCCTGCGGAGTTATGGTGTGCCGCGGGACAACGATCCTGTGTTTCTGGAGATCAAGAAGAAGTGCGAGGGCGTGGTGTACAAGCGGCGGGTGACCCTCGGCGCGAAAGAGGCGGCGGACTACCTTGCGGGCGGGGAAAAGCCTGCGGGGAAGGGGCAGATCATGGAGGAGATTGACTGGATGCGGCGGCGCTATGCGCCAAAGCCCGCAGCGGTGATCTCCACCGATCGGCTGGCGCTGTTCGGGAAAGAGGACAATGCCCTGCGCGTGACCTTTGATTTTGAGCCCCGGGGACGGATGGATGATTTGGATCTCCGTCTCGGCGACAGGGGAGAGGCGCTTTTGCCCGCCGGCATGGTGCTGATGGAGCTGAAGGTCAACGGCGCGGCACCGCTCTGGCTCACGGATATTTTGAGCAGGGGAAAGCTTTATCCCCGCTCGTTTTCCAAATACGGGACCTGCTATCGTCGGGCGCTTGCCCGCCGCGCAGGGAAGGAGGATTTTTGATGTTTGAAACGGTTTTGACCGGCGCGCTGGATCTGCGCACGTTTTTTATCTGCATCGGCGGTGCGCTGGCGCTGGGTATGCTGAACGCGGGGGTGTTCATGTTCCGCAATCGCTATTCTGCGGGTTTTGTCACTACGCTCACTCTCCTCAGCCCTCTTGTGGCGGTGGTCATCATGCTGGTCAACGGCAATGTGGGCGCAGGCGTGGCGGTGGCAGGCACATTCAGTATGATCCGTTTCCGCTCCGCCCCCGGTACGGCGCAGGAGATCTGCAGTATTTTCCTCTCCGTGGTGGTGGGCATTGCCTGCGGCATGGGCTATGTGGGGCTTGCGGCGATCTTCTTTGTGTTCATGGCGGTGGTGACCCTGTTTCTGGCGCTGGTGCGCTTCGGTGAGAGCGAGGGCGAGGAAAAGGAGCTGCGTATCACCGTGCCCGAGGATCTGGAGTATGAGGAGATGTTCAACGACATCTTCGCGGAATATACCCGCTTCCACCGCCTTGACAAGGTCAAGACCGTGAACATGGGCACCATGTATGAGCTGCGCTACACGATCATTCTCAGCGATCACAAGCGTACCAAAGCGATGATCGATGCCATCCGCTGCCGCAACGGCAATCTCACCGTTTCCTGCGGCATCCACCGCATCGAGGAAGCGAAGCTGTAAGAAAGAAACGGGATCCCGCTGCCATCGGCGGCGGGATCTTGCGAAGGAGAAACGATATGCTGCAGGTATTTCCTGATTATTACAAGGACTTCCACTGCATCGCAGGGGAGTGCCGCCACAACTGCTGCATCGGCTGGGAGATCGATGTGGACGAGGAGACGCTGGCGTTTTATGACACCGTGGACGGGGAACTGGGGGAGCGGATGCGCCGCTGCATCGACCGCGGAGATACGCCCCGCTTTGCCCTTGGCGCGGACGAGCGCTGCCCCTTTTTGAACGAAGAGAACCTCTGCGATATTATCACCGAGCTGGGGCAGAAGCACCTCTGCCAGATCTGCGCCGACCATCCGCGCTTTCGCTGTGAGCTGCCGGGACGCATCGAAACGGGTCTCGGGCTCTGCTGTGAGGCGGCGGGACGGTTGATCCTCGGGAAATACGATCCTCTGCGCCTTGTGATCGTGGGCGACGGCGGGGAAGAGGACGAGACCATTGCCCTGCGGGATGAGATTTTGGCACTGCTTGCGCGGCGGGAACAGCCCCTTGCAAAGCGCATGGGGGAAGCCCTGCGTCTTTGCGGCGGCGGAGAGAGCGAGAAAACCATGCAGGAGTGGGCGGAATTTCTGCTGACGTTGGAGCGTCTGGAGGAGGACTGGACAGATATTCTCTCGGCGCTGACGAAAAAAACGCCCGATTTTGCCGCCTTTGACGCAGTGATGCGGGGGCGTGAGACGGAGTATGAGCAGTTTTTTGCCTATCTCATCTATCGGCATCTGGCAAACGCTGCGGACGAGGTGGATCTTGCTGCCCGCTGCTCGTTCGCGGTGCTGGGGACGGAACTGCTCTACGCCCTCGGTGCGCTGCACTATGAGCGGACGGGGACATTCACCTTTGACGATCAGGTGGAGCTTGCCCGCCGCATCTCCGCGGAGATCGAGTATTCCGACGACAATCTGGAGGCGGTGCTGGACGAACTGGCATTTGCATAAAAAATCACGGCTGCATCGCAGCCGTGATTTTTGCTTATCAGTCGCAGAGATAGGAGAACCAGCCCTCGCTGCTGCCCACTTCGAGGACATTCCAGCCCGCAGCGATGAGCTCGTTTTTCACTTCCTCGGCGCGGGTGTCGATGATGCCGGAGCAGAGGAACTTGCCGCCCTCCTTCAGATAGGGGCGCACATGGGGGGCAAGACCGATGATCACATCGGAGACGATGTTGGCAACCACCATGTCGTAGCCGCTGCCGATGGCAGCTTTCAGCTTTTCGTCGCTGAGCACGTCGCCCGTGCGGACGGTGTAGACATCCTTTGTGACACCGTTGAGGGCGGCGTTTTCGTAGGCAACGGTCTCGCACTTTTCGTCGATGTCGCAGGCGAAGGCGCGGCTTGCGCCGAGACGGAGCGCTGCGATGGAGAGAATGCCGCTGCCGCAGCCAAGATCCAGCACGGTCTCGCCGCCGTGGATGTAACGCTCCAGTGCCTTGAGGCAAAGACGGGTGGTGGCGTGGCTGCCCGTGCCGAAGGTGAGACCGGGGTTGAGGATCAGCGTCACGCGACCCTTGGGGTCGGCGGTCTCCCACTGGGGGATGACCAGCAGACGATCGCCGATCTCCATGGGCTTATAGAACTTCTTCCAGTTGTTCTCCCAGTCGCTGTCCTGCACGCCTTCCATGCTGAGATCCAGCGCGCCGAGATCGTCGCGCTCCTTCTTCAGCCCCGCAAGGGCGATCTTCACCGCCGTCACGGTCTCCGCTGCGGCGGGCGCGTCCTCGAGATAGAAGGTGATGCGGCTCTTGCCCGCCATCTGCTTCTCCAGATCCTCGTCCACATAGTCCCAGTACTGGTGATTGTTCTCCAGAAACTCCTGAAAATCGGTCTCGTCGTCGATCACCACGCTGTCAATGCCAAGGCTGCTGAGCAGGGCGGTGACAGGGTCGAGACCCTTGTGATTGGTGTTGATGTGCAGTTCCAGCCAGTTCATAATTGACCTCCAAACGCCTGTGCGGCGTGTTTTTTCTTATTTGCCCACGCAGAAGCGGGAGAAAATGGCGTGTACCAGATCTTCCCGCAGGTTTTTGCCGCTGAGCTCACCGAGGGCGCTGATGGCATCCTCTGCGTCGGTGAGGATGGCATCGGGGGTGAGTCCCGCGCGGTAGGCGGCTTTTGCCCGCTGCAAAGCGTGAAGTGCCCGTGTCACCGCGTCTGCCTGTCGGGGATTCGTCAGCAGAGTGCCGCGCCCTTCGCTGCCGAGGGGGTAGAGCGCGCGGATCGCATCCTCCAACGGGGCGAGACCGTCCCGCGCCACAGAGGAAAGCTGCACGCAGGCGGCGGGGAGCTTTTCGGGGAGCTGTGCATGGGCAATGAGGGGAACGTTTCCCCCCAGTTTATCTGATTTGCTTACGGCAAGGATCCAGTGTTCGCAGCGGCTTGCCAGCTCCAGTACGCCCCTGTCCTCGTCCGTAATACCTGCCTCGCCGTCGATGAGGGCGATGGCAAGCTCGGCGCTCTCCGCAGCGCTGCGGCTGCGCTCCACGCCCATGCGCTCCACCGTATCCTCAGTCTCGCGGATGCCTGCGGTGTCGATGAGCCGCAGCAGCACGCCGCCGACCTCGGCTTTTTCCTCCACCGTGTCGCGGGTGGTGCCCGCAATGTCGGTGACAATGGCACGGTCAAAGCCCACAAGGGCGTTGAGCAGAGAGGATTTGCCCGCGTTGGGGCGACCCAGCAGCACCGTGGCAACGCCCTGCTTCAGCACGCGACCGCGCTGGAAGCTCCCGAGGAGTTCCGTCAGCTCCAGCTCCGCGAACTTGAGCGCCGACTCGATCTCTTCGCGGCTCAGATCTTCAATGTCCTCGTCGGGATAGTCCACCACCGCATAAAAGCGGGCGGAAATGTCCATCAGCCGCTCGTAGACTGCCTCGATGCGGCGGCGAAGGGCACCGCCCAGCTGCGCCGCGGCATTTTTCGCCGCGGCAGTGCTTTCTGCGGTTAAAAGATCCGCAACGGCTTCCGCCTCCGTCAAGTCCATGCGACCGTTCAAAAAGGCGCGGCGGGTAAATTCGCCCGCTTCCGCCTGCCGCGCACCTGCGGCAAAGAGGGCTTCGAGGACGAGACGCAGCACCAGAGGCGCGCCGTGGCAGTAAAGCTCCGCGCTGTTTTCGCCCGTATAGCAGTTCGGTGCGGTAAAACGCACCGCAAGACCGCGGTCGATCACATCGCCCCTGCTGTCCCGCATCTCGCCGTAGACCATGGTGCGGTTTTCCTGCTGCTCCATGGGCTTTCCTGCGGGGAAAAAGACACGGTCGAGCACTGTAAACGCATCGTCGCCGCTGATGCGGATGACACCGATGGCGGCAGCGCCGCTGGCGGTGGAAATGGCGGCAATGGTGTCCATGAGAAGCCCTCCTTTGGTCAAACTACATATTATTTATTTTACCACAGAGAATCAGAAAAGGGAACAGGCGTTGTTGGGATGCAGCGGCAGCGGTATTTTTGACAACGCAAGTCTTGCACTCTCGCGAGTGCAGGGTGTTTTTCAGCCCCCCATTTTCTTTTTCTTTGGCGTGTCAAAGAAAAAGAAAATGCGCCGCTGGCGGTGGAAACAACCGAAGCACCGCCTGTGGCGGATAAAGCGAGGTTGTTTCGAGGAAGCGGCACGATTGGCGGACATGAAGTGTCCGCCAATCGTCACGCCGCGACGGTGTTCAAAGAAAAAGAAATCGTTTTAGCAGCTTGCCAATCGCTCGGTCAAAAAACAAACTGCGGCACTTGCGTTGGTGCAGAGTGCTTGTCGATTTGTTCTGCTTTTCTTTTCGCTGCCGCTGATGCAGAGTTTTTCGATCACTGCCACGGGAGCGGCAGCGGAAAAAGGAGTAGGTCAATTCGTGACGCAGCATCACTTGCGAAAGCAAAATATGTGGTTAGAGGATCTGTCTGTCGATACGCACCCATAGCGTTTTCTTTTTCTTCTGTACCGTCAACGGCACATCTTCTTTTTCTTCCGCAAGAGAAAGAAAAAGAAGATGTGGGGTTGAAATTCGCCTGCACTTGCGAAAGTGCAAGACTATCGGTATCAAAGGAAACACTGCGATGGCAAAAAGCAAAGACACAGAGGTCATGTAATGACTTCTGTGCCTGTTACTGTGCAGTTTATTCCTGATCGAGCAGCCACGCCATGGATACGCCCAAAACTTTGGCAAATACCATGAGTTCGTAATCCGTGACAAAACGATCGCCTGTTTCGATTTTGCTGATGGCTTCACGCTCAATGGAGACGCCGCTGACCTGCATACGAGCGGCAAGGTCGGCTTGCGACAGCCGCAAGGTGGTTCGCGCTTGGTGGATGCGTTCGCCGGAGATATTTTTCTTTCCGTCAAAGTCGTAAATCTTCAAGGCGTCACCTCCAATGTGCATTGACAATACCACCGATTGAGAATAATCTTGTAATAAAGATTTACAACTTATAAAGAAATATTACAAAAAGGGAAATGCATGAGAAAGGAGCTGCTTATATGCCTGACTATAAGGAAATGTATCTCACCATGGTGCGCGCTTCGGAAAAAGCGCTGCGGCAGATGGAGGAAGCCTCTCAAATCTTGATTGCAGCACAGCAACGGTGTGAGGAGCTTTATCTTGCGGATGAGGAAGATGAATAAAAAACAGGGGACAGGCATTGCCTGTCCCCTTGTTGGTTCATTTACTTGTTTTCCTCTGCCTGGAGCGCCTTGATTTCCTTCAGAGCGTCCTTGCGGGAGAGGTTCCAGCGACCCTTCTCGTCGATCTCCATGAACTTGACCCAGATCATATCGCCGATGGAGACTGCGTCTTCCACCTTTTCGATACGGTTCTCAGCGAGCTTCGAGATGTGCACCAGACCGTCCTTGCCGGGTGCGATCTCAACAAATGCACCGAAGGTCATCAGGCGGACAACGCGGCCATAGTACAGCTTGCCAACCTCGGGCACGAAGACGATGTCGTCGATGCACTTCTTTGCAGCGTAGCAGGAATCTGCGTTGACAGCGGCAATGACGATGGTACCGTCGTCGCTGATGTCGATCTTTGCGCCGGTGTCGGCAACGATCTTCTGGATGACCTTGCCGCCGGAGCCGATGACTTCGCGGATACGGTCGGGATCGATCTTCATGGTGATGGTCTTGGGAGCATAGGGGGAGACCTCTGCGCGAGGCTCAGCGATGCAGGGCAGCATGATCTCGTCGAGGATCTTCACGCGGGCATCGTAGGTGATATCCAGTGCTTCCTTGATGATCTCCATGGTCAGACCGTCGTTCTTCAGGTCCATCTGGATCGCGGTGATACCCTTCTTGGTACCGCCCACCTTGAAGTCCATCTCGCCGTGGAAGTCTTCCACGCCCTGAATGTCGATGAAGGTGGTGAAGCCGCCGTTGTCATCCTGGATCAGACCGCAGGAGATGCCGGCAACGGGAGCCTTGATGGGCACACCTGCGTCCATCAGAGCGAGGGTGGAGCCGCAGATGGAGCCCTGAGAGGTGGAACCGTTGGAGGAGACGACCTCGCTCACCACGCGGATTGCGTAGGGGAACTCTTCCTCGCTGGGCAGAACGGGCACCAGAGCGCGCTCAGCCAGAGCACCGTGACCGATCTCGCGGCGACCGGGGCTGCGGGAGGGCTTTGCTTCGCCGACGGAGTAGCCGGGGAAGTTGTAGTGGTGCATATAACGCTTCTCGGTCTCTTCCCAGATGGTATCCAGCTTCTGGTTTGCGGAGAGAGTGTCGAGGGTGACGATGGAGAGCACCTGGGTCTGACCGCGGGTGAAGAGACCGGAGCCGTGGACGCGGGGCAGAATGCCGACCTCAGCGCCGAGGGGGCGGATCTCGTTCTTCTGGCGACCGTCCACGCGGTGACCTTCCAGCAGCCATGCCTTGACGATCTTCTTCTGGAACTTGTAGGTGATCTCGTCGAGATACTTGTCCATGTCAGGATATTCTTCAGCGAAGAGCTCGTGCCAACGATCCATCAGCACGTTCCAGCGAGCTTCGCGGACGTTCTTGTCGTCGGTATCCATCGCAGCCTTTGCTTCGTCCATGGTAGCTTCCACGATCTTATCGAACAGCTCCTGGTTGAAGTCGGCATGGGGATAGTCAAACTTGGGCTTGCCGATCTCAGCAACCATCTGGTTGATGAGGTTGACCTGATCCTGGTTGACCTTGTGAGCCAGCTGGATCGCCTCAAACATCTTGTCGTTGGGCACTTCGTTTGCGCCTGCCTCGATCATAACGACCTTCTTCTCGGTAGAGACCACGGTCACGTCCAGATCGGAGACCTTAGCCTGCTCGGAAGTGGGGTTGATGACCAGCTCACCGTCCACGAGACCCACCTTCACAGCGCCCACAGGGCCGTTCCAGGGAATGTCAGAGATCGCGAGAGCGGCAGAAGTACCGATGAGAGCGGCAACCTCAGCGCTGCAGTCATGATCCATGGTCAGCACGGTAGCGCTGATCGCCACGTCGTTGCGGAAGTCATAGGGGAAGAGGGGGCGGATGGGGCGGTCGATGACACGGCTGGTCAGGATGCCCTTCTCGCCGGGGCGACCCTCGCGGCGGTTGAAGCTGCCGGGGATGCGACCCACTGCATAGAGCTTTTCCTCGAAGTCGACGCTCAGGGGGAAGAAATCGATGCCATCGCGGGGCTTAGCGGAAGCGGTAGCGGTGACGAGCACGGTGGTGTCGCCGTAGGTCACAAGGACAGCGGCGTTTGCGAGCTCAGCGAGCTTGCCCACCTCGAGAGTGAGGGGACGACCTGCGAGATCCATGCTGTACTTGCGGTAGTTGGGAAATTCACGATGCTTGATGATGGTGCTGTACATACTTGTTCTCCTTTCAGAATTGTAAATGTCTGACGGAGCGGAGCGCCTTAGCATTTGACTCTGCGTCCGCGTCCTTCCGGGCGTACAGTCAACTGCTAAAAGCGGCAGGGATCTCCGTCAAAAACGGTCGGTGGTTCGGGTTTGTAAGAACGGAAAATGCGCGGGGAAAGAAAGCCTTCCCCCGCGCAATTATAACCTTACTTACGCAGACCCAGCTTGTGGATGAGGGCGCGATAACGCTCGATATCCTTCTTCTGCAGGTATTCGAGCAGACGGCGGCGCTGACCGATCATCTTGTACAGGCCGCGGCGGGAGTGGTTGTCCTGCTTGTGGACCTTCAGGTGTTCGGTGAGCTGGTTGATACGCTCGGTGAGGATTGCCACCTGCACTTCGGGAGAGCCGGTGTCGGTAGCGTGGGTGCGGTTGTTCTCGATGATAGAGGTCTTCTGATCTTTCAGCATCATTGTGGTTGTTCCACCTTTCATAAAATAGACCGGTCGCTGAGTAATGGGTCGGTGTGTCCGCAAAACCAAGCGAAGGGTCGGCAAAATACGCACATAGCCGTGCCTAAATACCATAACACAGGAAAAGTCGCTTGTAAAGAGAAAGTTTTGTAAAAACCCAGGAAATTTGCGGAAAATCTTCTGAAAAACAGGCGCTGCGGTCAGAATTGCCCGCAAAACGAAGGAAAGCTGCCTTGCGGCAGCCTTCCTTCGAGTTTAAGAAGAGTAAGGGTGAAAAAGTTTTACTTAGCAGCCTTCTTCTCAGCATCGACCTTTGCGAAGTACTCCTTGGTGAGCTTGAACACCACGGGGGAGAGCAGCAGCACGCCAACGAGGTTGGGGATTGCCATGAGACCGTTGAGGGTATCAGCGATATCCCATGCAAGGCTCAGATCAATGGTGGTACCGACGATGCAGACCAGAGAGAAGATGATCTGATAGGGCTTCACAGCCTTTGCACCGAAGAGGAACTCAGCAGTGCGGCTGCCGTAGAGACCCCAGGAAAGGATGGTGGAGAAGGCGAAGAGGGACAGAGCGATCGCAACGGCGACGGTAGCGATGGTTGCGGGATAGACGGAGCAGAAGCCGGCAACAGTCAGAGTCTGGTTTGCAGCCTGACCGAAGGGGATGTTCTCGATGCCGTTACCGCACATTGCGATCAGAGCGGTCAGAGTGCAGATGACGATGGTATCAGCAAAGACCTCGAAGATACCAAAGATACCCTGCTGAACGGGGTGATCCACGTCTGCTGCAGCGTGTGCGATAGGAGCGGAACCGAGACCTGCCTCGTTGGAGAAGACACCGCGGCCGACACCCTTCTTGATGGCGTCTGCCATGGTTGCGCCTGCAAGACCGCCTGCGATGGCTGCGGGTTCAAATGCGCCCTTGAAGATAGCGGCAAACACGCTGGGGATCTGGTCAGCGCGGATGACGACCACGCCGATGCCTGCGACGATGTAAATGACTGCCATGACGGGGACCAGCAGCTCGCAGACCTGACCGATGCGCTTGATACCGCCGAGGTAGACGACCAGAGCCAGCACGCAGAGGACAACACCGACCACCAGATTGATGGTGCCGACGTTCACATCGGGATTGAAGATCTTGATGGCTTCGGAAATGGAGGATGCGATGGTGTTTGCCTGGGTAGCGTTACCGATACCGAAAGCAGCGAGGGTAGCGAACACAGCGAACACAGCTGCGAGCCAGCCCCAGCTCTTGCCAAGACCATTGCGGATGTAGTACATGGGACCACCGACCCAGTCGCCCTTATCGTTCTTCTCGCGATACTTGATGGACAGGGTGACCTCGGAATACTTGGTAGCCATACCGAAGATGGCGGAGACCCACATCCAGAACACAGCGCCGGGGCCGCCGATTGCGATAGCGCCGCAGACGCCGGCGATGTTACCGGTACCGACGGTTGCTGCGAGGGCGGTGCAGAGAGCCTGGAAGGGAGTGACAGCACCTTCAGCGACTTCGTGCTTGGTGAATGCCTTGCCGATGGTGTTCTTCATCACATAGCCGAAGCGGGTGAACTGCTTGAAGCCGATACCGATGGTCATATACACACCGGTGCCGACGATGAGGATCATGGCGGGGACGCCCCACACCAGACCATTGATCGTACCGTTAATTTGAGCGATCATTTCCATAAAATCAACCTCTCTCTCGCTTGATATGGATGTCACAAAACGTAACAACCTTTCTGAGTTGATGTTAACAGAATATTCACACAAAATCAATCAGAATTTATGCATTTTTTATGTCTATTTTTTAACTGGAGCGTCAAAATTGTGACATTTGCACAAAAGGTGCAAAAATGGGACAAAACGCGGAAAAATGGGTGTATTGTGAGAGATTTTATAAGCCATTGTGAAAAAGATAATGAGCGGACAAGCGTCCGAAAGGTGGCATTTCGGTCGCTTTTGCTGCGCTCGACAGCAAAAAAGTACCGCGGTCAGACTTGACCGCGGTACTTGATGTACAAAGGATATTCGATTACTTCTTGTCAGCGAAGTATTCCTTAGCGAGCTTCACAACCACAGGGGAGAGCAGCAGCACGCCGATGAGGTTGGGGATGGACATCAGACCGTTCAGGGTATCGGAGATATCCCAAACCAGCTTCAGGTCGATCACTGCGCCGGCAGCGACCATCAGGCAGTAGATGATCTTGTAGGGAGTGGATGCCTTCTCGCCGAAGACATACTCAGCGGTACGACCGCCGTACACACCCCAGCCGAGGATGGTGGAGAATGCGAAGAGGGACAGAGCGATTGCCACAGCGGTGGTAGCGATCTGCTCAGGATAGACAGCGCAGAAGCCTGCGGTGGTCAGAGTCTGGTTAGCAGCCTCACCGTAGGGAACGCCTTCGATACCGTTACCGCAGAGAACGATCAGAGCGGTCAGGGTGCAGATGACGATGGTATCGCAGAAGACCTCGAAAATACCGTAGATACCCTGTGCAACAGGATGATCCACGTCAGCAGCAGCGTGCGCGATAGGAGCGGTACCGAGACCTGCCTCGTTGGAGAACACGCCGCGAGCGACACCCTTCTGGAGAGCCGTCATCATGGTCGTACCGACAAGACCGCCGGCAACAGCGCCGGGGTTGAATGCGCCCTTGAAGATAGCGCCGAAGACTGCGGGGATCTGGTCAGCGCGGATCACAACAACGCCGATACCTGCCACGATGAAGATCAGAGCCATACCGGGGATCAGCAGCTCGCAGACCTGGCCGATACGCTGCACACCGCCGAAATACACGATAGCAGTGAGCACAGCCAGCACAACGCCGATGATGAGAGCCACAGTCTGCTCGTTGAAGTCGAGGTTGAAGGAGTGCAGAGCCTCAATGATGGAGGATGCGATGGTGTTGGACTGGATGGCGTTACCAGTACCGAGGGCGCAGACAGCAGTCAGGAAAGCGAAGATGGCACCGAGCCATGCCCACTTCTTGCCCAGACCGTTCTTAATGTAGTACATGGGGCCGCCCACCAGCTCACCCTTGGAGTTACGCTCACGATAGTGAACAGCCAGAGTGATCTCGGAGAACTTGGTAGCCATGCCGAGGAGTGCGGAGATCCACATCCAGAACACAGCGCCGGGGCCGCCGATGGCGATCGCACCGCAGACACCTGCGATGTTACCGGTACCGACGGTACCTGCGAGAGCAGTGCACATTGCCTGGAAGGGAGTGACTGCGCCTTCCTTCTGCTCGGTCTTGGAGAAAATCTTGCCGACGACGCTCTTGCAGACGTAGCCGAACTTGCGGAACTGGGGGAAGCCCAGACGCACGGACATAAACAGACCCGTGCCCACGATCAGGATCAGTGCGGGAGCGCCCCACACGATGCCGTTGATCGTGGAATTGATCTTCATGATCATTTCCATAGTGTTTACCCTTTCTTTCTTCTCGTATTGTCACCGCGACAAAATTGCCGCAAATCTGAACAGTGTACACATTAACAGAAAATTTACATGAAATCAATAGAAATATACAATTATTTTGCGTTATCTTTTTAACTTATGTGCGATTTTACCAACAAAAGCGTCCGTTTTATGACTTTTTGACGGACATCCCCCATATCTTGGGGGCGAGAACAAAAATAACCACAATTTTATAAATAGGTATATGGGCAATTTTCCTTGCGCAAACGCTGTCGCGCCGCTACAATAGACGGCGAACGAACCGTTTTGAGAGGAGAATGAGATGAAAACCATCCTTGCCTTTTGTAAGCGTGAGCCCGTGCTGAGCATTGCCGCCCTTGCCGCGCTGATCACCTGCTTTTTCACCCCGCCGTCCATGGAATATATGGGCTATATCGACTTCCGCACGCTGGCGCTGCTGTATGCGCTGATGGTGGCGGTGGCAGTGCTGCGAAAAAGCGGCGCGCTGGATCTGGCGGCAAGAAAGCTTTATGCCGCCGCGGGGGGCGCAAGAAGTCTCGCGCTGCTGCTGACGGCGCTGTGCTTTTTCTCCTCCATGGTGCTGACCAATGACGTGGCGCTGCTGACCTTTGTGCCCTTTGCGGCGCTGGTGCTGCGCTTGTCGCGGGCAGAGGAGCTGCTGCTCGGCGTGGTGGTGCTGCAGACCCTTGCGGCGAACCTCGGCAGTATGCTGACCCCCGTGGGCAATCCCCAGAATCTGTATCTGTATTCTTTTTATAATATGAGTGCGGGGGAGTTTTTTGCCGCCACCGCCCCTGCCACCATCGCAAGCGGCGTGCTGATCGCGGCGCTTGTGCTCTTTATTCCGAAAAAGTCCATCCCCGTCGCCTGCTTTGCGGACAAGGTGAAGCTGGAGAAAAAGAGCTTTGCCCTGAGCCTTGTGCTGCTGGCAGTGTCCCTTGCAACGGTGTTCCGCCTGCTTGACTGGCAGTGGATGCTGGCAGCGGTGGTGATGTTGCTGCTGGTCTTTGACCGCGGCAGTCTCAGGGATGCTGATTTTCTGTTGCTGCTGACCTTTGTGTGCTTCTTCGTGTTCGTGGGCAACCTCGGCGAGATCGAAGCGGTGAGTCTGGCACTGAAAAAGGCGCTTGCGGGTCGGGAGCTGCTGGTGAGCGCGGCGGTGAGTCAGGTCATCAGCAATGTGCCTGCGGCAGTGTTGCTCTCGGGCTTTACTGAAAATGCCAAGGCTCTGCTCCTCGGCGTGGATATCGGCGGTCTCGGCACCCCTGTTGCGAGCCTTGCGAGCCTGATTTCCCTGCGCCTTTACGCCAAGGAGCCAAACACCAGCACCTCCCGCTTTCTGCTGGTGTTCTCTGCGGCGAACTTTGCGCTGCTGGCGCTGCTGCTGGTGTTTGCGCAGCTGTTTTTGCTGTAAAAACGGATCGGCAGTTGCAATTGCAACTTGACTTTCCCTATATAGTTTGTTATCTTGAAATGGCACACAATATATTGTGTGCCATTTCTGCACAATATCACAAGATACGGATATGTCCGTCGGAATACAGGGGAGGAGACCAATATGAAGATCATCAAGCGCAACGGCTCGGAAATGCCGTTTGACATTACCAAGATCATTGCCGCCATCACCAAGGCGAACGAGGTGGTGGAGGAAGCGGAGCGCATGACCCCCATGCAGATCCAGCGTATCGCCCAGAGTGTGGAACTGCAGTGCGAAAAGCTGGGTCGTTCCCCCTCGGTGGAGGAGATCCAGGATCTGGTGGAGACCCAGATCATGGCGCATGGCGCGTATGATGTGGCGAAGAAGTACATCACCTATCGTTACACCCGCTCCCTTGTCCGTCAGTCCAATACCACCGACGACAAGATCCTCAGCCTCATCGAGTGCAACAACGAGGAAGCCAAGCAGGAGAACTCCAACAAGAACCCTGTGGTGAACTCCACCCAGCGTGACTATATGGCGGGCGAGGTCAGCCGCGACATCACCGAGCGTATTCTCCTGCCCAAGGAGATCGTGGAAGCGCATGAGCAGGGCATCATCCATTTCCACGATTCCGACTATTTCGCCCAGCACATGCACAACTGCGATCTGGTGAATCTCGAGGATATGCTCCAGAACGGCACCGTCATTACGGGTACTCTCATTGAGCGCCCCCACAGCTTCTCCACCGCCTGCAACATTGCTACCCAGATCATTGCGCAGGTGGCAAGCAACCAGTATGGCGGTCAGAGCATTTCTCTTGCCCACCTTGCTCCCTTTGTGGATGTGAGCCGCAGGAAGATCCGTGCCGCTGTTGCAACGGAGCTGAACCTTGCGGGGGCACACGCCACCGCGGAGCAGATCGATAAGATCACCGAAAGCCGCCTGCGGGAGGAGATCCGCCGCGGCGTGCAGACCATTCAGTATCAGGTGGTGACGCTGCTCACCACCAACGGTCAGGCACCCTTTGTGACCGTGTTCATGTATCTTGGCGAAGCGGAGAACGAGCAGGAGCGCAAGGACCTTGCCCTCATCATTGAGGAGACCCTGCAGCAGCGCTATCAGGGCGTGAAGAACGAGCAGGGCATCTGGGTGACCCCCGCCTTCCCCAAGCTCATCTATGTGCTGGAGGAGAGCAACATCACCGAGGACAGCCCCTACTGGTATCTCACCGAGCTTGCTGCCAAGTGTACCGCCAAGCGCATGGTGCCCGACTATATCAGCGAGAAGAAGATGCTGGAGCTCAAGGGCGATGTCTACGCCTGCATGGGCTGCCGCTCCTTCCTCACCCCCGACCGCTTCACCGACGCGGGCGTGGGCAATATCGCCAAGGCGAAGAACTATAAGCCCGGTAAGCACCGCTACTACGGTCGCTTCAATCAGGGCGTGGTGACCATCAACCTGCCCGACGTGGCGCTCAGCAGCGGCGGCAACTTCGATAAATTCTGGAAGATCTTTGACGAGCGACTGGAGCTCTGCTATCAGGCGCTGCTGTGCCGCCATGAGCGTCTGAAGGGTACCCTCAGCGATGCCGCGCCCATTCTCTGGCAGTATGGTGCCTGCGCACGCCTCGAAAAGGGCGAGCCCATTGACAGACTTCTCTATGACGGCTATTCCACCATTTCCCTCGGCTATGCGGGTCTTTACGAGTGCGTGAAGTACATGACCGGCAAGAGCCACACCGATGCATCCGCAACGCCCTTTGCGCTGCAGGTCATGGATCGCATGAACGATGCCTGCAAGGGTTGGAAGGCAAAGCACAACATCGACTTCTCCCTCTACGGTACGCCTCTGGAGAGCACCACCTATAAATTTGCCAAGTGCCTGCAGAAGCGCTTCGGCATCATCGAAGGTGTCACCGACAAGAGCTATATCACCAATAGCTATCATGTCCATGTGACCGAGCCCATCAATGCCTTTGAAAAGCTGGCGTTTGAGGCGCAGTTCCAGCACCTTTCTCCCGGCGGCGCCATCAGCTATGTGGAGGTGCCGGATATGCAGAACAATCTGCCGGCGGTGCTGGAAGTGATGAAGTTCATCTATGAGAACATCATCTACGCAGAGCTGAACACCAAGAGCGACTACTGCCAGGTCTGCGGCTGGGACGGTGAGATCCAGGTGGTGGACGAGGATGGCAAGCTTGTCTGGAAGTGCCCCAAGTGCGGTAATACCGATCAGGACAAGATGAATGTGGCACGCCGTACCTGCGGCTACATCGGCACCCAGTTCTGGAATCAGGGCAGAACCCAGGAGATCAAGGAAAGAGTTCTCCATCTCTAAAAACAGATAGGGGGGATTTTGTCCCCCCTATATACGCCGAAAGCACGGAACTCATTTGCCGTCGTAGCAGCGGCAGCGGAAAGAGAAGCAGGTCAAATCGACAAGCAGCGGCAGTTCTGCAAGCGCTGTAGTTGGTGTGTCGCACCAAGCTGTCGATACGCACCCCATAGCGCTTTCTTTTTCTTTAAACACCGTTGCGGCGTGACGATTCCCGGACATTTTATGTCCGCCAATCGTGCCGCATCCTCGAAACAACCTCGCTTCAACCGCCACAGGCGGCGCTTCGGTTGTTTCCACCGTCAACGGCGCATCTTCTTTTTCTTTGACAAGCCAAAGAAAAAGAAGATGGGGGGCTGAAAACAGCCTGCACTTGCGAAAGTGCGATACTATCGGTAAAAGGGGATTGACTATGAAAAAAGCAATTTTGATTCCTGTGCTTTGTCTTTGTATGATTCTTTGCGGCTGCGTGGGCGAAGGGGACATCATCGGTGTCTGGAGCGGCAGCGGCACGGTCAGCGTGATTGGCGTGGGCGTGGAGGATGCCGTGGCACCCATGGAAACATGGACCTTCCGCGAGGATGGCACGGCGCAGCTGGAGGTGGACTCCGAGGGGGCGCTGCCCATTCTGGAGTTTACCTACACCTTTGAAAATGGCGTGCTGACCCTCACCGCGGGCAGCCGCAGCGTGGAGCTCCCCTGCCAGCAGGCGGGGAACGTCCTTGTGTTTGACCCGCAGGCAGAAGACCCCGCCATTTTCAACCGTGCGGGATAAGAGGAGAGAGCCATGTACTACGGTGAAATCAAAAATTGCGACATTGCCAACGGCAGCGGTGTCCGCGTGACTCTTTTTGTCTCCGGATGCACCAATCGCTGCCCCGGCTGCTTTCAGCCTGAGACTTGGGACTTCTGCTACGGCGAGCCCTTTACCGCGGAAACGGAGGAACGGCTGCTGGCGCTGCTCAAGCCTGCCTACATCCACGGCTTGACCCTCCTTGGCGGCGATCCCTTCGAGCCCGAGAATCAGCGCGCCCTGCTGCCCTTCCTCAAAAGGGTGAGGGAGACCTATCCGGGCAAGAACATCTGGGCGTTTTCCGGCTTCACCTGGGAGGAGCTCCATACCCCCGGCGCCCACCCCTGTGTGGAAGTGACGGAGGAAATGCTTTCCCTTGTGGATGTGCTGGTGGACGGGCGCTTCATCGAAGCGCAGAAGAATATCTCCCTGCGCTTCCGTGGCTCGGAAAATCAGCGCATCATCGACGTACCCGCCACATTGGCGGCAGGAAAGGTGACACTCTGGCAAGGATAAACAAAAACCCAGCGTGTCGAAAAAGTATTTCGCCCCGCTGTGCAAGTTTTTAGAACTTGCAAAAAGTTCTAAAAACTTCTTATTTGAAAGGTGCAGGACACCCTTCCTGGGTTTCCCGCACACACCCTTCCTTCCCGTCGAATCGGATA
>JAFVXA010000047.1 GCA_017501355.1 Oscillospiraceae bacterium
CTGAGGCATCTGGTTTGCCTGTGCCAGCATAGCCTGAGCGGACTGGAGCAGGATGTTGTTCTTGGTGTAGCTGGTCATCTCGTCTGCGATATCCACGTCGCGGATGGTGGACTCTGCATCCTGGATGTTCTCGGTCATGATTGCCAGGTTGTTGGTGGTGTGTTCCAGACGGTTCTGGATAGCACCCAGGTCACCTCTGGTGGAGGAGACAGTGTTGATGGCAGTCTTGATTGCTGCGATAGCATCAGCTGCAGCAGTCTGAGTCTTGACGTTGATGCTGTCCTTGTCGATCTTCAGAGCGACGGTGTGCATATCGCCCACCTGCACCTTCATCTGGTTGTAGCTGTCAGCGGTATCGCCGATCTGCAGGTTCAGACCGCCAATGTCAGTCTGCTCAACAGCAACGGCAGACTTGACAGTTGCATCCAGAGTGGTCTCTTCGATGGTCAGCTTCTTGCCGCCGTCGGTAACAGTGAAGTCGGTGGTGATTGCAGTGTCAGCATTTACCTTCGCAAACAGCTTATCCACGATATCTTCGTCGGAAGCATCCTTGTCAACTTCGATTGCGTTAGTAACGCCAGCAGACTTGCCGGTCTCAACAAAGTTATAGGTGTTGCTGCCAACCTTGATGGAGCCGCCGATCACGTCTGCACCGGTCATGTCGGTGAAGTCGATCTCAGTCTTAGCCTTGGCACCGGTGCCAGGGCTAACAGTGCCGGCAACTGCAGCAGCACCAGCCTGCTTCGTAGTCACGGTAGTAGCGGTGAACTTGTCGGTAGTATCAGTGGTAACAGTACCAGTAAGAGCGGCCGTCATGGTAGATGCCTTGGCATCGACACCGGGAGTTTTTGCAGTGACAGTGATCTTAGCACCGTCGGCCACAGCTTCGTGAGTAGTCGAGAAGGTGCCGTCAGCATTCAGTGCGGCAGCAATAGCACTTGCGTTGGTTGCGGCATCGTTAGCGGCAGCCACATTAGCTGTAGTGCCTTCGGTGATAGTTACGCCGAAAGCGATCAACGTTTCACCTGAACCGAACTTGAGGGTAGACAGATCGACTTCATAAGTACCAGCCTTGGCTGCGCTAGCACCGGTGATAGTAGGCTCAGCACCATCGGTAACGGTGACCTTTGCACCTGCCAGGTCGCCGTTCAGCAGAGCCTTGCCGTTGAAGTTGGAAGCGTCTGCGATACGGTCGATTTCGGTAGCGAGAGCCTCGACTTCCTTCTGCAGGTTGTCGCGGTCCACATCGTTGTCATAGGTGCCGTTCGCGGACTGGGTAGCGAGGGTCACCATGCGGTTCATCATGTCCTGCACTTCCTGCAGTGCACCTTCAGCGGTCTTGACGAGGGAGATACCGTCCTTGACGTTGGACTGAGCCTGCTTCAGACCGGAGATCTGCGCGCGCATCTTCTCGGAAATTGCGAGACCTGCTGCGTCGTCGCCTGCGCGGTTGATCTTGTAACCGGAGGAGAGCTTCTCAAGGTTGCGACCCAGAGCGGAAGTGTTGGTGTTGTAGTTGCGGAAGGCGTTCATCGCCATAATGTTGTGCTGAATACGCATAATTGAATCTCCTTTTCAAATTTATATCACACAATTCCTTTTGTGTGTTTGTTGGGTACCTCCCGTCCTCATTGCCGGCCGAACAATCGATTCTGTTCGGTACCCTTCTATCCCTTATATCGGCGGTGTTTGAGGGAAATTAAGGGGTGTGCGTGAAAATTTTTGCAAAATTTTGCATGGGAGCCCTCTCAGTCTCACTTCGTTCGACAGCTCTCCCGGAGGGAGAGCCAAGAACTTGCCTCTCCCTTTGGGAGAGGTGGCGTCGCTGTAAGCGGCGACGGAGAGGGTAATAATTGTTCTTTACTTCGTGCCGAAGATGCGGTCGCCGGCATCGCCGAGACCGGGGACGATGTAGCCGTTTTCGTTGAGGCACTTGTCCACTGCGCCGGCGTAGATGTCCACGTCGGGGTGCGCCTTGCGGATGCACGCGATGCCCTCGGGTGCGGCAACGAGGACGAGGAGCTTGATCTGCTTGCAGCCCCGCTTCTTCATCTCGTCGATGGCGGCGGCAGCAGAGCCGCCGGTGGCGAGCATGGGGTCCACGATAAGCACTTCACGCTCGGCGATGTCCTTGGGCATCTTGCAGAAATAGGTGTGGGGCTCGAGGGTCTCCTCGTCGCGGAACATGCCGATGTGACCCACCCGGGCAGCGGGCACCATGCGCAGCACACCGTCCACGAGACCCAGACCCGCGCGAAGAATGGGCACGACCGCCAGCTTCTTGCCGTCGAGGGTGGGAACCTCTGCTTCGCAGATGGGAGTTTCGATGGTGCGGGTGGTCAGGGGCAGGTCGCGGGTGGCTTCGTAGGCGATGAACATACCGATCTCGCTGACGAGCTCGCGGAAGTCCTTGACGCTGGTGTTCTTGTCGCGCATGATGCTCAGCTTGTGCGCAACGAGGGGATGATCCATCACGTGCACTTTTCCGGAATCCATAGGCGGTTCTCCTTTGAAAATATAGTGTTGCCTCCCTTGTGTAAAGGGAGGTGCCCCGCAGGGGAGCCTTATTTTACTCAAATCGCTTCGCCCCGGGCAAGGCGCTCCCGCTCTGCCTGCGACAGGCGGAGATACACGGGGGCAAGGGCTTCCGCGGGAATGAACTCGCCCTTCCGCTCCGCCGCAAGGGCAACGCCCACGGCGCTCTGACGGAGCAGCATGGGGGGCGCAAGGCGGCAGTCAAAGCCGTTTTCCGTGAGGAAGCGGTGGCAGAGTTCTGCACCGTCACCGAGGACAACACGCTTTGCGGGAAGATTCATGGTCTGCATTTGGGCGAGAAGTTCGTTGAGACCGATGGCGCGGTCGTCGCTGAGTCTCTTCAGCTCGCCGCCGTCTGCAAGGAACAGGGCGTTATAGACCTGATTTCGTCTTGCGTCCATAGCGCAGATGACGAGGGTATCGTCGAGGTGGCGGAGATTTTCCGCCATGCCCTCCAAGGTGGAAACCGCGCAGCAGGGCTTCTGCAGCGCCCACGCCAGTCCCTTCACGGCAGAAACGCCGATGCGCAGTCCCGTGAAGGAGCCGGGACCTGCTGCCACGGCGATGGCATCCATGTCCGCAGCTTTCAGCTCGGAGTTGCGCAGCATATCCTCCACCATGGGCATCAGCGTGCGGCTGTGGGTCAGCCCGCTGCACTGATAGGAAGAAGCGAGTACCATGCCGTTTTCCACCACGGCGGCAGAGGCGCTCTTCGCCGAGGTTTCCAGTGCCAGAATTTTCATCAGATCTCACCGCCTTCGATGGTAATGATGCGGCTGTCGTCCTCATCGCCACGGGCGAAGCGGACCCAGCGGGTCTCGGGGGGCAGCGCGCCGGGAATGCGCTCGCTCCACTCCACGGCGATCACGCCGCCGCGGGCAAGGTAATCCTCCCAGCCGATGTCAAAGAGCTCGTCCTCGTCGGCAAGGCGGTACATATCGAAATGGAACAGGGGAATGCGCCCCTCGTACTCATTGACAATGGTAAAGGTAGGGCTGGTAACGCGACCGTTGAAGCCGAGCCCCCGGGCAAGCCCTCTTGTAAAGGCGGTCTTGCCCATGCCGAGGTTGCCCTCGTAGGCGAGGATCTCGCCGCCTGTGAGCGTTTTGCCAAGGCGTTCGCCGAGCAGCTCCGTTTCTGCGGCGCTGCGGGTGATATAGTCCATGGGAAGTCCTCCTTTTCACATTCTTTCAAATAAACAGTATAGCATATTTGTTCTTTGGGGAAAAGAGGGAATGTGTGTGTTTACAGCATTTTTGTTTTGTGGTACAATCACCGTAACATATATGATATGTAAAACAGAAACGCAGGAAGGAGGAACGCCGTGGTCAAAAAGCTTCGTAATTTCATAGCCGACTGCATTGCGCAGGCGGATCTGACCCTGCTGACCATGTGCATTTCTGCGTCCTGCTTCGGTCTGCTGCTCATCGCCAGTGCCACCCGTTACAATGACGGCAACCGCAAAGTTATCGTGCAGACGGCGGGCATCTGCATCGGCGTGCTGTGCTATATCCTGTTCTCTGTGCTGGATGTGGAGGCGGTGGTGGTCCACTGGAAGTGGCTGTTTGCGGGAAGCGTCCTGTTCATCCTGCTGCTGCTCACGCCCCTCGGCGTGGAGCATTACGGCAACCGCGCGTGGATCGACGCGCCGTGGCTGCCTGTGCAGCTGCAGCCTGCGGAGGTGGTGAAGCTGCCCTTCGCCATGCTGCTGGCAAAGCAGCTTGCGCTGCTCAAGGAAAAGGGAGATATGAAATCTGTGGGCGCGGCGGCGTTCGTGGGCGGTCATGTGCTGTTCATGGTGGCGCTGATCTTCGGCATCTCCGGCGACGCGGGCAGCTGTCTTGTGTATATCTCCATCTTTGCCTGCATGGCGTTTGCCGCGGGCTTTGCCCTCAGGTGGTTTGCCGCGGTGGGTGGACTGATGGCGGCGGTGGTGGCGTTCCTGTTCTATACGGATAAGCTGCCAAGCTACATGATCCAGCGTTTCAAGGCGATTTTCGACCACAGCTATGATCCCATGGGCGTGGGCTGGAACCAGACCAGAAGTCTCCTTGCCATCGGCAGCGGACGGGTCTTTGGACAGGGCTTGTTCCAGGGCATCCAGACCCAGAGCAGCAACAAATCCGCCCTGCCGAACCGCGAGAATGACTTCATTTTCTCCGTGGCGGGCGAGGAACTGGGCATGGTGGGCTGCATTTTGGTGCTGGGCATCATCACGGTGATCATCCTCCGCTGTCTCTACACGGCAAAGGTGGCAAAGACCCCTCTTGAGCAGTACATCTGCGTGGGTATTGCGGGTATGCTGATCTTCCAGACGGTGGAAAATGTGGGCATGTGCCTGTTTGTCATGCCCGTGATCGGTCTGACGCTGCCGTTTTTCAGCTACGGCGGCAGCTCCATTGTGATGCTGTTCTGTGCCATGGGCGTGGTGTCGGGCATCAAGCAGCGCTCGAAACCGGGCTGGCTGCGCTGAATCGAGATTAAAAGGTATAAAAAAGGGAGCTGTTGCAGAATGAAAGTTCTGCAACAGCTCCTTTATTTTTAATCGGAGGTGTTGTCGTTGCTGCTGCTGCAACCGCAGACGCTGCGGTTGCTCTTCCAGTCGCTGCTGTCGATGCAGCGGGGAGGGAAGAAGGCATCCACGGGGAACTCCACGCTGCGGAACATTTCGCAGGGGTCGCAGGGCGTGATACCGCCGCCGCTGCAGCAGCATTCCTTCTCGGGGATGCAGTAGTCGTAGACGGGGATGAGCAGCTCCGTCTCCCGCTCAAGACGGATGATGGAGAACTGACCCAGCGTGACGAGCACCTGAGGAGAGGTGGGATTCAGCACGATGGGCGTTGCAAAGGCTTCGTTGACGCAGGCGGGAATTTCCGCAAGGGTACTGAGGGGTGTGCCCTCCTGCAGACGGGTGGAGAGCACGATGGGATCCACTGCTTCCACCACGGCGATGGGCAGGGCATCCCCTGCATAGGAATCGCCGGAGAGACAGGTGCTGAGCGAGGTGAAAACCTTGCTGCCGCCTTCGCTGCCGAAAAGGATGCAGCGTTTGTCAAAGACACAGAGACCTTCCACCTCTGTGCCGCGGACGGATGTACTCTGATATGCCTGCAGCGTGACGCGGTAATAATACCGCATATCGACGGTGTAATAGCCCCGCTTGAAGCAGACGGGCTGCACATTCACCAAAATGTACAGCAGCTCGCTGCAGCCGCCCTTCAGCGCCACAGCGCTGCTGAGCACATCAGTGGATGCAGCGCTGGGGAAAAATTGCAGATCCTCCAGACAGTCCTTATCCCTGCAGGAGTCCATGACCTTTCGGGTGTGAATGCAGACAGCTTCCTGTACGCCCTCGCAATCCGGTGTGATAGGACCGGGGAACACATGACATGCCATGCATGATACCTCCTTGTTTGACCTTGGAAAGAGCGGAAAACTCTTTCAATCCATTGTATGTGTCTGCTGCCACGGGGTGAAAAATTTCCGCACTATACAAAATCCGAAAAATGAAGTATACTATTTTTTAATCTGGAATCATGTACCCATGGAAAGGGAGGAAGGTCATGTCTGGCTGGGGTTTCGTACACGAAAAACTGGATATCAAATTTCTGATCCTCTATGTGATGGCTCGCGTGACGGAGCCTGTGCCCTTTGAGGATGTGCTGGAGCTGAGTATGTGCGATGACGGCTTTGGCTATTTCGATTTTTCCGATTGTCTCGCGGAGCTGGTCTCCACCGAGCACGTCCTGCTGCAGGATGGACTTTACACCATCACGGAAAAGGGCGAGCGTAACAGCGCCATCTGTGAGAGCAGCCTTGCCTATCCTGTCCGCGTGCGGGCGGATAAGAAGATCCGTGAGTTCAATGAAAGACTGCGCCGCCGCAGTCTCGTCCGGGCCTCCGTCACGCCCCGGGAAAACGGCACGTTCACCGTCAGCCTTTCCTTCAGTGATGACGTGGCGAACCTCATGTCTCTGGAAATGATGGTGCCGCAAAAGGAACAGGCAGAAGCCCTCTGCCGCCGTTTTGAGAAGTCTCCTGCGGAGGTCTACGGCACGCTGATCGCAAACCTTCTCTATGAAAAAAAGTAAGCGCCGTGAAAGTCTCGACACCCTGCGGGGACTGACCCTCGTCAGCATGATCGCCTATCATGCCTGCTGGGATCTTGTGTATCTCTTCGGCAAGGACTGGGCGTGGTATCGCAGCGACGGGGCATATCTCTGGCAGCAGAGCATCTGCTGGACGTTCATTCTGCTTTCGGGCTACTGCTGGTCTCTCGGACGGCAGAAGTGGAAGCGGGGCTTGACCGTGTTCGGTGCGGGTGTGCTGATCTCCGTCGTCACATGGACGGTAATGCCCGAAAGTCGTATCTTCTTCGGTGTGCTGAGTCTCCTTGGCAGCGCCATGCTGCTGACCATCCCTGCGGAGTGGGTGCTGAAAAAACTGCCCGCCGTCGTGGGACTTGGACTGAATTTTGCACTGTTCCTGATCCTCCGCGGTATCAGCGGCGGCAGCGTTGCCTTCGGGCGCATCGCTGTGCCGCAGGCGCTCTATG
The DNA here is from genome assembly GCA_017501355.1 of Oscillospiraceae bacterium. Lineage (GTDB taxonomy): Bacteria > Bacillota > Clostridia > Oscillospirales > Oscillospiraceae > RGIG5472. The sequence goes on from JAFVXA010000047.1 coordinate 7,091, forward strand.
CGAACTATCTTACCGCCTGCTTCGGCTTCCCGCCGTCTGGCTTTTTCTCCACGGATTATTTTGCCCTGCTGCCGTGGCTGTTCCTCTTCTGGTGCGGCTATGAACTCTATCGCCTGTTCCCCGACGCGGGGCAGCGGGACGTGAAGCTCCCTCTCATCACCGCCATGGGACGGAAGTCCCTGCTGATCTATCTGCTGCATCAGCCGCTGGTCTACGGCGCATTGACTGCACTGAATTTCATAGGTATCCTATAACGCAAAAAAACGCATCCGTCCGGATGCGTTTTTATGTTTCGGGTCCTTTTCGGTTCAGCCACAGGCTGAGGAAGGTGGCAGCTGCGAGATATACCACACCGATGGAGCATTCTGATGCGGGATGGTAGAAATCCCATGGGTAATAATGAGTGAGCCGCATCATGATAAGGCGAATGGGGAAATAGATGCCCAGCCATGTTGTCATGATGTAAAATCTTCTTCGGAAAGCCAAGGCTTCTTTGCTGTAATTGCGCTTTAACCACCAACTGAGTTCAAATCCGCAGATGATAATGAGAATCGGCAGGTAGCTTGCGCTGACATATATGGAGACCTTTCGGATGATGAGAGCAATATACTGCAATACAAGCGCGGCAATTTCCAGCATGGCAAGAAACAGCAGAATCAGACGGTGGTGCTTGTCCTGCACCGATTTTGCAGCCGGCAGATTGCGGTTACTCTCGTAGTCATCATAGAGCAGGTAATCGGTGGTGACACCGAAAAGTCGGCTAAGAGCCAAAATATTCATCGCATCGGGCATGGCGGTTCCCGTCTCCCATCGCGAGATCGCCTGTCGGGAAACGTTCAGCCGCTCCGCCAGTTCTTCCTGCGTCATGCCGTGCTGTTTGCGAAGTGAAATGATTTTGCTGGTGAGATTCAAGAGGACACCTCCTTGTTTTTGGATGCCTTTATTCTATGAAAAGATGCAAAAAACACCACCGCACCTGTGTTACATTCCCGCAACAAAAGGTGTCAAGGGTTTTATTTGGTGTACCTTGATATCAGTATAGCATCAGGATAGCAAAAAAGGAACGCCGCACCGGCGTTCCTTCCAGCGTGTCGAAAAAGTATTTCGCCCCGCTGTGCAAGTTTTTAGAACTTGCAAAAAGTTCTAAAAACTTCTTATTTGAAAGGTGCAGGACACCCTTCCTGGGTTTCCCGCACACACCCTTCCTTCCCGTCGAATCGGATA
>JAFVXA010000048.1 GCA_017501355.1 Oscillospiraceae bacterium
CCGTGGTCTCGTCTCCGGTGCATCCGACATCGTGCAGGCACTGTTTGTTGACGGTATCGTGGGCGGTATCATCGCCGTGGTGGGTTTCCTGCCCTTGGTGATGGTGATGTACTTCCTCATGGCTCTGCTGGAGGATTGCGGCTATATGGCCCGCGTCAGCGTGGTGCTGGATCCCATCTTTAAGAAGGTGGGTCTCAGCGGTAAGTCCGTCATCCCCTTCGTCATCGGCACAGGCTGCGCCATCCCCGGCGTTATGGCCTGCCGCACCATCCGCAATGAGCGTGAGCGCCGCGCTACCGCCATGCTGACCCCCTTTATGCCCTGCGGCGCGAAGCTGCCTGTCATCGCATTGTTTGCCGGAGCATTCTTCTCTGATGCCGGCTGGGTGGGCACGGTCATGTATTTCTGCGGCATTGTGCTGATTTTCCTCGGCGCGCTGCTTATTAACAAGATCACCGGCCATAAGGTGCGCAAGTCCTACTTTATCATTGAACTGCCCGAGTACAAGGCGCCCAGCCTCAAGCGTGCGTTCCTGTCCATGTGCTCCCGCGGTTGGGCCTTTATCGTGAAGGCCTTCACCATCATTCTGCTGTGCAACACCGTGGTGCAGGTCATGCAGACCTTCAACTGGAGCTTCCAGACGGTGGCAGAGGGTGCAGAGAACACCTCTATCCTCGCCTCTATCGCTACGCCTTTCGCTTACCTGCTGATCCCCATCGTGGGCTACCACGCATGGCAGCTGGCTGCCGCCGCCGTTACCGGCTTTATTGCCAAGGAGAACGTGGTGGGCACGCTGGCGGTGTGCTACGGTATCTCCAGCCTCTTTGATCTTGACGAGCTGGCCATGGTGGAAGGTGCAGGCGCAGAGGTGGCGATGGCTTTCGGCCTCACCAAGGTGGCAGCCCTTGCGTATCTGATGTTTAACCTGTTCACGCCTCCCTGCTTTGCTGCCATCGGCGCAATGAATTCCGAGATGAAGAGCCGCAAGTGGCTTTGGGGCGGCATCGGTCTGCAGCTGGGCATCGGCTATACCGTAGGCTTTGTGGTCTATCAGGTCGGTACGGTCATCACCACCGGCACTGTGGGTGCAGGCTTCCTGCCCGGCCTCGTGGCTGTTCTTGCCATGATCGCCATTGTGGCGTGGCGCATTGCCCGCGCCGAGCGCAAGCTGAAGCTGGAGCTGAGCGTGGCATAAAAAAGGAGGTTTTCCTATGACCGATATTATTGTTATCGCCGTTGTTGTGGTCATTGCCTTTTTCGCTGTGCGCTACATTGTCCGCGCCAAGAAAAGCGGTAAGAAATGCATCGGCTGTCCCGATGGCGGTTCGTGCAGCGGCAGCTGCAGCAACTGCAACTGCGGACACGAAAAGAAGTAAGTTGTTTTCTCACGGCGTGGTTCGCCAAACGCGCCGTTCCTCTCTCCATTTGAATGATCCACCTTGTTTCTGCTGAAAAAGACCGCTTCGGGCAAGAAGCGGTCTTTTTCATTGGGGTGATATCAGGTGTGGCAGCGCACCTTTTAATGTTTGCATGGTATAGTGGATCAGTTCGTCGCGGTTGCGCTTGTCCTTATGCTGGAAATAGTCAATGAGGACTTCTGCCAATGCACCTGCGAAGAACTTTACCATGAACTCTTTATAATGGGGGTCTGTGGCAACGCCTTTTTCCTCCTCGAGATCCTCGATGACGGAGAGGATCACCCCGTAGAAATCGGTGCAGAAAAAACGCTTCATCTCATCCCGTCCCATGGAGTTATAGGCACAGTTAAGAATGTGGCTGTTGGCATCTACATAGTCGGCGATAAAAACAAGGGCTTCCTCAGTGTTGCTCATAAGGTCGAAGTTTTTCACAACCTCCACCGCCTCCTGCTCCAATGTCCATTTCAGAAGGTCGTAGATATCGGCAAAGTGATAGTAAAAGGTCTTGCGGTTAAGGCCACAATCGGTGATGATCTCCGTGACACTGATTTTCGCCAAGGGCTTATGTGCCATGAGCTTTTTCAGGGAGGACGAGAGGGTTTTCTTTGTATTAAGACTTGTGATGGCGTGCTGCATTGTGATCACCTCGGCATTTATTATACAGGTGTCCCGTGAATTTTGCGAGGAGTTTTTGCGGACATTTGACCGTCAATTTGGGCGATTTGTCCCATATTTACTCAAAATGCATAGTTTGTCCCTTTTGTTCTTCGTTTTCCTGTGAGAGAATCGGGCGAACAACAAAACAGGAGGAAAAGAAAATGAAGAAGAAAGAATATGCACCGTTGTTTACGGGAGAGGCTTTGCGGGACAGTTCTGTAGCAGAGGTGGAAAAGGCAGCAGAGGCTTCCTTGGGTATCTGCGAGGGCGTGAAGGCGCTTTTGGGAAGAAAGACGATTGAGGCAAACAACGTGGCAGGATTGAGAGAAGGGCTTGCAAAAGTGTAAGGAAATCCTTCGATAATGGCCGCTTAAATGGCAGATTTCTCTTTACATGGCGTATTTTTTCGGATATAATAAATCAGTTACTGAAGAAAAACGGAAAAAGGAGAAACGAAACCATGGCCGTTATTGAATATGATGAGTATAAACAGAAGTTGTTAGCCCTTGAGCCCATGCTGGGCGAGCTGGAGAAGGCACTGGGTATCCCCAAGGCCCGCGAGGAGTACGAGGCCCTGCAGAAGGAGACGGAGCAGGAGGGCTTTTGGAACAATCTCGAGCGCAGCCAGACGGTGAGCCGTCAGCTCAAGCGCTTGGAGAACAAAATTAAGAAGCACGACCGCCTTGTGTCCGACTGGGAGGACTGCCTGACCCTGTGCGAGATGGCACAGGAGGAGGACGATGCCTCCTTGCTGCCCGATGTGACCGAAGGATATGAGACACTGGAGAAGGAGATGAACGAGCGC
>JAFVXA010000049.1 GCA_017501355.1 Oscillospiraceae bacterium
ACCACTGGTTTTCCAGTGTTTCTGTCCGAATCACATCACCCTCGTGAAATTCCACTTTCTCTACCCGAGCATCCTCGAAGAGAGGGAGATCAACTTGGACAGAATAAGAGCCATCCGCAAGCTCCATGGGGTATTTTTCGCCGTTGACAGTAAGAAAAGCTTTGGTCACGCCCGGCTGATGCTCCTTGGGGGTCACACTGCCGCTTAGCGTGAAGGAACGCTCGGGCAGATTCAGTGCGCCGAGAGAGAACTCGGTGTTCGTCAAGATACTGGCTTCCTTTTCCAACAGCTCCTGCATGTGAGAGATTGCGGCACTCTGATTCGACTGCGCCATGGAGAGACTGCTGTTCAGGTGATTCTTCAACTGCTGGATCTCATTTTCCAAATTGGAAATACGGAACTGAGACACGACGGCAATGACAAGCGCCAGCACCGTCACAATGGTAGATAACTGTTTTTTCATACAGCACCTCGCTTTGTAATCAAGTCTACTTCTACATCCTCTATCAGCTTCTTGAGTTTCTGATAAAGGGTCATCTCGAGTTCCTCGTGCACATCATGAAATCAGACATATCGCGTTTTATCACCGTTGTCTTGATTATGCTGTCCGAATAATACAATTCTATCATATCAGATTTGTGATTGCTATGGAAGATGCGTCGAACAACAGAGAGCCGCGTTTTGCCGCATAGGGACTTCCTTTCCTCCCATAGACTGAGTGGGTAAGAAAGGGAGGTCTCAGTATGCTTTCAACGATGCTGTATCTGCTGTCCAACAGCGTGTTTTTCACTTTGCGGATGTCGGGCGGGGGAGTGGGCTCATTTCCCCGCCCGCTTTCGGCGGAAGAGGAGCGGGAATGTCTTACCCGCTGCGCAGAGGGGGATATGGAGGCGCGGCGGAAGCTGATCGAACACAATTTACGTCTGGTGGCGCACATTGTTAAGAAGTACTATACCCAGACCGATGAGCAGGAGGATCTGATCTCCATCGGTACCATCGGGCTGATCAAGGCAATCAACAGCTTCGATGCATCCAAGGGGGCGCGTTTGCCTACCTACGCCGCACGGTGTATTGAAAATCCTATCCTATCGCCAACGCGTTTCAGGAAGGGCAGTGTGGCCCTTTGGGCAGAAAACGCCCCGATTGGCGCATTTTGGACCGAATTTCCACGGATTTGTATATCCTTTCCTGTGCGCAGAATTCACATGTGAGGTATGCACCCCTCTATATACATAGTTTCGTATTGTGCGCCCCTCGGAAGATTTTGGAGGCAACTGAGTTTAATCGGAAGTATTGCAGATACGAGGAAATCGGGAATGTGGCGGACAGGCTCCGCTGGTGCAGGCACAGCAAGGGACTGATACAGAGAGAAGCGGCTGACAGGATGGGACTGTCGCATAACGTCTACAAGGCGTTGGAGGAAGGGGTGACTCAGCACATTCAACCGAAGATCGCAGATCGCCTGGCACAGTTCTATGGTGTTCCGAAGACGGATTTCATAGACGATTACAACCGCTTCCTTCTCGATGGACAAGCCAAGCGTATCCTTGCCTATCGTAAGAAGCTCGGTATGGGCAGGAAGTCCTTTGCAAGACATACGGGCATCCCTCTGAGCAGTCTGCGTGAATGGGAAAGCGGAAAGAAGACGGTCAGCCGCAAAGTGTGGGAGAAGTATTTTAAGGGAAGGGCGTAGCAGGAAAGCTTTTGGAAATAGCGGACTAAAAAATGCGGCATACTGATCTTGGTCAGTATGCCGCATTTTTGAATCATTAAGTTTAAGCAGTGAGGGAATGTTATGATTTAGGACATTGGCGCAGAAGGGTACTTCTCTGCGGAAAGGATTAAATCGGTAATAAGTTGATTAGACTGTGCTGCCCAGTAGTCGTAGTCGCAGACGATGACCAGTCTCCTCTTTGCGCGGCTAACGGCAGTGTTGACGACTTGTTTTCCTTTGGTGAATGTTTTGAGAGTGTTGCAGAAGAACATATCTGAGGTGTCTACAACACTGAAAAACACGGTGTCCCACTCTCGACCTTGCGAGGCATGAACTGTCAAGATTCGCTCATCCTTGTGTTCGGAAGGAAATCGCTTTGCCAGTTGCGCTACCTGATTCCGGTAAGGGGAGAGGATGGCAAAATTCTCTGTATTTTCCTTGCGCAAATACTCTGTGATAGCTTCGATTTCGGCGGTACTGGTGCGTGGAATGGATTCTTTGCGACGTGGTGCGTCCAAGACGATTAATTCTGTACAGACAGTGGCAACACTGTGGAATTCGGGGGAATATACATATCCTGCCAAAATAGAGGATAGCGCATGGCTGAAACGATGTGTTTCGGTGAGATCAAATTTTGTAAAATGAGTCCATTGAGGAGATTCTGCTTGCAAGTAATCGTGATGGATTTTGTGAAGCGATTCGGAAAACAGTGTGTCAAGATGAATAGCAGATTGTGCCCAAAGACAGGTGCATTCATCGGATTGCTCGCTGACATCCATTTCGCAGACGGGCGGTAATTGCATATGGTCACCGAGAAAAGTAACAGGAACACCAAGAGAAAACAGCGGGGCACCTTTAATCAGTGGACAATAACCTGCTTCGTCCAAAAAAATATGATCGGGACAAAAAGGTGCAAGTGGCAGTTCCAGTGTTAAGAACTTGTCCAGCGTGGCAGCAACAACGGTTACGCTGGTTAAGCGCTCTTCTGTTGTGCGCGGTGCCAAGACTTCGGCTTTTGCCGATAGTTGTTCGCTGAGAGCACGGAGTTCATCATCGCTTTGAGAGGTGTAGATCGAAAAGAGTTCGCTCTTTTCGCTGATCAACTGAGCTCCATTAGTCAAGTGGTTCAGTAAGTCTTTTGCTTCGGTGGCTGCGTTTAAAATAGAGAGCCTGTTGGCTGAATCCTGCAGTTCTGACCAAAAAGCAGAAAGTTGAACAATTGAATCCTTGGTGGCAGAAGCATTTGCTTCGAGAATTGAGATCTGAGCTGTATGCTCATCTAACTGTCTTTTTACGGTATCAAGACGCTCTGAAACTAAATCAAGCTTTCTGCGGGCATTTGTAAGGTCTTCGGCTGCTCGTGATTCATCAAGGCAGAGTTGGTGGTAGCGTTTAGGAAGAAGATGTTTCCAAAAGAAAGTGCTTCGAGATTTTAGTGCTTTTTGTGTGCGCTGAAGTTGAGACAAAGCTTGATCGATATCTCGGCGTAAGAGCGCGTCATCTGCGCGAAGTTCAGCGCTGGCTGCGGTTATGGAGGTAATAGCTTTTTGTTTGCGCCTATAGTTTTCTGATATAGAAAGGTACTGAGAACAGAGAGGACCGATTTGGCGGGCAGCATTCTCAAATCTATGGCAAGAAGCGCGATATTTGAGACACTCGGTGATGCGTTTGATTTCTGTCCGAGTTTGATTGATCTGACGTTCAACGCCGGTATTTTCGCAAACTTGAGGGTAGCGATCAGCGAAGCTTGTTGTAGGTGTACCGAGACGTAGTACCCGTTGATCCAAAGCAATTCCGTGGTTTTGCAGAATGGGGAGAAGTCCTAAAAGTACCTGCTCCAAAGCGTTGTTGGTGGGGGCAGCGATCAAAACCTTCTTTCCTGCGTGCAATAGGGAAAGTGCACAGCTTGCCAAAACAACACGGGTTTTTCCTGTGCCCGGAGCGCCCCAAACATAGGAGGTATGTGAGGATAGAGCACCATTGATAGCAACAAGTTGCTCCTTGGACGGTTTTGTAGCAGTGACGATTTTTGGCGGTAAGGCGATGGGTGTTTGTTTGGGCTTGGAAATCTGCCTGCCATATTGATCATACCAGTCTCCAACACGCTTTACCAAAAAACGCAAATCAGAAAAGACAAGCAGTTCATCCGGAGACAGTTGAGAAAACACGGAGTGCAGGTCTGTGGACGGCTTTACCATGAGTATTGCTCGAAGCGGGTCATATTCAATGGGGACAATTTGATGAGAGGTATAATCCTGTCCATAGAAGCGGAAGAGTAATCCGTCAAGGTTGGAGGCGGCATTTGCAGAGAGACGAGAGACGAGCTGCAGAGAAAAAGAACTGCAATCGATAGCGCGGATATCGCGAATGCCGACAGAGGAGATTCCTTTGCCGTGATCGGAGAGGTATTCATAGTATATCTGTGCGCTTCGATTTGCTGCATCCTGTAGTTCGGAGATTTTCATAAAACACCTCCATGTTGGTCGTATGGACTGGAACTCCCTGTGGTTTGAGTTGGCATCCTAAAATAGTAATACCATGTTGAGTGCAAAAAGGCAATTACAGCGTCAACGAAAACTACGGGTAATATGCTTAGAAAAGTTGTTCGGACTGGGGTGAATAATGATTATCAAAATGCGGCATGAATAGGTTGAAAAATAGCTATAGTAGTGATAGGATATAATTGAGGTGAATAATGATGACCATTGATACAAAGCAGATTGTGTCCATTACGGATGCAAATCAGAATTTTTCCAAAGCAACCCGCATTGCCGATGAAAACGGCGCTGCGGTGGTGTTCAAGAATAATCGCCCCAAGTATAAGCTGATCAATCTTGAGGTAGAGCCGGATTTGGAGCTGACTGACGATGAGAAGATCGATGTGGTGGCCCGCCGCATTATGCAGCGGTTCAAGCCTGCGTTTCTGGAGCTTGCAAAATGATCAAATTTTCAAAGGAGAAAGTGTTGCTGCTCCATCAGTTGATTGCTGAGGAGACAGGTGGAAGTATCGGCGTTCGGGATGAAGCTTTGCTGGAATCTGCGCTGGAGAATGCGTTTGCAGGCTTTGGCGGCAAGGAGTTCTATCCAAGTAAGGAAGAGAAGGGGGCAAGACTGGGTTATACTCTGATTTCCAATCACGCATTTGTTGACGGCAACAAGCGCATTGGCATGTATGTCATGCTGACTTTCCTTGAAGTGAACGGCATCCGTATGAACTGCACTAATGAGGATGTGACCGAGGTAGGTCTTGGCGTTGCGGGCGGTACAATGTCGTACGAAGAACTCTTGGAATGGGTGCGAGAGCATAAGTCCCTGTAAAGTTTTAGCAGCGGAGCGTTTGCCCCGCTGCTGTTTTATGCTTGAAACTAGTTGGTTTTGCGACTGTGAAAAACAAAAAATTGCGATTTCGGTAAAGCATACAGGCACTTTTTATCAAGTCTATTCCCTGCTTCTTTTTTTCGCGGTTTCGATGACCGCATCCAAAAGCGCCAGCTTCTGGCTTGTGGGGCAGTTCAGCGATTTGATTCGTTGTGTTACTGCGGCTGCGTGGACCTCGGACACCCGCTTTGCCAGTTCCATCTGAGCTTCTTCGTTTTTCGGATGATACACAATCAGATTGATTGGTGCCATGCTTCGGATAACGGTCACCTCCTTGGGTACTAACCCGGAATACTAAAACACTGCGATGTCGAATTGTGTCGAAAGTTTGTTCGATTTTCGGTTGCCTGTTGATAGGAGAACTTGTATAATAGAGACATCAGAGGTGTTTCTGTATCTTGATTATAGAGGGAGCACGGCGAAAGCACATTGAGCGCTGATTGCGTGAGAATTGAGCAAAAGAGGTGAAAAGATGGAGCGATTGGACTTTGCTTCGGTGATGGCGGTGTTGCGGAGGAATATCCCGGATGAAAACTTTGGTAATCAGGCAGATTTTCTGGATTCCCTGTTTTTTGATATGAACCTGGACCCGCAGTTTGCGATGGAATTTGATCAGGGGCAAGTTTGCCGGTGGATGAATGGCTTGGCAAGGTTGAGTCCCAATATTATTAGTTTCTATCAGGAGAAGGAGCATCAGCGGAAACTCGTGCGCAGGGTTAAGGAAATGCTGTTGCCGATCATGCCGGACAGCGCCATGGCAGCACAGGAACTGTATGACCTTCTGCTGCAGGCTCCTAATGTCTCACCGCAGAAGAAACTGGAACTGACGGACGGTTATGCATTTGAAGATGATAATGATGAAGCGATCTTTATCATGGAAATCCTTTGCTTAGCAATGCAGCTTCGTTTTGAAAAGAGGGATGTTCGGAAGAAGCAGCTTCTGCCCCCGGGCAATCTGTCTCCGGCGGTGGTGGACTACATCTTTGATACCGATATTCCAAGACCTTGCCGCTGGTTCCTTGACCGTGAGCAGGAGCTGGAACAGCTTCATGCGTTGTTGGTAGACCACGGCAAGGTGTTTCTTCACGGCATTCCCGGTATTGGCAAGAGCGAGCTTGCCAAGGCTTATGCAAAGCGGTGCGGCGCGGAATACACCAATGTGATCTACATCAATTACTCCGGTGATCTGAAGCAGGCTGTGATCGATTTGGACTTTGCTGACGATTTGCCGGGCGAAGAGGATGATACCCGCTTTGAGAAGCATAACCGATTCCTGCGTAGTCTGCGGGAAGATACCTTGCTGATCGTTGATAATTTCAATGTTATCGCATCTCAGGATCAGTTCCTGGACGTGATGTTGAAGTACCGCTGCAGAATCCTATTCACCACTCGTAGCCGATATGAGAACCATACTTCGCTGGAGGTGGGGGAACTCCATACGGATACCCTGCTGGAATTGGTGGAGAAGTTCTTCCCGCAAGCGAAGAAAAAGCAGGAAGAAGTCCTGGGAATCATTGACCTGCTTCATAGAAATACCTTTGCCGTGGAGCTGGCAGCGAGACTGCTGGCAAATGGAATGATGAAACCTAAGGCGCTGCTTAGAAAGCTCCAAAAGGAAAAAGCCGCCCTGGATGCGGACGATAAAATCGGCACAACCAAGGACGGCAGGAACAGAAAAGCAACGTACTATGAACATATCCACAGCCTGTTTTCTTTGTATAAGCTCTCCGGCGCGGAACAGGAGATTATGCGCTGCATGACCCTCATTCCTGCCAATGGTATTTTCTCCAGAAGGTTTGCGGCATGGATGGATCAGAAGAACATGAATACCATCAACGATCTGATGGAAATGGGGTTCGTTCACCCAAAGAACAACCGGGAGATTTTGCTGCATCCCATGATCCGGGAGGTTGCGGTGGAGGAACTGAAGCCCTCTGTCCGCAACTGCGCTGTGCTGCTGGACAGTTTGCAGGAGATCAGCCTGATGCATGGTTTGGAGTTTGCGAACAATAAGCAGGTGTTCTATACCATTGAAAGCATCATCGAAACGGTTTATAAGGACGATGCCGCGAAGTATCTGCTGTTTCTGAAAAATGTGTTCCAGTATATGGAAAAGTATCGTTACGAAGCCGGAATGCAGGCGGTGGTCAATGAATTGACGGCTCTGCTGGCGGATGCTTCCGTTGGCACATCCGCTGATCGAGCCTGCCTGCTGGATTGTCGGTCGGTGCTTGAGACAGACAACGAAAAGAAAATCGAACTGACACAGGAAGCAATTGAGGTGTTGGGCGAAGTGCATGGCGGCAGCGTACATTTGGCAGCAAATCTTCATGCGAATTTGGGTGCGTTGTATTACCGGGGCGGGTGCATGGAGCTTGCCAGGTCATATATGGAGAAAGGCATACATCTGTTGGAGGAATACGGGCTGACCGACTACCATGACAGCGTGGTGCAAATCTGCAATTATGCATCGCTGATCACTGACTTGGGAGAACCGCAGCGGGCTTACACTGCACTGCTGAAACTGGCGAGGACAGTGCAGGAACTCAATTCCGATCAGTGTTTGGACTATGGCTTGATTCAGCAGCTCATGGGCAATGTTTGCATTGTGATAGGGGATACTGCGCAGGCTCAGATTCACCTCTGCAGAGCCATGGAGATCTTCGAGTTGGTTTTCGAGGATGAACCGGCTTTGCTGGAAGAAAAGCGGCAGGAGATCGAAGAGGCTGCACCGGTCAGCAACCGGAAGGATCAAATGTTGCTCGTATAAAGAATGAGTGAGATTCCACAAAGAGGAATCTCACTCATTCTTTATTGTGCTTTGACGATTGCCGCCCATAAGCAGCGGCTATGGCTGTATTCAGTTTGCGATTTTGGTACAAAACCGCATCATCATCGTGGCGAGCTGTCCGCGGGTAGCGTTGCTCTTGGGGGCAAGGATCATGCCGTTTGCACTCGTCTTACCGGCGATGATGCCTTCACCGCATGCCCACTGCATCGCAGGGATCGCGTACTCTGCCACAGAGAAGGCATCGTTGTAGCTGAGAATATTGGTGTCCTCACCCACGCTCACATCCCATCCCATATCCTTTGCATAACGCCAAAGCATGGTAATGAACTGCTGACGGGTCACATACGCCGTGGGATCGGTGCCGTCAGAAATGCCGGTTTCCATCGCCCAAAGCCGCGCTGCCGTCATACTCTTGGGGTCGGCACCGCTCATGCGGGCAAGGATCATCCACACCTGCTGGCGGGTCACGGTGCCGTCGGGATAGAACTCATTGTCGCCATAGCCCTGCATCAGACCGTGGTGATACACATACGTTACCGCGTCATAGCACCAAAGGGCTTCGGTCACATCCTCAAAGCCCATCGTGATGAGTTTGCACTTGACGGCACAGGCTCTCTCGGTACACTTGGCATCCGTACAGCCGCCGCAGACGGAACACTTACTCATGCAGGCATGGGCATAGGAGCCACCGCCGGAAGGAGTAGGATTTGGCGTAGGAGTTACAACGGGCGCATCGGAATACGCAATCGCATAGTTGGAGAAGCGATTGGTATAGATATGGATCAGTTCCTTGCCCGTATCGATCCAGAAAGTTTTATCCCGTTTAGCCTGCTCGCCGGGCTTGCTGTTCAATGCAGCAAATGCTTCTGCCCGTCCATCGTGATGGCGGTAAATACCAATATTATATTTACCGACGAGAGAATAAGGGATGATAAGCTCCAGAACAGTTTGCGTCTGCTCCAATTCGGTCCTGTTATCGGGAGCACCGTTGGTCGTCACTGTTTTCGTGACGGTGATGCTCAAAAACTCCACCTTATCAAGCTGCTGCGCCGAAGCCGCCTGCTTGATGGTCGTCTGCTGGCTGGCTTCTTCGCTGCTGCCGCTACCTCCGCTGGTTACATCTTCCTTTGACTCGATGCTCATGCCGATGGAAACATGAGTATTCTGATCGGCAGCATTGGAATATGTCTGATCCGCTGCCTCGTCGTCCAGACCGCCGACAACAACATCGGGGGTATCGTTGCCGGTCACGGCCAGCGTGGAACTGACGTTTTCATCGGGCATGGTGATGGTCAGCGTGGCATCCGTATGCTCAAGGATGACCAGCTCTGTCTTGGTCTTAGTTCCGCCAGAAACAGTCTGCTCTGCCACCACGTTATAGCTGCCCAGCGGGACGGCGGTAAAGGTGATTTTCCCGTCTGTGTCGGTTGTCTTTTCCTCTCCGAACTGTGTGCTTCCCTGCATCAGTTTAACCTTGACGCCGGATAGGGGGCTGTTGTTGGTGTCCAGTACGGTGACTTCGATGTCATGTACCTCCGTCCACTTGGCGTAATAGGTCTTGTCGCCGGTTGCCGTGGTGGAGATCGCCGTCACGGGAGAGCCGCTGAAATCGTCGCTCTCGTACCAGCCGTCGAAGCGGTGGCTGGCTTTTGTCATATCTCCGGCTGCGGGCAGTGTCGCGCCCACGCCGTAGGTGTAGCTCGTCACATTGTTGTTGTTGATAGTCGCGCCGTTTGTGTTCAGCGTGACGGAATAGGTGTTGGCCGTCCACTTGGCATAGAGGGTGGTATTTGCGGATACGGTGTCGGTAGCAAAATCCCATGCGGTCGTACAAGCCTGCTCCTCATACCAGCCGCCAAAGGTATAGCCGGTGGCGGTGGGATCGGCGGGCTTCGTCACCTTTTCATCTCTGCAGACCGTCGCTGCGGCGATCTGCTCTCCGTGGCCGTTCATGTTGAAAGTCACGGTGCAGGTAGTGGGAATATCCTCCCAAATTGCATAAAGGGTGGTAGCTCCCTCTATGGTAATTTCACTTGTGCTGATAACCTCTCCAGTGGCAGAAGTTGCCCAGCCCTTGAATTGCTTGCCTTCAGGGGTGATGAAGCCGCAGGTGGGCAAGGTATAACTACTGCCATTTTCCACCTGTACAGCTTCCATTGTGCCATTGCCGCCATTGGCATCGAAAGAAACGGTGATGATCTGCGCCAACTTCAAATTCACGCCGTCCACAATCACATCATAAATCGGATTATCGCTTGTGAATTTATCCGCGTATCCCTCTGCAAGGGTCGTCACATCACCGCTTGGAACGGCAAATCGGCCTGTGCCTGAATCTCTGTTAGTCACGCCGATCGGCGTAGTGTTCGTAAGCGCGCCCACGACATTTATATTTCGGTTTGCACTCACGCTTACATTGTTGCCGCTTCCATGTGCTGTATTTTCACTGATCGTCGGTTCACCACGCAAGTTAAATGCTCCATACACATACACGCCACCGCCATCGTGTGTGGCGTTGTTGTCGGAGATGCTGCCGCCGACCATATTAAAGGTACATCCGTAGTAGGTATACACGCCGCCGCCATCGTATGTGGCGCTGTTTTCGGAGATACTGCCGCCGTTCATATTGAAGGTGCCGCCGCCGGAGCGGAAATACACGCCGCCGCCGTGAGTCACTGCCTGATTTTCGGAGATGCTGCCGCCGTTCATATTGAAGGTGCCGCCGTTGGAGCGGAAATACACGCCGCCGCCGTGAGATCCAGCCAGGTTTTCACTGATGCTGCCGCCGTCCATGTTAAAGGTGCCGCCAGCCACACACGCACCGCCGCCGGAGTTGGTGGTCGTGTTGTTAGCGATGTTGCCGCCGTTCATGTTAAAGGTGCCGTCTACATAAACGCCTCCGCCATAGGATCGGTCCAAGTTTTGATGGCTTTGGGAAAGCTTGACCTCGTTGCCGGAGATGCTGCCGCCGTACAGGTTAAAGATACCGCTGGCACCAACATAAACGCCGCCGCCTTTAACTTCATAGAGGAGACTGTTCGTGTTGCCGGTAATGCTGCCGCCGTACATATTGAAAGTGCCTGCTGCGACGTTCACACCGCGTCCATAACCGACATCCGTATGCGTGATCTTGCCCACCGTGCTTTGGCAATCGGTCAGCGTGAAAGTCACGCCGTCGCCGATGGTGATGACATCTTGAATGTCGGACGCACCGGAATTACTCATTGTGATGGTCTTGCCGTTCAGACACAGAACGGTGCCATTCTGGGGCGACCATGTGCTGCTGATGGTCACGTCATCAGACAGATAGTAGTTGCCGGAGCTGGTGGGCAGAGAGGTGGTAGACGTCCACTCCGTCCACGCAATATCCGCTCCATGGTCGCCGCATTCATCATCGCCGCAGACGGGATGGTAGTGGGAGGGTCTCTCCGCCAGCTCCAACTCGCCGGTTTCGCTGTTAAGCTGAACAATATAATCGTCGACTGCCGAATCAAAATAATCGGACGCTTCCGCATCATTCATTGTTGTCCAGCCGGAGGTGAACGTGCCTGCTGCAGGGCTATAATTATTGTCCATTATCATCACACTGATGGGATTCGCACAGGTAAGTGTATCGCCGATGGTGATGACCGCACCCTCCGCAAGGAGAATTTGCCCGGCAGCACCCTGCTCCGCATAATCTTCCGGCCACTCGCCGTTGATGGTGGGCGCGCCGGATAGGGTGAAGGTGTTGTCACTATAGTTGAAAATGGCATCAATGATGCCGCCGGAGACGGTGACGCTGCCATCCGCGATTTCGATCACGCCATTGACCGTTCCACCATAAATATTGACGGTGCTGTTCTCGTAATAATTATAGATTCCTTGATATTCTCCATTGACCGTACCGCCGTAGACGTTGACTGTGCCGCCCTCGCTGTAGATACCAACATCATCGCCGCTGACAGTTCCGCTGCCTTTGCAGTCGCAGAGGTTCAGCACCGCGCCATCGGAAACTTCGATCGCGTAGTCTGCGCTGCTGGTGATGCTGTGTCCGTTCAGGCAGAGGTTGACCGTGCCGGTGACGGTGATGGTTTCGGTGGGGGTCGCATCCCCGGTCAGATACACATTGCCGCCGGAGAGGTCTGTCGTGCCGTCCCACGGAGTGTAAGTCACGCCGCTGCCGCCGCAAGCTACGGACATATCGTGGATGTGGGGCGGTGCCTCAGAAATTGCTCCGTAAGCAATGGTGATAGATGCCGTCGCCTCGGCGTTGTCCGTAACGGTGATGGCAGCTGTGCCGCCATCATCATCCGCCGTTGCAGGTGTGCCTGAGATAATACCCTTTGCGCTGATGCTGATTCCCGCCGGCAATCCCTCTGCCGAGAATGTGTATGGGAGCAGACCGCCGGAAACAGCACCGGAGAGATTGATATGATCGATCGCTGTACCCGCAGTGGAAGCGGGAATGTCATAGGTCTCGCTGTCCGTAAAGGTCAGCGGAAGCGTCTGTTTTACGATGACAGCATTCGTTCCGCCGATACTGGTTTTGTTGGTGCCCGGGTCGAGCTGCGTGTCATTCTCATAGTATCCGTAGCCAGTTGCCAAGAGCTTGTGGACAGGAACATTGCTGTTTCTCGTTCTGATTGCAGCCTTTTCTCCCTGATAACTGCCGCCATTGAGGAAGCCAGTGGCCGGAGCGGAATATGCGCTGTAATAGCAGCCGTAGCTGTCGCCGTTTCTGGAGTAGCCGCCGATGGCAGTAAGCGTACCGCCGGTCACGCTCCTTTCCTTGTCGCCGTAAATACCGCAGCTGTAGCCGGCCTTGCCCCAGCGGCTGTTGCTTCCGCCCTGAGCAATAAGGGTGCCGCCGGTCACGCTCACTTCGGTTTCATAAAGGCCGCAGCTGACCATGGCATTGCCTGTGTCGCCGCCGGTGGCGGTAAGGGTGCCGCCGCTGACGGTCACGTTTCCATTGTATATGCCACAGGAATAACTGCCGTCACTCTCGTAGGTGACGCTGCCGCCCAATGCGGTAAGGATGCCGTTATCAGAGACCGTAATGGTGCTGGTCGACTGGTTGAAGATGCCGCCGCTTTCCGACTTGGCCTTACCGCCCATGGCTTCCAGCTTTCCGCTGCCAGAGACTGCGATGGTGCCATCGTAGTCGACGGAAATGCCGCAGCTGTATCCGTTTTCTGCCGTCCCGCCGGTTGCAGTAAGCGTGCCGCCGCTGACATCGACATATTTTGTATTTACCGCATAACTGGCAGTGCCATCCACCGTTCCGGCAACGGCGTTGACGGTGCCGCCGGTCACAGTCAGATCTTGAGCGTTCGTCCATATGCCGTGGCCCTTGCCGGAGGATGTCCCTCCCGTGGCGTTGACCGTGCCGCCGTTTACCGTAAGAGCGCCCAAAATACCGTCACTTACCGCCCACGAGCTGCCCGTCACGGTGCCGCCGTTGGCGTTAAGGGTACCGCTTTCGACGATGACCCTGCCCGTGGGGCTGCTCATATAGATCCCTCTGCTGGTCTTGCCGTCGGTGCACGTGACATCGCCGCCTTTGGCGGTAAGGCTGCCGCTGCCGGTGATGGTCAGCTTCGAATCTCCGACTGCATCAAAATAAATGCCATAGCTGGCTTCGTCCGTGACCGACGCACCGGTGACAGAGCTGTCGCCTGCCATGTTGATGGTAAGCTCTGTCATCTTGCTGTAGATCCCGGTCCGCTTCGCGTCTGTTTCACCGACGTCTGAAGCAGTCACAATGAGACCGTTCAACCAGAGAGTGTTTCCCTCGAATTTCGCGTTCCAGCCATCGGCTGTGCCGGTCAACCCCGTGGTCGTCGTATCGCCGTTTTTGTAGTAGGTCGCAGCCATTCCGTTGCCCATGCCGACACCGCCGATGTAGAGGACATCCGTCATCATTGCCAGCGCCGTCGATGGCAGCAGGCCGACGAGCATCACGATACTCAAAATGATACTTAAAATCCGTTTTTTCATAACATCTTTCCTCCGTGCTTGTGTATTGAAAGAAGCATTCGCTTTAGGGGGACCCTAAAGCTATGGGGAGCCTGCTCCCCATAAAGACCTTTTCCCGTCATTTACTCCAACTGCACCTCCGGCCAACAGCAGATGCCGACCTCCAGCGCCACCGGCTCGGTCAGGTGGAAATCCGCGTAGCGGCAAAACCAGCACTCCGCCTGCTTTGGCGATGCGTTCTGTCTTGGTGTAAAGGCCGGACACCGCTGGCGGGGCCAGACGCTGCCTTTTCGCTTCGGCTCCGGCATGACATCCCGCAAAATCTGTACGGTCACAGGCCGACACCTCCTCGTTTTCTTTTTTATCAGCATAGCAAAAATAAGCGGCATTTTGGCGTCTTATGAAGATTTGGTATGATTTTACGCAGAATTGGTTTTCCCGCGCCGTCGAAATATGGTAAAATACAAAAAGGACAACTGTGGGAAGGGGGTGTTTTGCGTGTTCCATATTGCCCTGTGTGATGACGATGCAAGGCAGATACAGCTCACACACAAACTACTGGACAACTATCTTTCCCTGCGCGGCGTC